>JAACJQ010000275.1 GCA_016879935.1 Archangiaceae bacterium | reverse complement strand
GCCGCGGAGCATGGTGATCCTCAAGTCGAAGTGACCTGGTGAAAGAAAACAGTCACAGCGAACGTCAGCGAACGAGTGACGCGTTGTGATTTGCGCTTCTGATCGTCCTGCGCGAGAAACCGCCCGTCGCAAAGGGGGAAGGACGATTCGATGAGCGTCGAGATCTTCGTGAGCAAGAGGCCGGGCTACACGCAGGCACGGCGGCACAGCCGGGTGCCTGCCTCCTTTCCAGTACGGTTGGTGTCGAGCAGCAGCCTTCGGCTCACCGACGAAGCGCGTGACGTGAGTGAAGGCGGCGTGTGCGTGGTGACGAAGAACCCGCTCTCGCTGATGACGCTGGTGCCGGTGCGCATGGAGCTCCCGACCGCCAGGGAGCCCATCGAAGTGCTCGGCCGCGTGATGTGGGCGACGTCCGACGCGATGGGCCTGCGCTTCGAGCAGCCCGACGTGCGCTTGATGGACTCCATCGAGCGTCTGCGCGCCGCGATGCACCGAATCTGAAACCGCGAAAAACCTCCGTCACTGGGCTATCTCGCCTCGTGCGTGAATCGTTCCCTCTTCGCTGGCTTCTTCCTGCTGTCGGCGTTTGCGTTCGCGCAGGCTCCTGACAGCCGCTTCAGCGCCGGTGGCTATTACCGCATCAGCGCGCGCCCCGACTTCCAGGGTGGCAACGGCCGCCTCGGCTTCTGGAACCTGCACGGGCGCTTGATGAACGAAGGCACCTACGCGGCGCTCGAGATGAAGCTCGATCTGCTGCAGGCTCCGCCGGGCACGACCGACATCTGGGCCAGCCTGCACGCCCGTGTCGAAGGCGGCACGGTGTCGACGGCCGACCCGCTCAACGGGTTTCTGAACAACTTCCGCATGAGCCAGCTGTACGCGCGCGCCGGCAACATTCTGGCGCCGAACATCATCTGGCAGCTGGGCACGCAGCAGTTCTTCTTCGGCGATCTCGGCCTCTACGACTTCCGTCCCGCGCAGCTGTTCGAAGACACCATCGGCATCTCGGGCCGCTACCAGAGCCAGCACCTCGACGTGTTGCTCACGGTCGGTGACTCGGGCTTCGCGCAGCGTGGCGCACAGTACGTGCCGATTCTCACCGCTGGCGGAGCCGTTCGCGTTCACGTGAACGATCACTTCGAGGTCGGCGGCGGCGGGCAGGTGGGCGTCGAACCCTTCATCGCAGGCAACCGCTTCTCGTCGTACGTGACGCCGAACGTTCGGTACGAGGACTACCTGCGCAAAGAGGTGCTGCGCCGGTACCTCGAAGAGAACCCCGGCATGTTCGATCAGTTCCAGCGGCCCCAGCAGGCGGGCCAGATGAACACGAGCTGGCGCGCGGTCGGGTACCTCGGCTTCGGCGGCTTCGGCCCGCTGCGCTGGAACAACTTCTTCGCGCGCTACCAGCGGCTGCACCCGCAGAACTTCTATTCTGACTCGTGGAACGGCCAGTCGGTGACGGTCTACACGGCCGACCTCACGCGCGATCGCTACGTGATGCAGCTGGGCGACGAGGTGCAGCTGAACCTCGTGAAGGACTGGCTCGATCTCGCGGTGGCCGGCATCTACGGCACCGATCGCGACTACGCCGACACCATCAGCGCGAGCGAGGCGAACCGGCAGTACATGTCGGTCGTCGGGCGATTTCAGCTCTACCTGACGCGCGTGGTGCACGTGCTGCTCGAGACCTCGCTCGCGCAGGAGCGCTCGATCAACGGCAACCTCTTCCGCGGGTCGTTCGATTCGATCTTCCGCTCCTCGGGCGGTCTGCCTGATTCGCGCGGCCTCGAGTTCGGCGATCAGAACGTGCGCAACACGCTGCAGCTGAAGACGGGCCTGGTGCTGAACCCCACGGGGCGCGGCATCTACAACCGGCCGTCGATTCGTCTGCTCTACGGCTTTCAGTACAGCACCATGCACGCCGCCTTCGGCAACGCGTTCGCCGAGCGGCTCGATCAGTTCAACGTGTTCAGCCCGAGCTCGACCATCGCGTGGCATCACCTCATCTCGCTCGAGTCGGAAGGGTGGTTCTGATGTCGGCCCGGGTGTTCGCCGCAGTCGCGCTTCTGTGTCTCTCGTGCATTCCGAAGGTGCCGCGTCAGCGCCTCGACGCTGCCACGCCGATTCTCGTCGGGTACGTCGTCGACCCGACCTACTCGGGTGACGCCACCACCGCGCCCGACTCGCTGAAAGAAGCGATCGCGAAGGAGCTCGAGGGCCGCAACCTCAGCGTCGTCGAAGTGCCGCTCGAGGTGCTCAAAGACGGCCGCATCACCGACACGCGCAAGGTCGCGCTCAAGAACCACCAGCCCGACTCGCCGTACTTCCTGCTGGTGGAGCTGCGGGTGCACTTCTTCTCGCAGCTCGATGGCCGGTATCGCTGGGAGGTCGCGTCGACACTCACCGCGATGAAGAACGACGGCGTCGAGACGCGTGATGCCTTCGAGCTGCCGGTGATTCTCCAGTACGACCACGAGAAGCAGAGCGCGGCGATCAACGCAGCCTCGACCGACATCGCGACGCGGCTCGGTGTGTTGCTCGACGGGCTGCTCTCGACCAGCGCTCCGAAGGCCGCGCCGCCGCCGGCCTCTCCCGCGAAGACGCAGCCCACGGGAGCGCGTGAGGCGCCGAAGTCGATCTACTTCGTGATGGTCGATCGTTTCGCGAACGGCGATCGCAGCAACGACGTCGAGATCGACCCGAAAGATCCGCACGCGTTCCATGGCGGCGATTTGAAGGGCGTGCTCTCGAAGCTCGACTGGCTGCAGTCGCTCGGCGTCGACACGGTGTGGCTGTCTCCCGTGTTCGGCATGCGCACCGAGAAGTGGCACGGCTACGGCGCCTTTCACGGCTACTGGACGTGGGACTTGTCGACGGTGGAGCCCCGCTTCGGTGACGAGGCGCAGCTCGCGAAGCTGTCGGACGAATTGCACAAGCGCGGCATGAAGCTGGTGCTCGACATCGTGCTCAACCACGTCGGGCCCGACGCGCCGCTCGTGAGCCAGCGGTCCGAGTGGTTTCATCACCACGGAGGCGTCACCGACTGGAACGACCCCGTGCAGTTGACGACCTACGACGTGCACGGGCTGCCTGACTTCGCCACCGAGCGTGACGACGTCGCGAAGTTCCTCACGGACTCGTCCCGGAGGTGGCTTCGAGCGCGTTCGTCCTGACGGATTCAGACTCGACGCGGTGAAGCACGTTCCGCTCGAGTTCTGGGCGAAGTGGAACGCGGACATGAAGGCCGCGGCTCCCGGAGCGACGTTGCTCGGTGAGCTGCTCGACGGCGACCCCTCCATCGTCTCGAAGACGTGGACGCAGGGCGGCTTCACCTCGATGTTCGATTTTCCGCTCGGGTTCGCGATGGGTGACGTGTTCTGCCGGGGAGAATCGCCGGCGAAGCTCGCGGCCGTGCTGACGAACGATCGGCGCTACCCCGACCCGTCGCGGCTGGTGACGATGCTCGACAACCACGATCTGCCGCGCATCGTGAGTGTCTGCGGGGGCGATGAGGACAAGATCAGAACAGCGCTGGCGTTCCTGCTCACCGCGCGTGGGGTGCCGTCGATCATCTGGGGCACCGAGGCTGGCTTCGATGGCGCGAAGGAGCCCGACAACCGCAAGTCGATGACGTTCGCTCCGCACCCGCTGAAGGCGGAGATCGCGTACTGGCTCGACGCGCGAAAGAAGAACCCCGCGCTGGCCGATGGCGTGCCGGTGATCGTGAGCGCCAACGCCGATGGCATCGTGCTCGGTCGCGTCACCAGTTCGCAGCTCGCGATCGTGGTCGTCGGCCGTGATGGGGTTCGACCCGCGCTGCCACCCGGCGCCTGGAGCGAGGCGAACAAAGAGCTCGTTCCGCCCGGTGGCTGGAAGCGCCCCTCCATCGGCGTGTTCGTGAGCGAGGTGAAGCGCGGCGCGTTCACCGCGTTGCTCTCGCAGCACGAGCCGCAGTGGCGCACCGGCGCGAAGAAGCGCTCCATCACCTTCGAGGGGCCGCAAGGCGCGTTCGTCGTCGGCAGCGGGCCAGAGTTCGGCGACTGGAACCCCGCGAAGGCGCTCAAGCTGCCGGTGACGCTCGAGCTGCCCGTCGGCGGCGCGTTCGAGTTCAAGGCGATTCGTCGCGAAGGCGAACGCACCATCTGGGACTCGGGCGCGAACGGCACCTTGTTCGTCGACGAAGCAGGGAAGGGCAGCGTCACGCTGAAGCCATCGTTCCCGAGGTGATTCATGGAGCGTCGTCTCCACGCATCGCAGCCGCAGCCTCGCTTCTGGCGAATCAGCCTCGAAGGTCTCGCGCTCGTCATTCGCAGTGGCGCCATCGGAACGCCGGGCGCGGTGAACAAGATTCCCTGCAAGTCGCCCGAGGCCGCGCAGAAGACCTTCGACAGCCTCGTCGCGCAACGGCTCAAAGACGGGTTCGTCGACGAAGCGTCGGCCGAGGTGAAGACGCTCTCTCCCGAGGCCGAGAAGGAGCTGCTCACGGACGACCCCGAGCGCTGGCTCGTCTTCGCCGACTCGTTGCTCGAATCGGGTGACCCCGTTCGTGGCGAGCTCATCGGGCTGCAGGTGAAGGCCGCGAAGCGTGTGCGTGGCAGCATCGGTCAAGCGAAGGACTTCATTCGCGCGCACTACGACGAACTCGTCGGCCCCGGCATCGCGTCGTTCCACACGCAGGTCACCGTCGACTGGAGTTTCGGCTACGCGCGCACCGCTCGCATCTGGTCGGGTCCGTACACGGCTCCGATCGGCGACGTGGTCGAGGCGGTGCTGAACAGCCCTGCGTGCCGGTTCTTGCAGCGGCTCGAGTTCGGCTCTCCGGGAACGCAGGGGAAGTACGACCCCGCGCTCAAGGTGCTCGCGTCGCTCGAGTGGCCCACGCACCTGAACCACCTCGTGCTCGGCGAGTTCGACGTCGCGCAGTCGTTCAAGACCGAGAACGCGTGGCCGCGCATCGACTCGTTGTTCGCGCTGCAGCCGGTGGCGTCGAGACTCGAGACGCTCGAAGTTCGCGCCGCCCTCAACACGCTCGGCAAAGGCCTGACGTTTCCTTCCCTGAAGCGGCTGGTGCTCAAACCGTGGCGACTCGACTCGCGTCTTCTGACCGATCTCCAGAGCTGGGAGACGCCGAAGCTGCGCGAGCTGTCGTTCACGCTGGAGGCGCTCGTCGGCGTGACGCTCGACTCGTGGGCCGCGACGATTCGCCGCTTCATCTCGCACCCCGGCATCACGCACCTCGAGCTGCGTCGCATTCGCGAAGGCCTGCAGCTGCTCTCACTGCTTGGAGACGCCGGCGGAAAACTCCAGCGCGTCGAGCTGATTGACGCGCCGGCGGCCGAAGTGGTGAACGTGAGTCATCTGCGCAAGACGCTCGAGGCGGTTCAGTTCGAAGCACCCGAGAGCGCAGCCCTCGCGAAGGCGCTGACGGCGCTCGGCCTCAAAGCGAACGGCCCTTCCGAAGAGACGCTCGCGAAGAAGAAGAAGGTCGCGGCAACCCGCGCCGAGCGAGCCGCCAGACGCGCTCGTGACGATGACGATCGCTACGAAGAGATCGCCGAGTAGGCCGGATTTGCTGAGGAAACGTTCGTTCGTCGGCGCGGCGCGTCATTGTCGTTGACCGGCAAATCAACGCTCCCTACAAGCCTTCGCGTCTCGTCGTCGCGCCCACTTCAAGGAGGATGCATGGCGAAGGCAGCATCGAATGGCCACCGAAGGGTGGCGATCGTGAACGGGCTCCGCACGCCGTTCGTGAAGGCCGCGACCGTGTTCTCCGAGCTCACCGCGCTCGACCTCGGCCGCATCGTCGTTCAGGAGCTCGTGCAGCGCAGCGAGCTCGATCCCAACGAGCTCGACAGCGTGGTCTTCGGTCAGGTGATCCCCGGGCTCACCGCCGCGAGCATCGCGCGTGAGGTCGTGCTCACGGCCGGGCTGCCGCGAAAGGTCGAGGCGTACACGGTGGCACGCGCGTGCGCGACCAGCATTCAGACGATGGTGAACGCCGCCAACGCGATCACCCTCGGTCAGGCCGACGTCGTCATCGCCGGTGGCACCGAGTCGATGAGCGACCCGCCGATCTTCACCAGCCGGCCGCTCGCCCACGCGCTCGCGGAGTCGTCGCGCGCCCGCAACCTCGCTGCGCGCGTGAAGCCGTTTCAGAAGCTCTCGCCGAAAGATCTCATCCCCGTTCCGCCTGCGATCGCCGAGTACACGACCGGCATGTCGATGGGCGATTCGGCCGAGAAGATGGCGAAGGAGAACGGCATCACCCGCAAGGAGCAGGACGAGATCGCGCTCGCCTCACACCAGAACGCCGCCCGCGCGTGGAAGGCCGGGTACTTCGACGCCGAGGTCATGCACGTGCCGGTGCCGCCGAAGTACGCGACGGTCGCCGACAAGGACAACCTCGTGCGTGAAGACACCTCGCTCGACGCGCTGCTGGCGCTCAAGCCGGTGTTCGATCGCAAGTACGGCTCGGTCACCGCAGGCAACGCCTCGCCGCTCACCGACGGCGCGGCCGCGCTGTTGCTCATGAGCGAAGAGAAGGCGAAGGCGCTGGGCTACACGCCGCTGGGTTTCCTGCGCTCGCACGCGTTCGCCGCGACCGATCCGGCCGATCAGCTCCTGCAGGGCCCCGCGTACGCCGCGCCGATCGCCCTCGATCGCGCCGGCATGTCACTGAAGGACATGGACCTCGTCGACATGCACGAGGCCTTTGCTTCGCAGATCGCCTCCAACCTGCAGGCCTTCGCGTCGAAGGCGTTCGCCGAGAAGCTCGGTCGCAAGGCCGCGCTCGGAGAGGTCGACCGGTCGCGCCTCAACGTGAACGGCGGCTCCATCGCCCTCGGCCACCCGTTCGCAGCCACCGGCGCCCGCATCGTTCACCAGGCCCTGCGCGAGCTCAAACGCCGCAACCTGGGCACCGCCCTCGTCACCGTCTGCGCCCAGGGTGGTCAGGGCGCCGCAGTCGTTCTGGAGCGAGCCTGATCATGAGCACTCCCACGCCCAGCTTCGCGTACGCCCTCGAAGATCAGGTCGCGGTCATCACCTTCGACATCGAAGGCGAAGCCGTGAACACGCTGTCGCCCGCCATCAGCCAGGAGTTCGAGGCGCTGATGACGAAGGCGGCGTCGGACTCCAACGCCAAAGCGATCGTCTTCATCTCCGGCAAGAAGGACAGCTTCATCGCCGGCGCGAAGATCGACTTCCTCTCGACCATCAAGACCCAGGCCGACGCGCTCACCGTGGTGAAGCAGGGCCACGCTGGCTTCGATCGGCTCGACGCGTTCGAGAAGCCCGTCGTCGCGGCCATCAACGGCGCCTGTCTGGGCGGCGGGCTCGAGTGGGCGCTCGCGTGTGACTACCGCGTCGCCACCGACAACCCGAAGACCTCCATCGGTCTGCCCGAGGTGCAGCTGGGCCTGATTCCCGGAGCGGGTGGAACGCAGCGGCTGCCCCGGCTCGTCGGTGCGCAGATCGCGCTCGATCTCATCCTCACCGGCAAGTCGCTCAAGGCGAAGAAGGCGCTCAAGCTCGGCGTCGTCGACGAGGTGGTGCCCGCGCCGATCCTGAAAGACGTCGCCAAACGTCGCGCGCTCGAGATGGCGAACGGCAAGCTCGTCATCGATCGGTCGCGCGGCCTCACCAGCGTCGCGAAGAGCCGCTCGTTCAAAGACATCCTCCGCGGCCTGTCCGATCAGAAGGCGTGGGCCGAGCTCGCGCTCGAAGACAACCCGGTCGGCCGCAAGGTGCTCTTCGATCAGGCGAAGAAGCAGCTGCTCAAGAAGACCAAGGGCAAGTACCCCGCGCCCGAGAAGGCGCTCGAGGTCATCAAGGTCGGCCTCGACAAGGGACTGCAGGCGGGCCTCGACGCCGAAGCGCAGGCGTTCAGCGAGCTCGTCGTCTCGGACGTCTCGCGCCGCCTCGTCGAGATCTTCTTCGCCACCACTGCGCTCAAGAAGGACAACGGCACGAAGAACCCGAGCGTGAAGCCGCGGCCGGTGACGAAGATCGGCATGGTCGGCGGCGGGCTCATGGGCGGCGGCATCGCCTACGTCTCGTCGGCGCTGCAGGGCGTGCCCGTGCGCATCAAGGACAAGGACGACGCCGGAGCGGGCAGGGCCCTCGGCTACGTGCGCGGCCTCTACGACGAGCGCGTGAAGCGCAAGAGCATCACCTGGCGTGAGCGCGACAAGCTGATGTCGCTCGTCACCGCCACCACCGACTACTCGGGCTTCAAGAACGCCGAGCTCGTCATCGAGGCCGTGTTCGAAGATCTGAAGCTCAAGCACCAGGTCGTCAAAGACGTCGAAGCGGTCGGCCGGCCCGACGTGATCTTCGCGTCGAACACGTCGTCGCTGCCCATCACGAAGATCGCCGAGGCGTCGCGGCACCCCGAGACCGTCATCGGGATGCACTACTTCAGCCCCGTTCACAAAATGCCGCTGCTCGAGATCATCACGCACCCGGGCACGGCCGACTGGGTCACCGCTACCTGCGTCGAGGTCGGCAAGAAGCAGGGCAAGACCGTCATCGTCGTGAACGACGGCGTCGGCTTCTACACGTCACGCATTCTCGCGCCGTACCTGAACGAGGCGGCGTTCGTGCTCGCCGAAGGCGCCGACATCGCCGAGCTCGATCGCTCACTCACCGACTTCGGCTTTCCCGTCGGGCCCATCACGCTGCTCGACGAAGTAGGCATCGACGTCGCCGCGAAGGTCGCGAAGATCATGCACGACGCGTACGGCGATCGCATGCTCGCGCCCAACACCACCGACGCGCTCGTCGCCGATGGCCGCCTCGGGCGCAAAGCGAAGAAGGGCTTCTACACGTACGCCGAGGGGAAGAAGAAGGAGGTCGACGAGTCGATCTACGCCCTGATGCCGCACGGCAAAGATCGCAAACGCTTCGATCGCGCCGAGATGGCCGAGCGGTGCGCGCTGCAGATGGTGAACGAAGCGATTCGGTGCCTGGGCGAAGGCATTCTTCGCAGCCCGCGTGACGGCGACATCGGCGCCATCTTCGGCCTCGGCTTCCCTCCGTTCCTCGGCGGTCCGTTCCGCTACGCCGAAGCGCAGGGCCTCGGTCGAATTCAGCAACGCCTCGAGCATTACCAGGAGCGTCACGGCGTGCGGTTCACGCCCGCGCCGCTGCTCGGTGAGCTCGTGAAGAACGGCAAGCGGTTCTACTGAGTCGTGCGCGGCTTTCACCCGGCACTGTCGGCGTTCGATTCGCTCCCGCTGGCGGAGCGCCTGTTCGTGCACGCGCGGCTGTTCTCCGCGCCGCTCGAAGAGCTGACCCGCCACGTGAAGGGCTCGCGCCTCGTCGACATCGGCTGCGGCCATGGGGTGCTCGTCTCGCTGCTGGCCATGGGCTTTCCCGATCGTTCCGTCGTCGGCGTCGACCCCGACGCGCGAAAGATTGAGTGGGCCAAACGAAGCATCGGACGGTTTTCGAACGTTCGCCTCGAGGTGGGCACGGTCGAGCAGCTCGCCCAGCGAGAGGCCGCGCAGTTCGACACGGTGCTCGTCGCCGACGTTCTCTATCTGTTGCCTCCGGCGCAGTGGCCCGCCTTTCTCCGCGCCTGTCGTGCCTTGCTGACGCCGCATGGCCGGCTCGTGTTGAAGGAAGCCGAAAATGATGGCTCGTGGCGCGCGAAGAAGGCCCTCTTGCAGGAGCAGGTGATGGTTCGCCTGCTGCGTCGCACGCACGAGAGCGGCGCCATCGGCTTCGAGCCTCGTGAGACGCTGCACCGAGCACTCGAGGAGACAGGTTTCTCACTGCGCGAGAGCGTGTCGCTCTCCCATGGATACACCACCCCCCATGTGCTTTTCGTCGCCGACTGTGCGTAGAGTCGTGCCCGTCTAAAGGGGCCGTCGCACCGGTTCGCGGCAGCAATCACCTCTGGAGGAGTTCTTCACCATGACGCGTTTCTCGCTCGTCGCGCTCATCAGCGCTGGCGTCATCTCGTGCACCCCGCCCGTGCGCACCTGCACCAGCACCGCACAGTGTGGCAGCGGCCAATCGTGTGTCGGCGGCCAGTGTCGCGCAGGCACCGGGATCACCGGTGGTGGCACCGGCACCGGCAATGGCTCCGGGGGCAGTGGCAGCACTGGCGGAGGCTCGGGCAGCACGGGCGGCGGAACGGCTGGCGGCGGCGCCCGCATGGTGACGGGCTGCGACCCCGTCGCGGCTGACAACGGCTCGCGCGACACCGACTGCGACGGCCTGACCGATCTCGAAGAGTACGGCACCGACTACGGCAACGGCGCGCGCACCGACCCGTGCAACAGCGACACCGACATGGACGGGCTGCCCGACGGCCTCGAGATGGGCAAGACGATGACGCCCAACGCCACCTGCGGCGCGACGTTCGTCCCCGACTCCGACCCGGGGAGCAAGACGAACCCCACGCTCGGCGACACCGATCAAGACGGCCTGAAGGACGGCGAAGAAGACGCCGATCAAGACGGTCGCCGCCAGGCCACCGAGACGAACCCGCTGCGCACCGACACCGACTGCGACGGGTACTCCGACAAGCAGGAGGTTCGTGACATGGCCGCCGGCTGCGCCACCAACCCCACCCTGAAGGACACCGATGGCGACGGTCTCGCCGACGGCGTCGAGGGCAAGCTCATTCCGCCCGGTTCTGACCCGATGGGCTGCCGCTACGTCGCCGCCACGACCTTCGATGCCGACCCCGCGACGGGCACTGGCGCGTGCACGGCCGACACCGACGGCGACGGCGTCTCTGACGGCGCTGAAGACACGAACTCGAACGGCCGCAACGACATGGGCGAGCTGAACCCCAACGACTCGATGGACGCGATGGGCCCCGCACAGCAGGCCTGTTCCACCGCCAACCTTCGCCCAGTCTCGTTCCACACCTCGGGCAACGCCGACGTTCAGATGGCGCTGGTGCCGGAGTTCATGGAGGTCTCGAAGATCACCCTCGGCACCGAAGAGCGCGGCCTCATCTTCTACAACCCCGCCACCAAGGTCGGCGGCATCGCGATCTCGAAGACGATGGGCGTGGGCGCGACGGCCTCGGCAGAAGAGACGACGGGTCGTGGCGTGCTCGGCGGCCTGGGCACCATCGCGCTGCCGCTGACGCAGACGTACACCACGTGGGACGGCTTCCCCGGTGTGAAGGCGAGCTACGACGTCACCTCGAACCGTGACGCGAAAGAGGCGGTCAACGAGCTCGCGCGTCGCTTCGTCGGCATGACGGCCGGTGGGCTGCTCCAGGGCATGGCTGGCTCCACGGGGCCCTTCAAGGTTCAGGCGGTCTACGTTCGGCGCACCGCGACCCGCGCGGTCACCGTCATCGCGATCATTCCCCAGGCGTTGTTCAATGGCGCCGCCCTCTTCGAGGTCGACGACGTGGGCGGAGGCACGGCGGTCGCACAGGCGGGCGATCTCACGGCGACCCAGTGCGAGGCCTTCACCGCGACCGCGAACGCGAAGGTCGACTTCCTGTGGGTCGTCGACGACAGCGGCTCGATGGCCGATTCGCAAGACGCCGTTCGCAACGCCGGCACGCTCTTCGGCAACAAGCTCAACGCCGCCGGCCTCGACTGGCGCGCGGCCGCGGTGACGACGGCCTACTACACGACCTCGCAGCCCGGCTCGACGCGCGAGTGGACGTCGATGGCCTCGACCATGTCGAGCTGGTTCGACTCGACCACGGGCTCCAACTGGTTCGGCATCAACGGCAACGGCATCGAGCGTGGCTTCCCCTCGGCGCGCGCCTTCATCGATCGCACCGGAGCCTCGCCCCGTGGCCCGTTCCGCGCCGACGCCAACGTGAACCTGCTCTTCCTCTCGGACACGAGCGATCAGTCGTCGACGACGCCGCAGCAGTTCACCACGGCGCTCCAGGCGACGTTCGCCGGCCGCCAGGTGCTCGCGCACGGCATCGTGTGCCCGGCCGGCCTCGACTGTGGCGACGGTACGCGTGAGACGACGCCGCCGACGTACGGCACCGTCGTGCAGCTCACCGGTGGCGTGCTCGCCAGCATTCAGGAGTTCAACGTTCCCAACCCGAACGCCGCTCAGCGCGCCCGCCAGGAGGCCGTCATCGACGCCATCTTGAGCGCTGCCATCGGAGGCACCGGCCGTCAGCTGAACCGCCCGCCCATCTCTCCGACGATCAAGGTGGCGATCGAGGCGAACCGCACCGCTGGTGCCTGCAACACCGCCAACGTTCCGCGCAGCCGCACCGACGGTTGGGACATCGACTCGGCGACCCGCCGCATCGTGTTCTACGGAACGTGCCGCCCCCAGATGGGCGCGAAGGTCGCCGTCTCGTACCGCTACTGGATCGACAACAGCCCCGACGCGAATGGCGACCCGTGCGGTGGAACGTGCGTCGCGCCGTTCATGTGCGACCCGAACAGCCGCTCGTGCGTCTGCTCGCCGAACTGCGGCAACACCTGCGGCGCGATGCTGACGTGCAAGCAGGCGACGTGCACCTGCGAGCCCAGCATTCAGTAACTCGTTTTGAAGTCAGGTCAGCGCGAAGCCCTGGGCCGCTGTTCAGCCCGGGGTTTCGTGTTTCAGGCGAGCTGCGAGTAGCGCACGAGCTCGATGTTGCGGCGGGCGATGACGTCGGTGACGGCAGGGCTGGTGAGGGCTTCGAGCTCGGCCTCCCAGTCGTACCGCCACGAGGGGTCTTCGCTCACCACGCCGGGCGCCAGGCCTGGGTGCATGACGATCTCGTGATCGCCGTCGGGAAGCTTCTCGAGCAGCCGCACCAGCCGCGTCACGTTGAGCCGCCCCGACTCGAACACGCCCCAGGCGCGCACGCGCTTCGCCTGCTCGTTGCGCTGCGCCCGCGCGAGACCCGAGATCAACGCCGTCTTCGCCGCGCTGCCAGGGTGCGCGAGCCAGCGAACCTGCGGCCGCTCCCGGGGCCAGCGAAGCGGCAACCCCTCGCGTACGGCGAGCGCCTCGACGATCGGCGCGAGGCCCGGCAACAGGTGCAGGTGCTGGTGCGTGTCGAGGTGATCGACCTGCGCGCCCATCGCCCTGGCTCGCGCGAGCTGCGCCGCGAACTCGAGCGCCACCTCGTCACGCGGAATCAGCCCGCCCAGCCACGCCATCGACAGCTCTGCCCAGTTCTTGCGGAAGCGGCCACCGGGCGCGAGCCAGCGCACGTCGCGTGCCTCGGCGGCCGGCGCGAGGTGCGTCGTCAGGCACAGGTGCACGCCGAGGCCCAGCCCGAGCGCGTTGGCGCGATCGATCGCGAACCTCGCCGTTCTTCCCGTCACCAGCACCGTGGTGCTCGTCAGCACGCCCTCTTCGCGAGCGCGGAAGATGCCCTCGTCGATGCGCGGGTGCAGCCCGAGATCGTCGGCGTTGAGAACCAGGCGAACCATGTCAGGCCGTCTTCTTGCGCGAGCGCTGCTTGAGCGGCTTCACCGACTCTGGAAGCCGCACCGGGCGCACGGGGTCGGTCGGGTTCTTCACCTCGGTGTACAGCTCCGAGAGCTCTTTGATCATCTTCACGATCACCGACGGAGACGCCAGCGTCGACACGCCGCGAGTGCGCGGGAAGTAGTCGACGCCCATCTGGAAGACCTTGAAGCCCTTCTTGATCGCCTTCACCACCAGCTCGGCGTCGATGAAGCTGCCCTGCGACTTGAGCTCGAGCGACTCGAGCACGCGGCGGTGCACCACCTTGAAGCTGAAGTTGATGTCTTTGACGTGCGTGCCGAACAGCGACGACACCAGCGCGTTGTAGACGAACGAATAGAGAATGCGCTTGGGGCCCTCGCTCGTGCGGTCGTGGCGGAAGGCCGAGATCATGTCGGCCTCGAGGTAGTCCATCAGGTGCAGCGCGCGGCCGATCTCGTTCAGGTCGAACGGCAGATCCATGTCCGAGTAGACGACGATGTCCTTCGTCGACGACGAGAAGCCCGTCTTCATCGAGCCGCCGAGCTTCTGGTTCACCTCGTGCGTGATGCAGCGCACGCGCGGGTCTTTGGCGGCGAGCGCCTCGGCGATCTCCTTCGTGCGATCGGTCGAGGCGTCGTTGATGACGAGAATCTCGAAGTCGTCGGTGAGGCGCTCGAGCACCGTGACGGCGCGGCTCACCGAGCGCTCGACGTAGTCCTCTTCGTTCCACGCGGGCAGGAACAGGCTGATCGACGGTCGGGACATGGGCGCGCTTTACCCGCGAGGAGGCCGGCTGGTCCACCGCAGAGGCCTTTCATCGCGCCTGCAGGTTTTCAGGCCGCTCAAAACGACCACAGGGGGCTGTTCTCACGGGGGGGAATGACTAAGAGCGCCGGGCCCATGGACGAAGCGCCCCGAACGGTGCTGTTGGTCGATCGCGACACGTCGTCGGCGCAGGCCCGCCGGCACGCGTTGACGGCACGCGGCTTCGTCTGCTCGCACGCCAGCACCGCCATCGAGGCGATTCAGCTGACGATGGACACGGTGTTCTCCGCTGCCATCGTCGAACTCGAGCTGTCGGGCGAGAGCGGGTTGGCCGTGTTGCAGCACCTGCGCGGCGACGAGCGGCCGCTGCCGATTCTCGTGCTCACCACCGCAGCTTCGCCAGCGAAGGCCATCGAGGCGCTCCGGCTCGGCGCCGATGACGTGGTGCCCGAGTCGATCTCGTTCGACGAGCTGCAGGCGCGGCTCGAGCGCCGCTTCGAACTCGCGTCTCGGCTCTCGGTGTTGCTGGGCCAGCGAGACGAGCTCCTCGCCCTCTCGACGACCGACGGCCTCACCCAGGTGGCCAACCACCGCGCGTTTCAGGAGCGCCTGCGCGAAGAGTTCCGCCGCGCGCAGCGCTACGACGACCCGATGGCCCTCATTCTGATGGACATCGATCACTTCAAGGCAGTGAACGACACCCACGGCCACCAGGTCGGTGACGAGGTGCTCCGCGGGGTGGCGAAGGCGCTGAAGGGCGCAGTGCGCGAGACCGACTTCATCGCGCGTTACGGTGGTGAAGAGTTCGCGGTGGTGCTGCCCAAGACGCATCTCGCCGGCGCGCTCACCGTCGCCGAGCGCATGAGTCAGGCGCTCAAGGCGACCCGCACCGGAGTCGACGGAGCCATCCGGGTCACCGGCAGCTTTGGCGTATCTGGTTTCCCGGGTCGCGGGGTCACCACGGCCGAGCAGCTCCTCAAGACCGCCGATGAGGCCCTGTACCGCTCCAAGCGCGAGGGCCGGACCAAGATCAGCCTCTTCCAGTCGTCGCTCTACGTCGCCCGCGGGTAAGCTCCTCCAGGTGGGGTCGAAATCGACCTGAAACACAGGCCCGGGTCGCCGTTGACCTCGGAAGCCGTGCTGAAGCTGTCGTACATGCCCTGAAAGTTCATGGGGTTGCTGTGACTCATGGGTTGGCAGTCCGTTTGCTCACGGATGACCCGCGTGGAGCCCGCTATCGCCATGACGCCCGAAACGATGCCTGGCCGGCCGGGTCGACTGCTGCTCGTCGACGACGAGGAGAACATTCTGCGGTCGCTCAAGCGCGTGCTGCGCCGGGGCGACTGGCACGTCGAGACGGCGCCTGATGCCGAGGCGGCGCTCGCGATGTTCGAGCAGTTCCAGCCCGAGGTCGTGCTCAGCGACTTCCGCATGCCTGGTTTGAACGGCGTCGAGTTTCTCGCGCGCGTCAAAGAGCTGTCGCCCCGAACGCAGCGCATCATGCTGACGGGCCAGGCCGATCAGCAGGCGATCGAAGAGGCCATCAACCGCTCCGAGGTGTTCCGCTTCATCTCGAAGCCG
Organism: Archangiaceae bacterium; assembly: GCA_016879935.1. Lineage (GTDB taxonomy): Bacteria > Myxococcota > Myxococcia > Myxococcales > Myxococcaceae > Xiheimicrobium. Next base: position 20,982 of record JAACJQ010000275.1, on the reverse strand, counting down.
TGGAACGACGCGCAGCTCGTGCTGACGGTGAAGAGCGCGTTCGAGCAGCACGCCCTGTTCGCCGAGAACGAGCGCCTGTTTCGCCTGACGCAGAACCAGAACCAGGAGCTGCGCATTCTGAACGCCGACCTCGAGGAGCGGGTCGCCCAGCGCACCGTCATGCTCTCGAAGGCCAAGCGCGACTGGGAGCTCACCTTCGACACCATCGACCACCCGCTGCTCGTCGTGCAGCTGAGCGATCTGGCGATTCGGCGCGGCAACCGGGCGGCGGCGCAGGTGGCAGGCCGCGAGATCGTCGCCATCGGCGAGAAGCCGAAGTGCCACCAGTTTCTCTTCGGGCGCGACACGCCGTGCACCAACTGCCCGATCGGCATGAACCTCACCGAGCCCGCGACGGTCGAGATGCAGCGCGAGGGCCGTATCTACGTCGGCCAGCTGTTCCCGATGGAGGACGAGCCGGTGGCGGTGTGCAGCTACCGGGACGTCACCGACGAGCGCAACCTCACCAAGCGCATGGTCGAGAGCGAGAAGATGATCGCGATCGGCAACCTCGCGGGCGGCGTCGCGCACGAGATCAACAACCCGCTCGGCGGCATTCTGGCCTTCTCGCAGCTGATGCAGCGTGACGGTTCGCGCACGCCTTCCGACATGGAGTCGTTGCAGCTGATCGAAGAGAGCGCGCTGCGGTGCAAGCGCATCGTCGAGAGCCTGCTGAAGTTCAGCCGCCGCTCGAAGGTCGAAGATCGCCGCTCGTTCGATCTGTCGAAGTGTGTCGAAGACACGGTCGTGCTCTTCCGCGCGCAGGCCAAGAAGTACCCGCGGCTCGTGCTCGACATGAAGCTCGCGGCGGGCTTGCCAGGCGTCTACGGCGACCCTGCGCAGCTCGGCCAGGTGGCGCTCAACCTGCTGCAGAACGGCATGCAGGCGCTGCCGCAGGGCGAGGGCACCATCACCATCGAGACGGGCCTCGTCGACGCGCACTGCTTCTTCAAGGTGACCGACACGGGCTGCGGCATTCCCGAAGAGCACCTCTCGCGCATCTTCGAGCCGCACTTCACCACCAAGCCGCCGGGTGAAGGCACCGGCCTGGGCCTCGCGATCGCGTACCGCATCGTCGAAGACCACGGCGGCCACTTCATCGTCGAGTCGTCGGTCGGCTCGGGCACCACGTTCACCGTCATGATTCCTGTTCAGCCTGGAGGGGCAACCCCATGAGCAACACGCAACCTGTCGCAAAGAAGGCCAAGGTCCTGGTCGTAGACGACGACAAGATCGTTCTCCGGGCCGCGAGCGAGATTCTGGCGCGCGAGGGCTACTCGGTCGTGGCCATCGACGACGCGGTCGAGGGGCTGTCGGCCGCCAAGGACCCGTCGATCGACGTGGCCGTGCTCGACATCAAGATGCCGAACCTCTCGGGCATGGACCTGCTCAAGGCCTTCAAGCAGAGCCGGCCCGACGTCGAAGTGATCATGATGACGGCCTTCGCCACGGTCGAGACGGCCGTCGAGGCGGTGAAGGCGGGCGCGTACGACTACCTGACGAAGCCGTTCGAGAACATCGACGTGCTCTCGTTGGCGGTGGGCCGCGCGGCCGAGAAGAAGTCGCTGCGTGATCGCACGCGGGTTCTCGAAGAGGCCCTCAACGTCAAGAACCAGTTCGAAGACCTCGTCGGTCAGTCGCAGCAGATGCGCTCGGTCTTCAAGCTCGTCGAGACGGTCAGCTACTCGACCGCGACCGTGCTGATTCAGGGCGAGAGCGGCACCGGTAAAGAGCTCGTCGCGCGCGCCATTCACTTCCGCAGCCCGCGCAAGGACAAGCCCTTCGTCGCGGTGAACTGCTCGGCCCTCACCGACACGCTGCTCGAGAGCGAGCTCTTCGGCCACATGAAGGGGTCGTTCACGGGCGCCACGGCGAACAAGAAGGGCCTCTTCGAAGCGGCCGATGGCGGCACCATCTTCCTCGACGAGATCGGCGACATTCCCGCGGCGACGCAGGTGCGGTTGCTGCGCGTGCTGCAGGAAGGCGAAGTGAAGCGGGTCGGCGCCAACGACACCATGCGCGTCGACGTGCGCGTCATCGCGGCCACCAACGTCGACCTCACGAAGGCCAAGGAGCAGGGCAAGTTCCGCGAAGATCTCTTCTATCGCCTGAACGTGATCTCGGTCGGGCTGCCTCCGCTGCGCGATCGCCCCGAAGACATTCCGCTGCTCGCGAGCCACTTCCTCAAGATCTACACGACGAAGATGGGCAAGAAGATCTCTGGCATCTCGACGGGCGCGATGGAGGCCCTCACGACCGCCCGGTGGATCGGAAACGTGCGTGAGCTCGAGAACGTGATCGAGCGGGCGGTCGTCATGAACGCCACCGAGCAGATCGAGGTCGACGATCTGCCCGCCGAGATTCGCAGCAACCAGAAGGGCGGAGGAGAGGTCGAGCTCTACAGCCTCGCGCACCTGCCGTACGCCCAGGCCAAGAAGCTCGCGATGCGGGCGTTCGAGCGCCGCTACCTCTCGGCCCTGCTCGAGAAGTCGATGGGCAACGTCTCGAGCGCGGCGCGCGCGGCCGGGGTCGATCGCTCCAACTTCCGTCGCCTGCTCAAGCAGTACGAGGTCGCCGGCCGCACCATGAAAAAGGGCGAGGGCGGCGAAGACGAAGACGATTTCGAAGATGGCCCCGACGAGATGTCGGCCTGAATCACCCGATGGTGAAGCCGCCATCGACCACGAGCGTCTGGCCCGTCACGAAGCTCGACGCGTCGGAGGCGAGGTAGAGCGCCGCTCCTGCGATCTCGTTGGGCTGGCCGTGACGGCCCAGCGGCGTGCGGTTGGTGACCAGCTTCAAGATGTCTTCGTTCGAGGTGAGCGCCGAGGCGAACTTCGTCTCGACGAGGCCCGGCGCGATGGCGTTGACGCGAATGCCCGACGCGCCCAGCTCCGCCGCGAACGACTTCGTCATCGAGATCACTGCGGCCTTGGTCATGCCGTACACGCCCTGCATCGGGGCTGCGGCGAGACCGGCGACGCTCGCGACGTTGACGATCGAGCCGTGCGCGTTGCGTGACTGCAGGTGCGTGGCCACCTCCCGCGCGAGCCAGAAATAGCCCTTCACGTTCACCTCGAACGTCTTGTCGAAGGCGCTGTCTTCGATGTCGAGCATCGGCCCGAAGTAGGGGTTGGTGGCGGCGTTGTTCACCAGCACGTCGATCTTCCCGAACTTCTCGATCGCGGCGGCGACGAGCCTCTTCACGTCTTCGGCCTTGCCGGTGTGCGTCGGCACCGCGAGGGCCTGACCACCCTTCGCGATGATGGCCTGGGCGACGGCGTCGAGCGCGTCGGGTTTGCGGGCGGCGAGCACGACTTTGGCGCCAGCGTCGGCGAAGGCGTGGGCGATGGCCTCTCCGATGCCGCGCGACGCGCCGGTGATGAGGGCCACCTTGTCGGTGAGGTTGATGAGCGGGGTCGTCATGGGTCTCCAGGAGAAGCTGCGGGGTCTATCCGTCACTGCCGGGTTCGGTGGGCGCACGCAGGGCGCGAAGCTGGGCGAGGCGTTGCTTCATGGCCTTCTCGTCGCCGTTGTCGGAGGGCTCGTAGAAGCGCTCCGAACGAATGCCCTCGGGCAGGCCGTTGTCGGGCGTGAAGTGGCCGTCGAAGTCGTGCGGGTACTGGTAGCCCGAGCCGTAGCCGAGCGACTTCATCAGCTTCGTCGGCGCGTTGCGCAGGTGCATCGGCACCGGGAGCGGCCCGTGCTTCGTCACCGCCTCGCGCGCCTTCGCGTAGGTCGTGAGCGCGGTGTTCGATTTGGGCGCCATGGCCAGGTACGTCACCGCCTGCGTGAGCGGGAGCGTGCCTTCGGGCAGGCCCATCAGCTCGACCGCCTGGAGCGCCGAGACCGCGACCTGCAGCGCCCGGGGGTCGGCGTTGCCCACGTCTTCGCTCGCGAAGATCACCATGCGCCGCACGATGAAGCGCACGTCTTCACCCGACTCGACCATGCGCGCGAGCCAGTACACCGCCGCGTCGGGGTCGGAGCCGCGCATCGACTTGATGAACGCCGAGATGACGTTGAAGTGCTCTTCGCCGCCCTTGTCGTAGAGCAGGGTGCGCTGCTGGAGCGCCTCTTCGGCTCCCTGCTTCGTGACCCGTTCACCGCCGTACTGGGCTGCGACCTCGAGGGCCGTGAGGGCGCGTCGTGCGTCGCCCGCCGCCATGAGCGAGATGAACGCGATCGCGTCGTCGTCGACGGCGATCTTCCCGCCGAGCCCTCGAGGATCGTCGATGGCCCGCCGCAACACGCCGCGCAGCTCTTCCTCCTCGAGCCCTCGCAGCGTCAGCACGCGCATTCGTGACAGGAGCGCCGCGTTCACCTCGAATGACGGGTTCTCGGTCGTGGCGCCGAGCAGCGTGATGGTGCCCTTCTCGACGTGCGGCAGCAGCGCGTCTTGCTGGCCTTTGTTGAAGCGGTGAATCTCGTCGACGAAGAGCAGGGTGCGTTTGCGGTTGAGCTTCCAGCGCTCCTCGGCGCGGCCGACGGCTTCGCGCAGCTCCTTGACGCCCGAGAGCACCGCTGAGACGGCCTCGAAGTGCGAGCCGGTCGCGTTGGCGATCACCCGCGCGAGCGTCGTCTTGCCGGTGCCGGGTGGGCCCCAGAAGATCATCGACGGCACCTGATCGATCTCGATCGCGCGGCGCAGCAGCTTGCCCGGGCCGGTCAGGTGCTCCTGGCCGACGTACTCCTCGAGCGTGCGGGGGCGCATGCGCTCTGCGAGGGGCGCGCGCTGGGCGGCTTCGGTGCCGGCGGCATGGTCGAACAGATCCATCGGCGCCTCTCTACCCGGCTACGCTCGCCACGCCTATGCGCTTCCTCGACGACAAACACCCTCAGTACGAGCTCACCTACAACGACGTCTTCATGGCTCCGACGAAGTCGGAAGTCGGTTCGCGGCACGAGGTCGATCTGCGCCCGCCCGCAGGTTCGGGGCTCACCACGCCGATCGTCGTGGCCAACATGACGGCGGTGGCTGGCCGGCGCATGGCTGAGACGGTCGCGCGCCGAGGTGGCATCGCGGTGCTGCCGCAAGACATCCCGCTCGACATCGTTCGGCAGAACATCGAGTACGTGAAGTCTCGCCACACCGTCTACGACACGCCCATCACGCTGAAGCCGACCGAGACGGTGCAGGTTGCCATCAACCTCGTGCACAAACGCGCGCACGGTGTGGTCATCGTCGTGAACGAAGCGAACGAGCCTGTGGGCATCTTCACCGAGCACGACGCCGACGGGCACGATCGCTTCACCCAGCTGCACCGGGTGATGTCGACGGAGTTGCTCACCTTCGAAGAGGGCACGCCGCTCGAGACGATGTTCGAGCGATTGGCGGTGAAGCGGTTGTCATGTGCTCCTGTACTGCGCGGCAAGCAGGTGATCGGCGTGGTGACGCGAAAAGGCGCGCTGCGATCGACGCTGTACGAGCCCGCGGTCGATGCGGCAGGAAAGCTCGTCGTCGCAGGCGCCGTCGGCATCAGCGGTGACGTGGTGGGCCGGGCGAAGGCGTTGCTCGAGTGGGGCATCGATCTCATCGTCATCGACGCTGCGCACGGGCATCAGCGCAAGATGCTCGAGGCGGTCGAGGCCGTGCGTGCGCTCAATCCGCGATGCCCCGTGATGGCGGGCAATGTCGTCACGCGCGAAGGCACGGCCGATCTCATCAGCGCAGGAGTCGACCTCGTGAAGGTCGGCGTCGGCCCGGGCGCGATGTGCACAACGCGCATGATGACCGGAGTGGGGCGGCCACAGTTCTCGGCGGTGCTCGACTGTGCGGCCGAAGCGCGCAAACGCGGCAAGTCTGTGTGCGCCGATGGTGGTGTGCGTCACCCACGAGACGTGGCGCTCGCCCTCGCGGCAGGCGCAGGCACGGTGATGATTGGCTCCTGGTTCGCGGGCACCTACGAGAGCGCGGCCGACATCAGGCAGGACGGCGACGGCAAGCTCTACAAAGAGAACTTCGGCATGGCTTCGCAGCGCGCGGTGAAGGCCCGCACCCAGAAGGACTCGCTGTTCGACCGCGCCCGCAAGGAACTCTTCGAAGAGGGCATCAGCACCTCGCGCATGTACCTCGACCCGCAGCGTCCCGGCGTCGAAGACCTGATCGACCACGTCGTCGCCGGCGTGAAGAGCGCGTGCACCTACGCTGGCGCCTCGAATCTGGAGGAGTTCCACGCGAACGCCGTCGTCGGCGTTCAAGGCTCGGCCGGCTTCGACGAGGGCAAGCCGCTGCGCCAGAGTTGGTGAGCCGCTCGTTGACTTGAGAATCAACAATCGCCATCGTGCGCGCCATGGCGAACGACAAGGCCGTGATCACCTGTGCATTGACTGGCGTTCTCACCGATCCCGCGCAGCATGGTGTGCCGGTCACTCCCGAGCAGATGGCGCAGGAGGCTCGCCGCGCGCGTGACGCGGGCGCGTCGATCGTTCACGTGCACGTTCGCCAGCAGGAACCCGGCATGGGTCGGCTCCCGAGCTGGGACGCGGCCGACGCGAAGAAGGTCTGTGACGCGATTCGCGCCGAGTGCCCCGAGCTGATCATCAACCTCTCGACCGGCGTCGTCGGCCCCGACATCAGCGGCCCGGTCTCGTGCCTCGAGGCCGTGAAGCCCGAGATGGCTGCACTCAACGCGGGCTCGCTCAACTATCTGAAGCTGCGCTCGAACAACGACTGGGCCTGGCCGCCGATGCTCTTTGACAACCCCGTCGAGAAGATCGAGGCGTTCGAGAAGGTGATGAAGGCCAACGGCATCGTCCCCGAGTGTGAGTGCTTCGACACGGGCATTCTGCGCAGCGTGGTGATGTTCGCGAAGCGCGGCATGGTGTCGAACCCGCCGCACGTCTCGCTCGTGATGGGCGTCGAGTCGGGCATGCCGAACAAGCCGGGCTGGCTGCCGCTGTTGCTCGAAGAGATGCTGCCGGGCACGCACTGGCAGGTCATCGGCATCGGCCGGCAGGAAGTGTGGGCGCTTCACCAGCGCTGCGCCGAGCTCGGCGGCGACCTGCGCACGGGCCTCGAAGACACCTTCTATCTGCCCGACGGCAGCAAGGCCTCGAGCAACGGCCCGCTCATCGAAGCGCTGGCGAAGACGGCGCGGAACGCTGGTCGCACGGTGGCGAGCCCTGCAGAGGCCCGCGTCATTCTCGGCCTGCGCGCGAAGACCTGATCGAAGGGCGAGCATCGGCCCTTTCGTTTTTCGTGTTGGCCGTCTCGAGCTGCGTCAACATGACCTGACCGTGGCGAGCCCTGGATTCCAGCTGAGCGTCGAAGGTGGCCGAAGGCTCTTCGAGGCCCGACGGTTCCACGAAGCGAATGAACGTTTCGAAGAGGGCTGGCGGGTCTGCCGCTCCGACGAGAAGCGGGTGCTGCAGGTCTTCGTGTTGTGGACGGCGGCGCTGCAGCAGCACGAGAACGGGCGTGGCGGTGGCGCGCGTCGACTGCTCGCGCGTGCGCTCGAACGACTGTGTTCCGTCTCGGACGACTTCGACGGCCTCGACGTCGACTCGCTGAAGAGCTGTGTGATCGACACGTGGGGGCAGATGGTGGCGCAGGAGCCGTTGCTCCCTCGCTGGCCCGAGGCGTTTCTGTCGCGGCCCGGCAGTCTCTCGCTCGATCACGCGTTCTCGTGCCCGTCGTGCAACGAGCCGGTGATGGTGACGGTCGCGATGGAAGAGGCCGACGGCGCGCAATACGTCGAAGACTGCCCCGTGTGCTGCAGTCCCTGGTCGGTGACCGTTCGCCGCGAAGGCGGCGATGTCGACGTCGCCGTGCGCCGGCTCGACGCGTGAAGCAATGCCCAGGTACGGCACGCGTTTGTCCTGTCGGGTGACGAAGACTCGTGGTCGACTTCTCGACGTGGCGCCGACTCGAACCGGGGGCTCGTGATGGAAGGCTTCCTTCGCACGCTGCTCACGTTCCCCGCGGTGCCCTTCACCGTGCTCCTCGGCATCGCGTTTCTGTACTGGGTGTTCGTGCTGCTCGGCGTCGTGGCGTTCGACGGTGACGGCGCGCTCGAAGGTGGCGCGAAGGCGGCTGGTGACGCGCTCACGGGGGCGATGAAGGGCGCGGGAGAAGCCGTCACGGGTGGCGTGAAGGCGGCGGGCGACGCAGTCGTCGGAGGCGTGAAGGCCGCGGGCGACGCTGTGACTGGCGGCGCGAAGGCGGCGGCCGAGACCCTCAAGAGTGCCGACGCTCCTCCTGCGGGCGACGGCATCTTGTCGGTGCTGGGCTTCGGCAAGGTGCCCTCGACGATCTCGGGCAGCTTCCTCGTCTTCTTCTCGTGGGTCTTCACGATGTTCGGCTCGTCGTGGCTCGGCGCGGACGGGGGCCTGGCCGCGAGGTCTGGCGTGCTGGTGGCGTCGATGTTCCTCGCGATGATCGCCAGCTCGATCGCGATTCGCCCGCTCGTGAAGGCGTTCACCTCTGAACGCCCCCAGCGCCGCCACGACTTCATCGGCAAGGTCTGTGAGATCACCTCGGGCCGCGTCGACGGAAAGTTCGGCACGGCCACGGTGAGCGACGGCGGCGCGGGGCTCAACCTTCACGTCGCCTGCGAGAAGGCGAACCAGCTCAAGAAGGGCGACAAGGCCCTGATCATCGGCTTCGACGACGCCACCGAGACCTGGGAGATCGAGCCCATCGACTGGCTCGAGCCGCAGGAGGTCGAGATGCTCAACGACCCTGCACGAGTCGGTCAGGTGATCTCCTCGCGCATGCGCACGCGCGGAAGCTGAAGCCTGTCACCGCTGATCAACGGCAAAACGACCGATCAAGGGCTTGCCGTCGAGGGAAATGGTTGATCAGCGCGGCCGTGTGCTTACGCAACCAGCGCCGAAACTCCAGCAACCGGAGCGAGGCGCGTCATAGAGTCGCCCAGCTTTTTCTGGGGAGGATGGGAACATGTCAGAGACTGCGTGGATCGTTGGCGGCGTCGTCGTCGCCGGGTTCGTCTTGGTGTTGTTCATCGGCGTGATCATCAGCCGCTTCTACCGGCAGGTGAGCCAGGGCCAGGTGCTCATCGTCAACACCATGGGCAAGGAGCCCAAGGTCGCCTTCACGGGCTCGGTCGTGCTGCCCATCATCAACCGCGCCGAGGTGATGGACATCTCGCTGAAGACCATCGAGATCGATCGCCGCGGCAAGGAAGGGCTGATCTGCGCCGACAACATTCGCGCCGACATCAAGGTCAGCTTCTTCGTGCGCGTGAACAAGACCGTCGAAGACGTGCTCAAGGTCGCCCAGTCGGTCGGCTGCGCGCGCGCCAGTGAAGAGCGCACGCTCCAGGAGCTCTTCGAGGCCAAGTTCTCCGAAGCGCTCAAGACCGTCGGCAAGCGGCTCAACTTCGAAGACCTCTACAAGGAGCGCGAGGCCTTCAAGGATCAGATCGTTCAGGTCATCGGCAAGGACCTCAACGGCTACAACCTCGAAGACGCGGCCATCGACTACCTCGAGCAGACGCCGCTCGATCTCCTCGACAAGGAGAACATTCTCGACGCGGCCGGCATTCGGAAGATCACCGAGCTGACGACGCAGCAGAACGTGCTCACCAACGACTTCCGCCAGACCGAACGCAAGCAGATCACCAAGCAGAACGTCGAAGCCGACGAGGCAGTCTTCGCCCTCGAGCGCCAGCGCGCCGAAGCCGCCGCCAAGCAGAAGCGAGAGATCGAGACGATTCAGGCGCGCGAGCTCGCCGAGACCCAGAAGGTGCAGCAGGAAGAGCGCACCAAGTCGGAGAACGCGCGCATCTCGGCCGAAGAGATGATTCTCATCAACGAGCAGAACAAGTCGCGCCAGGTCGAGGTCGCGCAGAAGAACCGTGAGCGCGTCGTCGGCATCGAGACCGAGCGCGTGCAGAAGGATCGCGACCTCGAGGCCATCGCGCGTGAGCGTGAGGTCGAGCTGCAGCGCATCACCAAGGAGAAGGCCCTCGAGCAGGAGCGCAAGGCCATCGCCGACGTGGTGTCGACGCGCATCGCCGTCGAGAAGAAGGTCGCCGCCGAAGAAGAGGCCATCAAGGCGCTCCGCAAGGTCGCCGAGGCGCAGCGCAACAAGGACGCGCTGGTCATCGAGGCCGAGGGTAAGGCGCAGCAGGGCGTCGTGGCGCAGGTGAAGGCCGCCGAGGCGAACGAAGAGGTGGCCAAGCACACCGCGAAGACGCGCCTCATTCAGGCCGACGCCGACCTCGAGGCCGCCGACAAGGAAGCGCGCGCGAAGATGCGCATGGCCGAAGGTGTACAGGCCGAGCAGGCTGCCGACGGGCTCGCCAAGGCGCGTGTGCTCGAGGCTCAGGCCATCGCCGAAGAGAAGCGAGGGCTGGCGCTCGTTCGGGTGAAGGAAGCCGAAGCCCAGGCCATCGAGAAGCAGGGTGCCGCCAACGCCGGAGCGCTCAAGGCAAAGATGCTCGCCGAGGCCGAAGGCGACGAGAAGAAGGGCATGGCTCGCATCGCGGTCGAGCAGGGCGAAGCCGACGTCGTGCAGCGTCGCGGTATCGCCGAGGCCGAGTCGGTGAAGGCGAAGGTTCAGGCCGAGGCGCTGGGCGTGCAGGAGAAGCTGCTCGCCGAGGCGCGCGGTCTCACCGAGAAGGCCGCCGCCATGAAGCAGCTCGAAGGCGTGACCCGCGAGCACGAAGAGTTCCGCCTGCGGCTCGAGAAGGACAAGGCCGTCGAGCTCGAGGCGCTGCACGTCAAGAAGGACATCGCCGCCTCGCAGGCGCAGGTGCTCGCGCAGGCCATGTCGAACGCGAAGATCAACATCGTCGGCGGCGACGGTCAGTTCTTCGACCAGTTCGTCAAGGCCGTCACCCTGGGCCAGTCCGTCGACGGCGCGGTGAACAACTCCGAGCAGCTCAAGGTGCTGCTCAAGGAGTACCTCGAGGGCGGTCGCTCGTTGCCCGACGATCTGAAGGCGATTCTCTCGAAGCCGGGTGCGAGCCAGGACGTGCAGAACCTCGCCTCGGCCGCGCTGATGAGCCGGCTGGTGCGCGACGAGGGCAAGCCGTCGAAGTGACGGTGAGAGGCATCGAACCGCATGGCCACCGACGCGAAGGCGCCCGCCACCGAGTCCACGCTCGAGGGCGGTAGCTATGAAGTCATTCGTGGGCGGCTCATCGCCCACGCGAAGGAGCTCGGCGCGAAGGTCGACGCGCTGAACGAGCGGCGCCGCAAGGAGTTCGGCGGCCAGGAACTCACCGTCATCGGCACCGACCGCGTGCGCACCGAGCACAACTGCGTGCCGCGCAACATCGTGCCGGTCGGCAAGTCGCTCCTCGTCGGCTTCAACGTCTTCATGGGCCTCAAGCAGGAGCGCGCCGTCGGCGACGTCTTTTCGCTGCACAAGTTCGAGCGCACGGCCGAGGGCGGGTTCGACTTCTCGCTGCTGCCTGCGACCGACGCGGGCGGCTTCCTGCAGGACAAGCGGTTCGTGAAGGACTTCGAAGAGCTCTTCAAGTTCTACAAGGACGCGCGCCTCGACCTGCTCCGCAAGACCGAGTCCCGGCTGCTCGCGGTGTTTCGCACCGGCCAGACCGAGCGCGACGTGAAGGTGCTGCGCTTCTCGGTCGATGTCTCGGGGGTCGTCACCTACGTCGACAACCGCGGCGAAGGTGACGTGACGAAGGCGCCCTCGCACGACTTCTCGTGGACGCAGGCGACGCGCGACAACTTCGTCTCGGGCCGGCACCCGCACGTGAACGTGCTCGACGAGGTCTTCATCGAGACGGTCGGTGGCGATCTCACGGTGAAGGTCGAGAACAACACCGAGACTGGCCAGGGCATCTACGCCGAGCCCGTCGACGAGCCGACGCAGTCACTCGACGACGCCGAGTTCCACTGGGCGAAGCTGGGCGCGCTGATTCTGCTGAAGGTGAAGCCGTTTCGCGAAGAGAAGTACCGCTACCTCGTGTTCAACACGCGCACGAGCACCGTGGCTCGCGTCGACGCCATCGGCGTCTCGTGCGTGCAGCTGCCTGAAGAGCAAGGCGTCATCTTTCCCGGCGGGTACGCGCTGCAGACCGGTGAAGTGAAGCTGTTCGACGCCGACGTCACCGGCCTCGAGTTCAAGCGCGCCGTCAAGTCGCCCAACGGTGAAGACGTGCTGTATGTCTTCTACGAACGCGATGGCGGGCGGTACGTGCTGTTGCCGTACAACCTCGTGCGCAAAGAGGTGGCCTCTCCGATTCACTGCCACGGCTATTCGATCTTCGGCGACGGGCAGATGGTGGTGTTCCGCTCGACGTCGAACGAGCCGACCCGCGTGCACCCGATGCAGGTGTGGCAGACGCCGTTCGTGTCGGCCGAGTTCGCAGCCGCGCAGCCCGCGCCGCAGTCTGCGCTGGGCAAGCTGGGGAACGCCGAGCTGGTGCGGGGCATCTCCGAGGTGCTCACCATCAAGCGCATGGCCGAGGCCGAGAAGCCGACCCGGCGCACGTACGAAGGCCTCATCTCGACCTGCCAGCGCGTCGTCGATGCGTTCCACTGGCTCGGCCAGAAGGAGATCGAGCTCCTCGCGAAGGTGCACGAACTCAAGGCATCGGCCGAGCTGATCGTCGACGAGTTCGAGAAGGTGCTGGCGATGCAGAAGCGCGCCAGCGAAGAGCTGGCGAAGGCCGTCGAGCAGCAGGAGACGTTGCTGCGCGGACTGACGCAGGACGATCTGCGGTCGACCGATTCGTTGATGACGGCGCTTGCCTCGTTGCGCAAGCAGCGCGGCGTGCTCATCACGCTGAAGGAGATCCGCTACATGGATCTCGCGCGCGTCGACGGGCTCGAGGCCGAGGTCATCAAGTCGTTCGAGCAGGTGAGCGCGTGGACGGTGGAGTTCCTGCTCACGCCCGCCGCGTTCCAGCCGCTCCACGAGAGCGTCGCGCGCCTCGACGCCGAGATCGCGAAGGCGACCAAGACGCCCGAGCTCAAGGGGCAGGTCGAAGAGGTCGAGCGGCTCGGCACGGGGCTCACGGTGCTCGGCGAAGTCGTCGGCGGGCTGTCGTCGGGCGACGCCACGCAGAAGGCGAAGATTCTCGAAGACATCAGTGAGGTGTTCTCGAAGCTGAACCGCGTGCGGGCCACGGTGCAGGGCCGCCGCAAGGAGCTGCTCGGCCTCGAGACCCGCGCCGAGTTCACCTCGCAGTTCAAACTGTTCGCCCAGAGCATCGACAGCGCGCTCTCGCTCTCGGACACGCCCGAGAAGGTCGACGAGCAGCTCGCGAAGCTGTCGGTGCAGCTCGAAGAACTCGAGAGCCGGTTCAGTGACGTCGACGAGTTCGCAGGCGAGCTCGCGCAGCGACGGGAAGAGCTGTTCGACGCCTTCGCGCGCCGACGGCAGGTGCTCATCGACGAGCGCCAGCGCAAGGCGGCCAACCTCTTCGGCGCGGCCGATCGCGTGCTTCAGGGCATCGCGCGTCGGGCGAACAGCTTCAACACCGACGACGAGCTCAACGCGTACTTTGCCTCTGATCCGACCGCACAGAAGCTCCGCCAGTTCATCGCGCAGCTGATCGAGCTGAAAGACCCGGTGAAGGCCGACGAGCTGGAGTCGCGGCTCAAGACGGCTCGCCAGGACGCGTTGCGGTCACTCCGCGATCGCAAAGACCTCTACGAGGGCGGGGCCGCAGTCGTTCGATTCGGCCCGCATCGGTTCAACGTCAACACGCAGGCGCTCGAAGCCACCGTGCTCCCGAAGGACGACGGGCTGTTCCTGCACCTCACCGGCTCCGACTACTTCCAGCGGCTCGCCGACCCGGCCATCGACGCCGCGAAGGCGTACTGGGACCAGACCCTGCCCAGCGAGTCGCCCGAGGTGAGCCGCGCCGAGTTTCTCGCGTTCACGCTCTTCAAAGCCGGCGAGTCGGGGCGAGACGGGCAGTCGTTCGCGCGCTTTCACGAGACGCTGCGCGCGGGCAAGGGGCTGCTGCCGATCACGAAGGACGTCGCGCAGAGCCGCTATGACGAGGGCTACGAGCGTGGCGTTCACGACGTCGACGCCGCGAAGATTCTCGAGGCGTTGTTGCTGCTGCACGAGTCGGCGGGTTTGCTCCGCTACGACGCGTGGCCGCGGGTGCTCGCGACGTTGACGTGGGCCGCGCAGAAGGACGAGCCGACGAAGAAGGTGATCGTTCGTCGCGCGCAGAGCCTGGGGCGCCTGCGCAAGCACTATGGGCATGCACCGGAGTTCGACCGCCTGGCGAGCGATCTCTCGGTGCGCATCACCGAGTGGGCGAAGGTTGCGGCGCTCGAGGCGTCGTCGGGAGACGTGCTGCTCGCCGGCCGCTACCTCGCCGAAGAGCTGGCGAAGGAGACGCAGCGCTTCGTGCTCAGCCAGGACGCACAGACGCTGCGTGAGTCGCTGCTGTCGTCGATCGAAGTGGCAGGGCAGCGCCGCGCCTTCGAAGACGATCTTCGCGCCGTCGACGATCCGGCCGAGCGCTTCAAGCTCACCCGCGCCTGGCTCGAGGCCTTCGTCTCGAGGGCAGGCACCAGCGTCGCCATGACGGGCCCGGTGCTCGAGGCCGCGGCGCTCTTCGCTGTCGAAGAACGCCAGCTGTCACGCGAAGTGTCGTCGGCGTTGCTGTCGACCGAGCTCACGGGGCTGCTCGGGAACCACCCACGCATTCAGGGGCAGAAGCTCTCGCTGCGGCTCGACGAGTTCGAGCGCCGACTCTCGAAGTTCGTCGAGGAGCGTCTGCCCGCGTACCAGGCGTATCGCTCCAGGGTTCGCGAGATCACCGAGCACGAGCGCAAGCGGCTGCGCCTCGACGAGCTCAAGCCCAAGGTGCTCTCGAGCTTCGTGCGCAACCGGCTCATCGACGAGGTGTACCTGCCGCTCATCGGCGCCAACCTCGCCAAGCAGCTCGGCACCGCAGGTGAGAACAAGCGCACCGATCGCAACGGCCTGCTCTTGCTCGTCTCGCCGCCTGGCTACGGCAAGACGACGCTCATGGAGTACGTCGCCAGCAAGCTCGGGCTCACCTTCGTGAAGGTGAACGGCCCGGCGCTCGGGCACGAGGTGGTCAGCGTCGACCCCGCCGACGCGCCGAACAGCACCGCGAAGCTCGAGGTCGAGCGCATGAACTTCTCGTTCGAGCTCGGCAACAACGTGATGCTGTACCTCGACGACATTCAGCACACGAACCCGGAGCTGCTGCAGAAGTTCATCTCGCTCTGTGACGCGCAGCGGAAGATCGAGGGCGTGTGGAACGGCGTCACCCGCACGTACGACCTGCGCGGCAAACGGTTCTGCGTGGTGATGGCCGGCAACCCGTACACGGAGTCGGGCGAGGTCTTCAAAATTCCCGACATGCTCGCGAACCGCGCCGACACGTACAACCTCGGCGACATTCTCTCGGGCAAGGACGAGCTGTTCGCGCTGAGCTACCTCGAGAACGCGCTCACGGCGAACACCGTCACCGCGCCGCTCACCACCCGCCCGCCAGCCGACATTGCCCGGCTGTTCAAGATGGCTCAGGGTGAGTCGCTGGCCACCACCGAACTCGAGCATGGCTATTCGGCGGCCGAGCTCACCGAGATCGTCGAGGTGCTCAAGCGGCTCTTCTTCGCGCAGCGCGTGCTGCTCCGCGTGAACCAGGAGTACATCGCCTCGGCTTCGCAGAGCGATCAGTACCGCACCGAGCCGCCGTTCAAGCTGCAGGGCAGCTACCGCAACATGAACAAGCTCGCCGAGAAGATCGTCTCGGCGATGACGAACGACGAGCTCGAGGGGCTCATCGATGCGCACTACGCCGGTGAGTCGCAGACGCTGACGACGTCGGCCGAGCAGAACCTGCTCAAGCTGGCCGAGCTGCGAAAGCGGCAGACCGCCGAGCAGAAGGCGCGGTGGGACGAGATCAAGCGTGGCTTCAAGCGCGTGCAGACCCAGGGCGGGAAGGACGACGACCCGGTCGTGCGCGTGACGGGGACGCTCGCGGCGCTTGGCGAAGAGCTGGCTCGCATTCGCGAGGCGGCCGTCGACGTGGCGAAGCGTCCAGCCGAGGCACCGCTCGCCCCGCACCTCGAGGCGCTGACGAAGACGATCGCTGCGACCGCGAACAAGCCGCGGCAGAGCGATCTGGGCCCGAAGCTCGACGCGCTCAGAGACGCGGTGCTGGCCGCGGCGAAGACGGCGCCTGCGACCGATCTGACGCCGATGCTCGAGAAGCTCACCGAGCTCAACGCGAGGCCGCCCGTCGATCTGTCACCTGCGTTGGGGCAGCTGGCGCACGTCGCCGAAGCCATGGCCGCGCGCGCTCAAGCGCAGCAGATCGATCTCACGCCAGTGCTCTCGCAGCTGACCGAGCTCACCCGCCTGATCCTCGAGCGGCCGGTCGCGCCACAAGCCGATCTCGCGCCGATTCTCGAGAAGCTCGCTGCGCAGCAGCCGGCGCCGAGGGCGGCGAAAGAAGCGCCCGTTCCCGAGGAGGTGCGCCGGCAGCTCTCGACGCTCACCGACACGCTGTCACCCATCGCCGCCGCCGCGCGCAGCGTGCTTCAGGTCGACGCCGACGGTGCGATGAAGGCCGTCGTCGTCTGGCAGCAGATCAACGAGGCGATTCAGCTCGTGCGGGCGCTCGAGGACCGGCTCAGCGGCCGCTCCCGACGCCAGCAGTGAGACGGCACGAAGGCGCTTCTCTTCCTCTGCGCCAGCGGCGCGATGACCTCAGGGGTTCAGTTCGGAGGTCCTGAGCTCGCCGTGTGAACCACGCGCCAGCTGAAACCCTCACTCGTCGAACCAGGCGAGCGGGTGGTCGATGGCCGCGCGCTCGGTGAGCGTCACGCCGTCGGCCTGCCGCGCCTTCTTCGGGTCGAGCAGTCGAACCTGCCCGCTGCGCTCCACCTGCCCGACGACCCACTTCCATCCGTAGCGCTTCGCTTCGCCCTGCATTCGCTGCCACTCGGCCTTCGTGAAGCGCAGCGGCAGCGGCTTTCGTTTCACCTGCACCGCCAGCATTCGGGCGCTGCGTGAGGCGAGCAGATCGAACGGCCCCCGCGAGCCGCGTGAGAGGTAGAGGAACTCGAAGCCCAGCTGGGCCAGCCGTTGGGCCACCGCAAGCTCGGCCTCGTCACCGACGAGGCGCATGGGCACCACCGCTCCGCCAGGCCGTCGCCACTCGAGCCACAACCCGAAGACGGCGTCGGCGAGCTCCCAGCGGCCATCGTCTCTGCGGCGAACCGCGTCTCCCAGGCGTTCGAGGTAGCCCACGGCCGCTGCCGTCGCGCAGTCGATGGCCGTGGCCACCTGGGTCACGGTGAGGGGCCCCGTCGCGAGGGCGTTGAGCGTCGCCGCCAGGGTCGTTGCGCGGCCCACGAGGCGCGTGAACTCGTTGGTGAAGTAGAGCGAGAGTCGGCCGGTGTCGCTGAAGAGTGTCTGCTGCAGGGCGTTGCGCAGCTTCGCGTCGGCACGGCCGCGCTCCTGGGCGACGGCTTCGCCCACCACCTGCAGGTAGAACGGGTTGCCCCCGAGCGCCCGGTAGAGCTTTCGCGCCAGCGCCTCGGTGATGGGCGCGACCGCGTCGGTGCTGGCGGCGACGAGCAGCTTCACGGCGAACGCTTCGTCGAACGCGCCGACCTCGATGACCTCGAAGTGCTGGAAGAAGGGGGAGTGCTGCGAGGTGGCGAGCTCGAGCAGGGTGCTGCGCGCCGAACCCGAGACGACGTACGCCGTGCGACGGTGGCGCTGCCAGGTGCTCCGAAGCAGGGCCATGAGATCGGGCCCACCGCGCGCCATGGTGGCCAGCTCCTGGAACTCGTCGATGGCGACCACCACCCACGTCGAGAGGGCCTCGGCCAGCTGCTCGGGCACCGAGAGCATCGCCGCGAGCGAGCGTTGATCGTCGGCCATGCCTGGCAGCTCGAGCAGCAGGGCTCGAAGCGGGGCGGGCAGGGTGACGAAGCGTGGGCTCGCGATGAGCCCTGCACGCCACGCCTCGGGCATCGTCGCCAGGGGCCCGAGGGCCTGCCCCGCGTCGTTCGAGAGCAGGGCGTCGACCGACTGAATGGCCACCGCGCGCACGACCTCGGTCGAGGCGGGCATCGTCTCGAGCACGTCGACGACGACGAACGAAGGCTGCGGCGTGCCGCGTCGCCTCGAGCGCCGCTCGACCTCTCGCAAGAGGCTGGTCTTGCCGACCTTGCGGGGGCCCACGAGGCAGAGCCACTTCGGTGCGCCCCGGGTGAGCTTCGTCAGCGCGTCGTCGATGCGGGCCAGCTCGGTGGTGCGATCGAAGAAGCCTTCGGCGGTGGCCGGGGTGCTGGTCGCGAACATGGGCGCTCCGAGGTAGCAGAGGTGCTAGGTAGCAAGGTTGCTACTTAGCAGAGTTGCTACCTGCGTCGAGGCCCGCTCCGGCTCAGCGGCTCGCGCGGCGACGACGGGCCACGAGGAGCAGGCCCAGCATCGCGAACGGGGCGAAGGCGTTGCCGGTCGAGCACCCGCAGCCCGAGCCCGGTGCCGTCGCCCCACCGCCAGCCGTTCCGCCCGCCGCCGAGCCGCCGCCCAGCAGGGGCCCTCCACCTCCGAACGACGAGGTGCCGCCCGCCGCGCCACCACCGGCGACTCCACCACCCGCGTCTCCACCAGCCGAGCCGCCCGCGTCCCCTCCAGCTGCAGCGCCACCCGCGCTCGAGCCACCAGCCGTTCCGCCGGCCGAGCCACCGCCCGCCATGCCTCCACCAGCCGAGCCACCTGCGGAGCCCCCGCCAGCCGAGCCTCCACCAGCGCCGCCCGTCACCGTCACGCTCGCAAAGCCGTTCACGCCCCCGGCCGTCGCGGTGATCGCGTTGGGGAAGGCGCCCGCCGTCGTGCTCGCCGTGAAGAGGCCGCCAGCGTTGATGGTTCCCGCGGCGGGCTGTGCAGCCCACGTGAAGCCGACGGGCACGGCGTTGTTGAACGCGTCACGGGCCTGCGCGGTGAACTGTTGCGTGCCGCCTGAGGTGACGGTCGCCGTGCCGGGAGCGACGCTGACGGTGAGGACCGGGCCGGGGCTGACCTGCACGCTGGCGAAGGCCGTCAGCCCGTTCGCTTCGGCCCGTACCGTGTTGGCGAACGTGCCAGCGGCCGTGCCCGCCTGGAAGATGCCCGAGGCGTTGATGGTGCCGCCGCCGCTCACCACGCTCCACGTCGGGGTGACCGAGACGACCGAGCCCATCGAGTCGCGCCCGACGACCGAGAAGCCAGCCGTGCCGCCAGCCTGAATCATCGCCAGCGGCGGCGTGATGGTGAGGCTGGCGAGCGCGCCGGCCTGAATCGTGATCGAGGCGCTGCCCGAGACCGCGCCCACCGTCGCCGTCACGGCCGCAGCGTAGGTGCCCACCGTCGAGCTCGCCGTGAAGGCGCCGCCCTGCGTGACGGTGCCGGCGGCCGCGCTCGCCGTCCACGTGAAGGTCGAGGGCACCGCGTTGTTGAAGGCGTCGCGCGCCTGCGCCGTGAACGTCGTCATGCCTCCGGGCGCGAGGGTGGCCATCGTCGGCGTCACGCTCACGGTGGCGACCGGCCCTGCGTTGACCGTGACCGAGACCGTGGCCGAGGCGCTGCCCGAAGCCGCGCGAACCGTGTTCGCGAACGCTCCGGCGGTGTTGCCCGCCGTGAAGAGGCCGCTCGCCGAAATGGTGCCGCCTCCGTTCACCACGCTCCAGGTGATGGGCGCACCCGCGACCGGCTGGCCCGTTGCGTTGAGTGCCGTCGCCGTGAACTGTTGCGTCGCGCCTGGCCCGATGGAGGCCGACGTCGGCGAGATGGTGATCGTCGCGACCGCGCCTCCCGAACCTCCAGTGATGGTGACGCCCGTGCTCGAGCTGACCGTCGTCGCTCCGCCCGGAGTGGCCGCAGTGACGCTGTTGGGGAAGGTGCCGTTCGACTGGCCGGCCGTGAAGATGCCTGTGCTGGCGATCGTCGAGCCGGGCGCGGTCGTCGACCAGGTGATCGGCGCGCCCATGACCGTGTTGCCACACCCGTCGGCCGCGGTCGCGGCGAAGAGCTGCGTCATGCCGGCGGTGACCGTGGGGTTCGCGGGGCTGATGCTGACGGCTGCGACCTCGCCGGGGCCAACCGTGACGGGAATCGAGCCCGAGATGGCTCCCGCAGTGGCGGTGATCGCGTTCATGTACGTGCCGCGCGTGCAGCCGGCGGTGAAGAGCCCGGAGCCGGTGATGGAGCCCGCCTGCGGTGCGGCGCTCCAGGTGATCGTCGCGCCGGGCAGCGCGTTGTTGCAGCTGTCACGCACCGCAGCGGTGAACTGCTGCGTTCCCTGGCTGGGCACGGTCGGTGACGACGGCGTGATGGCCACGTTGTTCGGCGTGCCGAGCGTGATGGTGACGTTGGTGCGGCCGACCACGCCGTTGGGAGCAGTCGCCGAGACCCCGTTCGTGATCGCGCCCGGCGTGCAGCTCGCCGTGAGCAGCCCTGCCGCGGTGATGGTGCCGGCGCTGGGCACGGCGCTCCACGTGAAGGTGGTGGGCACGGGGTTGTTGTTGGCGTCGAGGGCCTGCGCGGCGAACGCGCGCGTCGCGCCAGCGGTGATCGAGGGGCTCGTGGGGAAGATGACGACCGTCATGATCGGCCCGACCGTGAAGGGGAACGCGCCCTGATCGATCGGCGCTCCACCGGCGACGGCACCCACGCGACCGGCGCCGATGCTCGGAGACGTCGAGGTGAGGGTGAGATCACGCGGCGTCGCTCCCTGCGCGGTGAAGAGCGGGTTCGCCGACTGCGAGCCCGTGCCCTGCGAGACGCTGGCGAAGTTGTTCGACGAGACGTCGGCTCCGGTCGGCGGCATCTGCAGGCCGGTCGAGCTGTTGCCCCACACGTTGTTGTACGCGCTGCTGACCGACGCGACGAAGGAGCAGCCCGAGCGGCCGAGGCCAGGCGAACCGTTGTGCGAGACGATGGAGTTGGTGACGGCGATGGAGCCCGAGCCGTTGCACTCGCCGTACACGCCGTAGCCCGAGTTGAACGAG
>JAACJQ010000274.1 GCA_016879935.1 Archangiaceae bacterium | reverse complement strand
GTCTGCTCGAGAAGACAGGCACCGTCTCGAAGCGCGAGTCGCAGGCACAGTTCCTCGACAACATGGACATCGAGCGTGAGCGCGGCATCACGATCAAGGCCCAGTCCGTGCGCATGAAGTACACGGCGAAAGACGGGCAGAACTACATCCTCAACCTCATCGACACGCCCGGGCACGTCGACTTCGCGTACGAGGTGAGCCGCTCGCTCGCTGCCTGTGAAGGCGCGCTGCTGGTGGTCGATGCCACCCAGGGCGTCGAGGCCCAGACGCTCGCGAACGTCTACATGGCGCTCGAGCACGACCTCACGATCATTCCCGTCATCAACAAGATCGATCTGCCGTCCGCCGACGTCGATCGCACCAAGGCCGAGATCGAAGACGTGATCGGCCTCGACGCCTCGGTCGCGGTGCCCGTGTCGGCGAAGGAAGGCCTCAACATCGAGGACCTGCTCGAGACGATCGTGAAGGTGGTCCCGCCTCCGACTGGCAGCCAGGAGAACCCGCTCAAGGCCCTCGTCTTCGACAGCTGGTACGACAACTACCGCGGCGTCGTGATGCTGACGCGCGTGCTCGAGGGCTCGGTCGCCATCGGCCAGAAGATTCGCCTCTGGTCGAACCAGAAGATGTTCGAGGTGCAGGAGCTCGGGGTCATCGCTCCGTTCGCCACGCCGGTGAAGCGGCTCATGGCCGGCGAGGTCGGCGTGCTCGTCGCCAACGTGAAGGAGCTCGCAGACGCGAAGGTCGGCGACACCATCACCGACGATGCGCGGCCCACCGACGCGCCGTTCCCCGGGTTCAAAGAAGTGAAGCCGATGGTGTTCTCGGGCGTGTTCCCGGTCGACGCGGCCGACTACGAGAACCTGCGCGACGCGCTCATCAAGCTGAGCCTCAACGACTCGGCCTTCACGTACGAGCCCGAGAGCTCGACGGCGCTCGGCTTCGGCTACCGCTGCGGCTACCTCGGCCTGCTCCACATGGAGATCGTCCAGGAGCGCCTGGAGCGCGAGTACAACCTGAACCTGATCTCGACGGCGCCGAGCGTCGTCTACAAGGTCTTCACGCACGGTGGCGCGGCGCCGTTCCTCTGCGACAACCCGGCGAAGCTGCCTCCGGTGCAGCAGATCGAGCACCTAGAGGAGCCGTTCCTCACCTGCCACATCCACGTGCCCAACGAGCACCTCGGCGCCATTCTCGGCCTCTGCCAGGAGCGCCGCGGCATTCAGAAGGCCATCGACTACATCGGCAGCTCGGGCACGCGCGTGCGCGTCACCTACGACATGCCGCTCGCCGAAGTGGTGTTCGACTTCTTCGACAAGATGAAGAGCGTCAGCCGCGGGTACGCGTCGCTCGACTACGAGCTCGCCGGCTACCAGACGAGCGAGTTGGTGAAGCTCGACATTCTGATCAACGGCGAGATCGTCGACGCGCTCTCGATCATCGTGCACCGCGAGCGTGCGTATTACCGGGGCCGCGAGGTCTGCGAGAAGCTGAAGGAAGTCATCCCACGCCAGATGTTCGAGGTCGCGATTCAGGCGGCCATCGGCAGCAAGGTGATCTCGCGTGAGACGGTCTCGGCCATTCGCAAGAACGTGCTCGCCAAGTGCTACGGCGGCGACATCTCGCGAAAGCGCAAGCTCCTCGAGAAGCAGAAAGAGGGCAAGAAGCGCATGAAGCAGGTCGGCTCGGTCGAGCTGCCGCAGGAGGCCTTCCTCGCCGTGTTGAAGTCGGAGAACTGAACGTGGCGGAAGAGGCCTCGAAGGTTCCCAACGCGAAGTCGCTGGGTGAAGCAGCCAGGGCAGCGCTCTCGGCAGACGAGCTGCGGGCGCTCTCGAAGGTGCGGTGGATCGAGCGGCTCAAGTCGTTGTGGGCGCCCGTCACCGTGCTCGCGCTGGTGTTCCTCGTCTATCTCACCATCGTCGAGTTCTCGGTCTGCACGTACCTGTGGCTGCAGCTGCCGATGAAGACGTTCGGGCTCGCTTGCGTGCTCTGGTGGGCCGCCCTCGTCGGGCTGCGCTACCTCGCGAAGCCGTGGGAGTCGTTGCGCATGGCGCGCCACGAGGCCGAAGAGCTGCTCTCGGAGGTCGAAGGCGCCGCGAACAAGCACCGCGCCGCGCTGAAGGAGACCGCGTGGGCCGAGCTCGTCGAGCGCTCAGCGACGCTCGCGAAGGATCTCGCGACCGGTTCGACTGACAAGCTCAAGGAGTCGACGCGAAAGCTGTCTGACTCCCACGACAAGCACCTCGCGAAGCTGAAGTCGTCGGGCTGGCTCGAGACGGGCTCGGGGCTCGTGAAGGCGCTCGCGATCGCCCTGCTGGTGCGCTCGATCTTCCTCGAGCCGTTCAAGATTCCGTCGGGCTCGATGATGCCCACGCTCGAGATCGGCGATCAGGTCTTCGTGAACAAGTTCATCTACGGCGTGCGGTTGCCGTTCACGAACACGGTGCCCTTCGTAATCGTTCGCCCGCCGAAGCGCGGCGACGTGATCGTCTTCAACAACCCCGTCTCGCCCGACAAGGACTACATCAAGCGCGTCGTGGCGATTGGCGGTGACACGCTCTCGTTCCAGGGGCGCGAGATTCGCATCAACGGGCAGAAGCTCGAGGCGACGCTCGAAGAGGCCACACACACCCAGTGGGATCAGCGGTACTCGCTCAGCCACCCACGCATGTGGACGACCGATGACTGGTACACGACCGACTCGAGCCTGCTCAAAGAGAAGCTCGACGGCGTGACGCACTGGATCCTCAACGACCCGCACCGCCCACGCGATCGCGACGGCGAGGTGAAGGTGCCCGAGGGCTCGGTGTTCGTCATGGGCGACAACCGCGACAACTCCGAAGACAGCCGCTTCGGGCTCGGCGGCGGCTCGGGCACCTGGGAGTTCGTGCCCCACGGCCACATCAAGGGCAAGGCGACGGTGATCTGGCTCGCGCTCGGCCGCGGTGGGTTGCTGAACAACATCTTCGGTGGCACCGGCTTCCGCACCGATCGCCTGTTCCAGCCGATGGAGTTGTGTGGCTCCGAGACGGCGCCCGTCGTTCCGAAGTGAGTTGCTTGACGGGTGTGCGGCGAGGCCGCTACAGCCTTCGCCATGCGGACCCTTCTTGGCTACGTCCTGGCGCTCGCGGTGGTCGCCGGGATCTGGGCGGGCGTCACCTTCGTGCCGTTCTACTTCGATCACTTCGAAGTGAAGGACGTGTTCAACAGCACCTTCAACCAGTTCCGCGAGACAGGCCCCGAGCACATCAAGGAGCGCCTGATCGACAACCTCGACAACCTCCCGTGGGCGAAACACGAAGAACTCGATCAGTTCGGCGAGACCCAGATGGTGAAGGGTATGGGGCTCCCCGAAGAGGCCATCACCATCGATTTCAACGAACAGACCAAGGTGCTCGACATGCGCCTCGAGTACTCGCGGAAGGTGTCGCTGCGCCCTTTCAACAAGGTGCACATCTTGAAGTTCGTTCTTCAGCGCAAAGAGAAGCCCCCCAACGTCTTCTGAGGCAGGTCACGTGAAAAGAGCAGTGTTGGCCCTGGCTGATGGCAGCGTCTTCGAAGGTCGTGGCTTCGGGGGCGTCGAGCCCTCTCTCGGAGAGGTCGTCTTCAACACCTCGATGTCGGGGTACCAGGAGATCCTCACCGACCCCTCGTACGTCGGGCAGATCGTCACCTTCGCAGCCACGCAGATCGGCAACGTCGGCACCAACGCGCTCGACGAGGAGTCGGCGCGCCCGCACGCCACCGGCCTCGTCGTTCGGGAGCTGACCGATCCGTCGAACTTCCGCTCCGAGCAGCCGCTGCCGACGTGGCTCGCGCGGTGGAAGGTGGGCGGCATCGAAGGCCTCGACACCCGCCGCCTGGTTCGACACCTGCGCACGCACGGCTCGCAGAACGGCATCATCAGCACCGAGAGCGTCACGCCACAGGCCCTCGTCGAGCGCGCGAAGAAGATTCCCTCGATGGAGGGGCTCGATCTCGCCACCGGCGTCTCGACCCGCGAGCGCTACGAGTGGACGCGGCCGACGCCTGCGTTTCTCTCGCCCGCGAAGGCGACGCCCACGCTGCGCTTCCACGTGGTGGCGATCGACTACGGCCTCAAGAAGGCGATGCTCCAGTTCCTGGTCGATCAGGGCTGCCGCGTCACGGTGGTGCCCGCAGGCACCTCGGCTGACGACGTGCTCGCGCTCAAGCCCGATGGCGTGTTCCTCACCAATGGCCCCGGTGACCCTGCCGCAGTCGTCGGCGCCGACAAGACCGTCGCCCAGCTCGTCGGCAAGCTCCCGCTGTTCGGCATCTGCCTGGGTCACCAGATCCTCGCGCGTGCGCTCGGCGCGAAGACGTACAAGCTCAAGTTCGGTCACCGCGGCGCCAACCAGCCCGTGCAGGATCTCTCCACCGGCCGGGTGGAGATCACCTCGCAGAACCACGGCTTCGCGGTCGACGCGAAGAGCCTGTCGTCGAAGGCGCGCGTCACCCACGTGAACCTCAACGATCAGACCGTCGAAGGGCTCGCCGTGCCCGAGGCCAGGTGCTTCAGCGTGCAGTACCACCCCGAGGCTTCGCCGGGCCCGCACGACGCGCAGTATCTCTTCAAGCGCTTCGCCGACCTCATGGCCGGCCAGCCGTTGTCGGCATGAGCGAGTCGGCCTCTCCGAGCGGCGCCTTCGACGCGCTGGTGCAGTGGGCGATGACTGCCGAGCACCAGGCTGACGTGGTGGCGGCCCGCGCGGAGTTCTCGGCCCTCGCGGGTGAGGTCTTCGAGGAGGATCGTCAGCTCGAGCTTCGCCTCGCCGGCTTCCTCGAGTTCTACCTGTGCGATCGCGTCGCTCCGTGGGCAGGCACCACGCCGGCACGAGCCCGCTACCTGGCCTCGCTCACCACCGAGGGCCCACGGCAGGCGCAGGCGTGGCGCTCGTTCTGCGAGACGTGGCACGCGCTCTTCGAGGTGAAAGAGCTCGAAGAGGGGCGGGTGACGCTCGTCGCGCTGAGCTCGCGCAGTGAGGTGGCGGTCTCTGAACGGCGCGCGATGCACGGGCTGTCGCTGGGAGACGTTCTCGAAGCGCGCCTCATTCCGTTCGCGGGCGGCCTGGCGTTCTCGTCGGCCTGGGTCTGGCACCCGCACGAAGCGGCACCGCTCATCAAGGCGGAGGCCGAACGTCGCCGGCAGGCCGGCAGCCCCGAGAAGGAGCTGCTCTTCGACTGCGCCCGTCGCTCGCTGAAGGCCGATCGCTATCGGCAGATCGCCATCGAGAAGATCTACGAGTTCACCCGCTGAGCGGCTTCACCGCAGCTCGAGCAGCTCGAGAAAGTCGCGCAGGCGCTCGAGCTCGTCGTCGTCGATCGCGATGAACTCGACGCCATAGCCGCTGGCCGCGACGGTCACGTGTTGCGCGCGGGGATCTCGAACCTCGCGCCGGCTCGAGCCCAGGCGCATCACCCGAAACGGGCCCGTCCACGGCTCTCCACCCGGCAACGCCAGCGTCATCACGCCTTCGTCTTCGACCTGCTGCTCGTCGAAGCCCGGAGTCTCTTCGATGAAGGCGCCCGACTCGGACAGCTCGAGCACTCGCGCCTTCACGTCGACCGACTCGGTCTGAACCCGGGCGTACAGCTCACAGCGATAACGAACGTGTCGTTCCTGCGGAGGCATCGGCGCGCCAGAGGCTGCCGCGATGCGCTCCGAAAGCCAATGGGCGCGACGGTTTTTCGCGAATGTTGGCCGGGCGACGCCTCATCGCTTGACGGTCATCAGCCGCGGTCTCTACCATTCGAGTCGTTGGGCGGGTTGGGGGGAACGAGCAGGCCGTCGTTCTTGGAGGCGTCGTCACGTGTCTGAGCTTCGCAAGTTCTCGAGAGTGCCATCGCGGCTCCGATGCTGGTGCGAGGGTGAGAACATCACCGTCTACGCACGCATTGGAAACCTCTCGGAGGGCGGGCTCTTCTTGCGAACCAGCACGCCGCTGAACGAAGGCAGCCGGGCCCTCTTGCGGTTTGGCAACGAGAACCCGATCGAAGCGCAGGCCCGGGTGGTGTGGGCGCGCCTCGAAGGGCAGGGTGGGCCGCCAGGCATGGGGCTGGTGTTCGAAGGCGTGGACGCTGACCGCCTGGAGACGATACGACGGCTCGTTCAGGCCGAGTCACAGCACCCCGGCCGTTGATCCTCGAAGTGAAGCAGGCAAAAGGCCCTCCTCGTGCGCATCGCGATCATCTCCGACATTCACAGCAACATCGAAGCGCTCACCGAGGTGTTCCGCGTCATCGATGCCAGCCGCGTCGATCGCATCGTCTCGTTGGGTGACGTCGTGGGCTACGGCGCCTCGCCGAACCCGTGCTGCGAGCTCGTGCGCCAGAACGCCGAGGTGACCCTGCTCGGCAACCACGACGCCGCCGTCGCCGGCCGAATGGACTACTCGTTCTATTACGATGCTGCCCGCCACGCCCTCGACTGGTCGGCGAACGTGATCAGCGAAGAGAACCAGGCCTGGCTGCGCAGCCTGCCCTTCACGTACCGCATCGGAGAGGTGGGCTTCTGCCACGGCTCGCCGATCGAACCGCGCGCCTACGAGTACATCTTCGCGCTCGAGCAGGCCCGCGAGCTCACGCCGTTCACCACCGACCTGCCCGAGGTGACGTTCATCGGGCACAGCCACCTCTGCAAGGCGTTCGCGCTCGGCTCGGGAGAAGTGAACGACGTGGTCGCCCAGAAGTTCGGAATTCGAAAGGGCTACAAGTACATCATCTCGGTCGGCAGCGTCGGCCAGCCCCGTGACTACGACAACCGTGCGTGCTTCGTGATCTACGACACCGAAGCGCGAACCGTGGAGTACATGCGCGTCGAGTACGACATCGAGCAGTCGGCCCAGAAGATCTTCGATGCCGATCTCGCGTTGAACTTCGGCAAGCGGCTCTTCCTCGGAGTGTGAGCGCACCATGCGAACCTGGCTCTTGACGCTGCTGCTCCCTGCGCTCCTCGTCGGCTGTGCGAAGAAGAGCTCGAAGGCCTACTTCGAAGCCCAGCGGCAGTACGAGTCGCTGGTGTCGCGCGAAGGTGAAGACGCCTACCTGACCGAAGAGATGGCAGCCATTGCTGCCGCGCTCGCAGCCGTGCCCGAGAACGCGCGCGAATACCCGCAGGCCCAGGCCCTGACCCAGAAGATCTCGAGCGAGCGCACCCGGCTCGAGGCCGAGCGCCGCGCCGCTGAGGCCGAGCTCGCTCATCAGCCCGAGCCCGCGCCGTACGAGCGCCCCACTGACCCGCCGCCCCCCGCGCCCGAGCCGATTCCGCCCTCCGACGTGGTTGGCGAAGAGGGGCCTCCGCAGGGCGGCATGACGCTCGCGGCCTTCAACAAGCGCTTCGCACGCTGCGTGACGGGCCCGACGCCCTACAAGCTCGCGGGCAAGGGTGAGGTCCCCTCGTTCAAGGCGACCGGCACGCCTGATTGCCTCAAGCTGCTGGGCCTCAGCGAGGTCGCAAGCTTCTTCTTCGTCGACGGCGCGCTGGCTGGCCGCGTGTCGACCACCACGACGACCACCCGCGTCATCGTCGATGGTGGCGCTGGTGGGGTGATCGTCGGCCCTCCTCAGCCCTTCACCGTCATTCCCGGCGCGCCCCTTCCGCCCGGTGCCACGCAGGCTCCGGCGCCGAACCCGGGCTCGTTGGACACCGCCAAGACGGGGCAGGGCATGGCGCCGACGAAGGAAGAAGGCGGCTTGGCGCCGCGCGCGAACCCCTGACGTGCTCGATTTGATCGCCCCGAGGCGGTAAGCGGCGGGCGCGATGAATGACTCGACGTTTATGACGCTGATGCGCCTGCTCCCGAAGTCGGCGCTCTCGACTGCAGTGGGTCTCGCGACGCGTGCCCCAGTTCCTGCGCCGCTCCACCAGGCCGCTGTTCGTTGGTTCGCGAAGCAGTACCGCGTGAACCTCGACGAAGCCGAAGGCCCGATCGAGCAGTACCCGACGTTCGGCCAGTTCTTCACGCGACGCCTCAAGCCCGGCATGCGTCCGCAGGACGACGCGGCGGAGGCGATCGTGAGCCCGTGCGACGGCGCGATCTCGCAGATCGGTCAGATCGAAGCGGGCCGCTGCCTGCAGGCGAAGGGCATCTCGTTTCCCGTCGACAAGCTGCTCGGTGATGCGCGCCGGGCGCTCGACTTCGAGGGCGGGCACTTCGCGACGATCTACCTCTCGCCGCGCGACTACCACCGCTTCCACTCGCCCCTCGAAGGGCGCGTCACCGGCTACTCGTATCTGCCCGGCGCGTTCTGGCCCGTGAACCAGGCCTCGGTGAAGTCGGTCGATGCGCTCTTCGCGATCAACGAGCGGCTCGTCACGTGGCTCGACACGTCGCTCGGCCACGTCGCGTACATCGCCGTCGGCGCCACCTGCGTCTCGCGCATTCACGCGGCCTACGACGCGGTCGTCACACACACCGGCGCGGGCCAGAAGGTCGTCAACTACGAGCGGCCGATTCCCATCGCGAAGGGCGGCGAGATCGGCATGTTCGAGATGGGCTCGACCGTCATTCTGCTCTTCCAGAAGGGCAAGCTGACGTGGGACCCGGCGCTCAAGCCCGACGTTCCCGTTCGGCTCGGTCAGCGCATCGCCACTCGCACGTGAGTTTCATTCGGGAGTTCTGGTCATGAGTCAGAAGTTCGCAGCCGTGAAGGGCATGAATGACCTCTTCGCGCCCCGTATCGAGACCTGGCAGTACCTGGAGCGCACGGCCCGCGAGCTGTTCAGCACGTGGGGGTACTCCGAAATTCGCACGCCGATCGTCGAAGACACCGCGCTCTTCGTGCGCAGCGTCGGTGAGGTGACCGACATCGTCTCGAAGGAGATGTACACGTTCGACGACAAGGGCGGCCGGAGCATCACCATGCGGCCCGAGAACACCGCGCCGGCGGTGCGCGCGTACATCGAGAACGGGTTCGCGCAGCAGCCGGTGACGCGCTGGTACTACCTGGGGCCGATGTTCCGGTACGAGCGCATGAAGACGGGCCGCTACCGTCAGTTCTACCAGCTCGGCGCCGAGGCCTACGGGCCGGCCGATGCCTCGCAAGACGCCGAGAACATCGCGCTCGCGTGGAGCTACCTGAAGGCGATCGGCGTGCCGCACGTGAAGCTGCACCTGAACTCGCTCGGCGACGCGGGTGATCGGCCGAAGTACCTCGAGGCGCTCAAGGCGCACTTCGCTCCGCACGTCGCGACGTTCAGCGAAGCGTCGAAGGAGACCTTCGAGCGCAACACGATGCGGCTGCTCGACACGAAGGAAGAGGCGCTCAAGCCGCTCGTCGACTCGGCGCCAAGCATCGGCGACTTCATCGGTGACGCCGCGCGGGCGCACTTCGAAGAGGTGAAGGCGCTGCTGACGGCCATGGGCATTCCCTTCACGCTCGACCCTCGGCTCGTGCGCGGTCTCGACTACTACACGCGCACCACCTTCGAGTTCATCTACGAGCCCGAAGGCGAGAACTCGCTCGGCACCGCAGGCACCGTGTGTGGCGGTGGTCGCTACGACAACCTGGTGAAGGAGCTCGGTGGCCCCGACAAGCCCGCAGTCGGGTTCGCGATGGGGCTCGATCGACTCGAGATCCTCCTCGACGCGCTCGGCAAGCGTCAGGAGCGACGGCCGCTGCTCTTCATCGCGACGATGGATGGCGAGCTCAAGGTGGCGGCGATCAAGCTGGTGACCGACCTGCGCAATCAGGGGCTCGCGGTCGACTTCGACCCGCGTGGCGGGAAGATCAAGCGCCAGGTCGAGCGTGCGTCAGCGGTGAAGGCGAGACACTTCGTCGTCTACGGCCAGGCGGAGCACGAGACCCGCTCGTTCAAGATCAAGAACATGGATCTGCCAGACTCCGACCCGAACAAGGAAGTCACGGTTCCCCTCGACGGGCTGGCCGGGTGGCTCTTGAATGTCTCCAAGGCCGCTCCCGTCACGACCACGCCCTGACCTTCTTCCGAGACCCCATGCACTTCCGCACTGCCTTCGTCGCGCTGACCCTCTCGACCGCCGCGCTCGCGCAGGAGGAGCTCGCTGCCGTCGACAAGCCGGCGCCGACCTTCCGCCTGCCTGTCTACAACGGCCCTGCGATCGGTGAGCCCAACGCTCCGATGATCGGCATCGATCGGTACGTCGGCCAGGACCCGACGGACAAGAAGACGAAGCTGCTCGTCGTGTCGTTCATGGCCAGCTTCTGTGGGCCCTGCAAGAAGGAGATGCCGTACCTGCAGTCGCTGCACGAGAAGTACAAGGAGCAGGGCCTGCGGGTGCTGATGGTGGCGATCGATCGCGAAGAAGACGGCCAGAAGAAGGTCGCCGAGCTGGTCGCGACGAACAAGGTCACGTTCCCGGTGCTGAAGGATCGCTTCAACATCGTCGCGCGCCGATGGCTGGGAACGCAGAGCCCGCTGCCGTCTCTCTTCATGGTGCGACCCGATGGCACGGTGAAGACGGTTCACCGCGGCTACGGTGACGACGCGAGCACGATTCTCGAGAAGGAAGTCAGCGCCGCGCTCGCGACCAAGTGAGTGAGCCACTGCTGGTGATCGCGGGGCCCACGGCCTCGGGAAAGACCCGCGTCGCGATCGAGCTGGCCGAACGAGTCGGGGCGGAGATCGTCAACGCCGACTCGCAGCAGGTCTATCGCTTCTTCGACATCGGCACCGCCAAGCCCTCTGCGGCTGAGCTGAATCGTGTGCCCCATCACGTCATCTCCTGCGTCGACCCGCTCGAGGACTTCAGCGCCGCGAAGTTCCAACAGCTGGCCGACGCGGCGATTGCCGACATCGTGAAGCGCGGGAAACGCGTGATCGTCGTGGGCGGCACGGGCCTCTACATTCGGGTCCTATTGCATGGGGTGGTGCCGGCTCCGGGCAGTGACGACGCGTTGCGGGCGGAGTTGGAGAAGTTCTCGGATGCCGTCTTGCACGCACGGCTCGCTTCGGTCGACGCGGTGACTGCGAATCGGCTGCCGGTCACCGATCGCGTGCGCATCATTCGCGCGCTCGAGATTCATGCGCTCACCGGAGAGCCCGCGTCGGTGCATCGCGAGCGGCACTCGTTTCAGGCCGATCGATATCCGTATCGGCTGTGGGTGCTCGACCCGCCGCGAGAGGCGCTCTACGGAACGATCAACGCGCGCACGAAGGCGATGTTCGACGCAGGGTTGATCGATGAGACGAGGTCCCTCGTGGCGCGTGGGTATCGAGATGCGGCTCCGATGGGCGCGGTCGGGTACGCGCAGGCGCTGAAGGTGCTCGATGGGGCGATGACCCTGGAGGCGGCGATCGCGGACGTCGCGCAGAAGACCCGCCACTACGCCAAGCGCCAGTGGACGTGGTTCAAGAAGGAGCAGGGCGCGGTGTTCGTTCAGCCGCCGTATTCGCAGATCGGGTGAGGCGACCGAGCGTCGCTCCGCACAGGTCAGCGGCAGATGCCCGTCGTCGTGCCGGCCACGCATCGGTTCGATGCACAGGCGGTGAAGGGGGCGTTGGCGCAGCCGCTGGGAGCGCAAACGCAGGTCGTGACCACACCGTTGAGGCAACACAGCTCGTACTCGGGCTCGACGACGCCGCCGCCTGCAGAACCGCCGCCTGCAGAACCACCGGCCGCGGAGCCACCGCCTGGAGAACCTCCGCCTGCAGAACCACCGGCCGCGGAGCCACCGCCTGGAGAACCGCCGCCGGGAGAACCACCTGCTGCAGAACCACCTGCTGCAGAACCACCTGCTGCAGAACCACCTGCTGCAGACCCGCCTGCCGTCCCTGCGTCAGAGGTGACGAACCCACCGCCAGCAGAAGTGCCGCCAGCTGCCACGAACCCACCACCAGCCGCTCCGCCTGCCGCCGACGAACCGCCGCCCGTGCTGAGTCCGCCGCCCGCTGAGGTGCCACCTGCTGCGACGAATCCTCCACCCGCAAATCCGCCCGCTGCCGAGGAGCCGCCGCCCGTGCTGTATCCGCCGTCCGCCGACGAACCGCCGCCAGTTCCGCTCGACCCGCCTCCCGTTGCGCCGTTGCACGAAAGGGTTGAGGTGCACCTTCCACCAGCGCATGGTTTGAACGCTGGCAGACACGAGGTCCCCGGCTGACACGCGCAGGTTCCGACGCTGCCGTTCTGGCAACACACGAAGTACCCGCTCGCCATGCCGTCCTCGTAGAGCGGGTCGAAGCAGGCGAGGGCGGTGGCGAGGACGAGAAGGGCGGTCGCGCGTTTCATCTCGGCTCCTCAGAACGTCAGCGCGACACCGGCAGAGCCAGCGACTCGGGGAACGGGGACGACACCTGCGCTCTTCTTCACCACCGCACCGCCGCCGGTGAGCAGCACGTAGAGCTCGACCGGCCGAATGATCGGCAAGCGACCTTCGAGCTGCACATCGCCAGTGAGTCCCAGACTCGTTCGCGCGGCGCGATCAGGCAGATCGTTCTGCAACGCCAGAATCGGTCCCAGCTCGAGGCCCAGCGACAACGACAGCCGCGAGATGAAGAAGCGATGCGCGACGCCGAAGCGCAGCTCGAACTCGGTCTGCCGAAAACCCGACGCGACGCTTCGGCCATCACGCGCGAGGAGTGCCAGCGTCAGCTCGTCGAGCATCCACGCGAAGTCGTTGTTGGCGCGAAAGCGCAGCTCGGCGCCTGGCTGAATCGAGACACCGTTGACGATGCCTGAGGCGACCGTGGCTCCTGCCGAGATCGTCACGCTCGAAGCCGGAGCGCCCTTGAGCGCGATCGTCTTGAGAGACGCCCGCTCGAGATCTCCGCCGCTCACCACGACGTCTCCCGTGGTGGGCACCGTCACCTCGCGTTCGAGCACGCTCGAGTCGGCCTTGAGCTGCAGTCGGTAGCCGCCCGGAGGCACCGCGAGCGTCAGTGGACCCGCAGGCTTGTCGAGCTCGGCGAAGATGGTCTGCGTGTCGGCATTCACGACGAGCCAGCGCCCGGGCGCGTCGACGCCGATCACCAGGCGGCCACCGACCACGCCGGGCTCGGAGAGCACGAGCGGCCCGTTGCCCGACAGATCGACCTTGAACGACGGCCGCTGCACACCACCACGAGAGCCGAAGGTCGACTCGATCGTTCGCGACCAGGCCCAGGCGTAGACCTCGTCGAGCGTGACGCGCCCATCGCGCGAGGTGTCGGCCGCGCCGCGCAGGCCGGTGACGAAGTGATGGGTGAAGGTGCTGCCCTTGAGCGCATCTGACTCCTGCGCGTACTCGTCGGCGCCCGAGGCCGAGATCAGCACGCGGCCCTGCAGCCCGGAGGCCTCGACCTTCACGGGGGCGGCGCTGATCGGTTTGAGCCCCTTGAGCCGGGTCATCGAGCCCGAACGACACGCGTCGACGATCAGCACGCCGACCTCGACCGGCGCCTGCTTCACGAAGTCGACCAGCTCCGCGAGCGGCAGCTCGGAGTCGTCGAGGTGCAGCACACCGTCACCCGCGTGGCCCGAGAGGTAGAGGGTGAGGCGATCGGTTGGTGTGGCTTCTTTCGCGAGCCGTGCCTTCAACGCAGTCAGCGCCTCCCGCAACGAGTCGGCCCGAACGCCCTTCAGCAGCACGACGTCGCCAGGCGCCACCCCTCCGACCTCGACGAGCGCGTCACGCATTCGCTGGGCGTCGCTCTCGGCATAGCGGAGCGTCTCGTCGCCACCGATGCCGCGGTTCTCTCCCGCGACGAGGGCCCACCGGCGAACGGGACCGGCGTTCGAGGTGCTCGCGACGATCAGCACGAGCGCGAACCACCAGTTCACGGAGTCACCTTCAGGCGACTGCGTGCCACCGCTCCGAAGCCCGACGGCGCGAGGACCTCGAGTGGGGCCCTCGCTCCGGCGACGCTCCGCTCGATGGCTTCCCGAATCGGCTCGGTGGGCTGTGTGGTCTTCGTGAAGAAACCGAGGAGGACGAGATCGCCCGGCGTCACCTCGAAGCTGACGTCGAGTGACACCCGCGCACCTGGCGCGATGGGAGCAGCTTCGCCTCCCGCAGGCCACAGCTTGGTCACGGTGCCCGATGCGTCGACGCCGAACACGATGGCATGCGTCGCTCCGGCGCCGCCCACGGCGAGGGTGACGCGATCACCTGGCTTCGCGACCATGACTGGCTTCTCATTCGCGATCAGCTCGACGGTCGGAGCGCCCTTCAGCAGCACGTCATCGCCCCGCGGCCAGAACACGACGAGCGCGAGCGCCGCCGCGACGGGGAGGGCGATGGAGACCAGCCGGAGCCAGGGGCCTCGTCGCGCCGGCTCCCCGAGCGTCACCGCGTCGAGCCGCTGCTGAAATGCGGGCATCGCCGAGATGGTCGCAGAGGCCTGTTTCACGGCGGCGAGCCGCTGCTGGCACTCGGTGCACGTGGCGAGGTGCGCCGCCGCGTCAGCAGACGGGAGCCCTGCCGCCAACTCGTCGATCACCAGCGCCGACAGGTGCGGGCTCACGAATCACCTTCTGGCAACGCGCCCAACGCCGCAGCCTTCGCGCGCAGCTCGGCCACCTCGCGGTTGATGGTCTTGCGCGAGAGTTCCAGGACGTCGGCGACCTCTTCCTGGGTGAGGCCGTCGATGAAGAGCAGCGTGGCGATCTCCTGCTCGCGCTCCGTCAGACCTTTCAGCCACGCCTGGAGCAGGTTGCGCGTCTCGAGCGCTTCCTGCCCATCATCGGCGTGGCCGTCGATCACGGTGAGACCAGCCGGTTCGCGCAGGCTCCGCGAGCGCAGCATGTTGAGGCTGATGTTCGTGGTGATGCGGTACAGCCAGGTCATCGGCCGCGCTTCACCGCGAAAGCTCTGATGGGCCGTGACCATCTTCTGAAAGACCTCCTGCACCGCGTCCCAGGCGTCGGCGTCGCGCCCGAGCAGACGTCTGGCCCGCCGGAAGACGCTCGGAGCATGACGGCGGTAGAGCTGGTCGAGCTCTGCGCGCGAAAAGCCGGCGTCCCCCGCCACGTGAACCATCCCTGCCGGTCGTTCGACACGCGAGGGCTTCCGCGTGAGACATCGCCAGCTGCAAGAGCGACTGCTTCAGCGGCGCATGAACCGGCCGCGCCGGCCGCCACCCATGAACTGGGGCTGCTGCATCGGCGGAGCCTCGAGGCCGAACTGCCACCAGCCCGGCTCCCACGCCTTCATCTTGAGCTTCTTGTCGTTCTGCAGGGCGGTGAGGGCGCTCTTGAGTTTGTCGTCGCTCGGGTTCTCGGCCACGCTCCTCGCGAGCACCTTCAGCGCGCCGTCGACGTCTTTGTTCTGCTGCAGGCACCACGCGTACGCCGCCCACACCATGCCGTCCTTCTTGCCGTGTTTGACGGCCTCTTCGAAGGCGGAGCGCATGGCCTGGTAGTCCTTGCGCTGGAAGTAGATGGCGGCCTGCATGGCGCGCGCGAGGTAGCTGCGCGGCGTCGTCTTCGAGAACGAGGCCATGGCCGCCTCGGTGTTCTTGAAGAGGTGGTGAATCATGCCGATCTGCGCGTGCAGCTCACTCTCGATGAGGAACTGCTCCTTGCCGAGCGGGAGCGCCGCCTCGAGCATCTTGATCACCTTGTCGGCCTTGACCTTGCGCTCCTTCTCGTTGGCCGGCATCGACTCGAACTCCTTCTTCACGCTCTCCATCACGGCCTGCACCTTCACGAAGGTGCGGCGCGCGAGGACGACGTAGGCGCCGAGCATGACGATGGTGCCGGGGATGATTCCCGCGATGAGCGAGAAGCCAGCCAGCTTGATGACGACGGTGATGACGATTCCGGCCGCGAGGGCGTACACCAGGTTCAGCATGCGGCGGCCTGTACCTGAGGGAGCGTGGCCACGACAAGGTGCTTCCCCCTCGTCTGGAATCTGGTACTCACCGCGTCCGTCGACGAGAACGGCCTTCTGTCGAAACTGGTAGACGAGGCGGACTCAAAATCCGCTGCGGCTGACCCCGCGTCCCGGTTCGAGTCCGGGGAAGGCCACTGCTCGACCTCCGCTCACCCCTTCTGGGGGAGCAGCGCGTTCAGCCAGCCGATCAGATCGCGGGTGATGTCGTCGCGGTTGGTCTCGTTGAGCAGCTCGTGCCGTGCGCCTTCGTAGACGGTGAGCTCGACCTTCGTGAGCCCGGCTGCCTGGAGCGCGGCCGTGAGCTGGCGGGCTCCTTTCGCGCGCTCATTCGCGGGATCTTCACCACCCGAGATGATGCGCACGGGCAACGACTTCGGCAGCGCCGCCTGGCGCTCGGGCCGAGAGATCTCGGCGAGCAGATCGAGCAGCTCGACCCACAGTGACGTCGTCGCATCGAAGCCGCAGAGCGGGTCGGCGACGTACTGGTCGACCTCGGCGCGATCGCGGCTGAGCCACTCGAACTTCGTCGGCCCCAGCTTCGCGAACGGCTTGTTGAAGGCATCGAACGAGAGCCCGCGCAGAATGGAACTCTTCCCGAGCGCACCCAGGCGCAGCCGTTCGAGGCGTGCGACGTAGCGGCCGGCCGACGCGAGCGCGCTGGGCTTGCCCGCTGACGCCGAGAGGATCACGCCAGTCAGCTCGTTCGCGTGTCGGAGCACGAGTTCCTGCGAGAGGTACGAGCCCATCGAGTGGCCGAAGAGCACGAAGGGCAGGTTGGGGTGCTCGTTCTTCTCGAAGCGCATCAGCTCGGCGAGATCGTCGACGACACGGTGAATGCCGCCCTTGCCGAAGAAGCCCAGCTCGTCGGCCGTGACGGCCGTTTTCCCGTGACCGCGGTGATCGTCGGCGAAGACCACGAAGCCCTCGGCCGCGAACTTCTCGGCGACGCGCAGGTAGCGCTGCGAGTGCTCACCGAGTCCATGGGCGATGTGAATGATGCCGCGCAGGGCTCCGTCGGGGAGCACCTTGCGTACGAAGAGGGCCTTGCCGTCGCTCGCCTGGTGCCAGAACTCGGTCGTCTTCATGAGGCGCTCATGCCTCAGCTTTCTCTCGATATCGAGCGGCGCGAAGGCAACATGGCGTCGTGGCTCCCCGACTCAAGCTGGAGAAGCTGAAGAGCCCGGTTGCGTTCCCCTCCGCCGTGGCGAGGACCGAGCGTGGCCTCTGGCTGTCGAGCCACGATCGGCCGTACGCGAGCGCGTCAGGGCCGTGGGTGCTCTCCTTCTCGTCGGACCTCGGCTCGTGGCGAGAAGTGCTGCGGCATTCAACGGCGCTGCCCGTGCTGTGCGCGTTCGGTGGGGTGGTGGTGCGTGGTTGGCCCGAAGCGACGGACGTTCGTTGGTCGGTCGACGGCGCGACCTGGAGTGAGGTGCTGCTCCCGAAGGCCGGTGTTCGCCTCGCCGAGGACGGAGCAGAGGGGCTGTGGGCCTTCGATGGCACCGGTGCCTGGCGCCGGAGGCGTGACGCGACAACCTTCGAGCCCGCTCCGCTCGAGTTCGTGCCCGATCGTCTCGTCGCGTGTGCGAGCTCGACGTTCTTCGGGCAGCAGGGGCGATGGCTGCTGGGCGAGAGCGCCACCCCCATTCCGACCCTGAAGCGGGTTCAGCTGCAGCAGGCCGTTTCGATCGGCGACCTCGTGCTCGTTCGGGGCGACGGCGTCTGGTTCTCGAAAGATGGTGGGCGCTCCTTTGTCGCGGTGTCGATGGGCAGCCGCGAGGCGCTCCACTTGGCCGTGGTCGGAGCGCAGTTCGTCATCGGTTGTCGGGGCGCGCTGCTGGCTGGTGACGGGGCGAGCTTCACGCCCGTCTCCGAGAACGACCAGGCCGAGTTCGCCTCGGTCGTCGGAGCGGGTGGCGGCGCGTTGATCGTCGACCCACGACGGGCCCGGCTGTTCTCCCTCTCCGAGAACGGCGCTGCGCTGGCGTTCGGTCCTGCAGCTCCGCCTGCACCCGCGGTGAACGGTGAGCTCGCGGAGGTCGAGGCGCTGCTGGCGGCGGCCGAAGCGCCCCTGCTCGCGAAGGGCGAGGGCAGCCTCGACGCCTTGCGTGCCCAGGCTCAACGAAGTGAGCCGCGCGGTGGCTGGCAGCCACACCTCGTCTATCTCGATGCGCTTCAGGACGCCGGCGACCCCGATGCGTCCGTGATGGCCGCGCTCAATCGGCTCCAGCAGGGGCCGCAGTTCGACAAGCACCTCGCTGCTCATCTGTTTCAGCTCGTCGCTGCGCCGATTCTCGGTCGCGTCCACACGTTCAAGTGGCGCGGCGGCTTCATCGATTCTGCGTCGGTCGCTCCCGCGCAGATCGCGCCGCTGCTCGAGCGACCAAGTGGGCACCTGCTGCGACAGCTCCACGTCTCAGGTGTCGACGATGGCGGCGACGTGAGCGTGCTGGGGCGGGCGTTGCGTGGCCTCCATCGCCTCGTGCTCGACGGGTTCGTCTGGTCCGACGACGACGTGCTCGAGGGGCATGAGTGGGGAGATCTCTCGACGCTCTGGCCTGCGCTCGGGCAGCTCCGCACGCTCCAGATCACCGGCGCGGTGTCGCGCCTGGGGCGGCTCCTCTTGCCTCGCTGCGATCGGCTGACGTTGGCGGTCGATCAGCTCCCGAGCGTCGAGGTGCCCCGAACACCGGGGCTGCGGGTGCTCGAGCTTGCGTGGCAGGGCGGGGCCGCAGGGGCGTGGCTCTCTTCGTGGCTGGAGCGGCCGATGCCCGCGCTCGAGGTCGTTCGTCTCGCTGGCCAACTCGATGAGGTGGCGGCGGTGCTCGTGAGATCAGGCCTCGTCGCGACGTGTGAAGCGCTCGACCTGAGCGGCAGCGAGTTGTCAGACGCGGGGCTCGACGTGCTCGCCTCGGTGCCGTGGCCAGCGTTGCGCTCCGTCGACCTGCGGTGGAATCGGCTGACGTCGGCGGGCCTCGAGCGGGCGCGCCGGTTCGCTCCTGCGGTGAAGACCGAACACCAGGCTGCAGATTCGCAACTGCTCTGGCCGCCGAACTGGGCTCGGTAGGAACTTCGGCAGCCACGCCAGACCTGCGCTACGCACGTCGCGATGACGACCGACCAGAGCGCCAACACCACGATCGTCGGCAGGGCCTCCCGCGCTGGGGCGATCGCGGTGATCGAGGCGCACCTTGCCGTGCTGAAGGGCAAGCCGCTGCGCGCGGCGATCTCGGAGGCGCTGCAGAAGCACGCCAAGCTCGGCGGCAACGATCGCCGCTTCGTCGCGTTCGCCGTTCGTGAGCTCTCTCGGCACCAGCGGCTGCTCGATCTCGCCGCGAAGGCCCGCGGTCGTGCGCCGTCATCCTTCAACCTGAAAGGCGACGAAGCGATCTTCCGCTACGCCCTGTGGCGCAAGGTGCTCACTGGAGCCACGGTCGATCGCACGATGGTCGAGGTGGCGCTGCCTGGCCCCGTTCGCCCGCGCTCGATTCCCGATGCCGTCATCAAGGACGAGCTCGCGAAGGACGTGACGCTCGAGTTCAGCAGCGACCCACTCGACCGCGCGGCGACGCAGCACTCGTTTCCGAACTGGCTCGCGAAGGCGATCGCCGACGTCGCGCCGGTCGACGAGCTCGACGCCATTCTGAGCGCGCTGAACCGCGAACCGTTCCTCACCATGCGGGTGCGGCCGAACGGAACGCGCGACGAGCTGCTGCCGATGCTGATCGAGCATGGGTATCCCTTGAAGGCGTGCGCCGAGCTGCCCGACGCGGTCGTCGCGACCGACGAGGGCAGGGCGATCTTCGAATCGCGGTGGATGAAGGAGGGCCGCCTGCAGGTGATGGATCTCGGCAGCCAGCTGCTCGCCGATCTCTGCAAGGCGAAGCCGGGCCAGACCATCGTCGACTACTGCGCGGGTGCGGGCGGCAAGTCGATCTTCCTCGC
Source organism: Archangiaceae bacterium (assembly GCA_016879935.1). Classification (GTDB taxonomy): domain Bacteria; phylum Myxococcota; class Myxococcia; order Myxococcales; family Myxococcaceae; genus Xiheimicrobium. The sequence goes on along the minus strand of JAACJQ010000274.1, from coordinate 27,215 downwards.
CGACGCAGTTGGCCCGACGGGCCGCGTGTACGCGTTCGACAACTCGGCGAAGCGCCTCGCGGAGGCGAAGTCGCGCTGCGGTGAGCTCAAGCTGCGCCACGTCAGCTTCCCCATCGAGCCGCGCATCGATCTCGCAGACATCGTGCTCATCGACGCGCCCTGCAGCGGCACGGGAACGCTCGCCCGCGAACCCGATCAGAAATGGAAGCTCTCGAAGGACAAGGTGGCCGAGCTGCAGAAGACGCAGCTCGAGATCCTCGAGAAGGTCGCGCCAAAGCTCAAAGCGGGTGGGGTGATCGTCTACGGCACCTGCAGCGTGCTCCGCGACGAAGACGAGACGGTGGTCGAACGATTCCTCGCGAAGCACCCGGCGTTCAGCCTCGACGGAGCGCCCCTCCGCGTCTGGCCCCATCGCCTCGACGGCGGCGGGTTCTTCGGTGCCCGGCTCCTGAAGCGGTGATACCGTTTCGGCAGCCCTCGCTTTTCATGGAGTGATGATGCCGCCTCCGAGCAACAACGACGCCGTGCTCAAGCAGATTCAGCTCGCGTGGGACGAAGCCCAGGCCCAGCTCCGCGCGCTGCGGGAGCAGGTCGATCACCTCAACCAGATCGCTCAGGCCAAGGTGTCGTCGAACATGCTCGAGCGCGACATGGACCGCGCCTACCGCGATCTCGGCGAGGCCGTGTGGGCCGAGGTCTCGAAGGGTCGCCTCCAGCTCGGCAACAACCTCTCGACCGTGCGCAAGGCGCTCGAGGTCGTCACCGGCAAGATTCAGGCGCAGAACGCGTCGATCAACGACCTGCTGGCCGAGGGCGCCGAAATCGCCAAGCGGCTTCAGGAAAAAATGACGGCTGCGTCGAAGGGAGTAGCGCCCGCAGCAAAAAGACGGTAAACGACGCGCGTCTTTCGGGCCTCGGCCCGGACATCAAGTGAATACGGGGTCATAGCTCAGCTGGGAGAGCGCCTGAATGGCATTCAGGAGGTCCACGGTTCGATCCCGTGTGGCTCCACAAGTTCCGCGAGGGGCTTCGGTTCAACACCGAAGCCCCTTGTTTTTTGTCGTCCTCATCAGCTGCGCTCGCCTCGCCGTGCCGACCACCGAGCCGCTGCGCCTGGCGTGTGAGCGATCGGGGCGCACGGTCGCTTGTTCGCTCGAGAATCGTGGGCCGGGCTCCATCGTGGTGAGCGACTACGCGCTTGGAGACCCCGCTGCGATCGAGGTTCGTGAGGCCGGCGCCTCGTCGGGCAGCGCCCTCTCGCAGTTCAGCGCCCGGTCTGCCGGCGCCTCTGCCTCGAACCTGCGCACGCTTCGGTCGGGTGAACGGCTCGCCCCATTCTCCGTCGAGCTGCCCGCGTCGCTGCCCGCCGCGTTCGTCGTCGTTCAGCACCTGGGCGATGACGGCGCGAAAGGGTGGTCGGGCGTCGTCGTCTCCAACGTGCTCGATGGGCCCTGAAAAACACGAAGGGCGTTCGCTCCAGGTGGAACGAACGCCCCGCGGGCCCAGCTCGAGCTGAAGCCGGTTACTTCTTCTTCACTTCGAGCAGCTCGACCTCGAACTGGAGGACGGAGTTCGGCGGAATGGAGGGAGGCGCGCCGCGCTCGCCGTACGCGATGTCAGGCGGGCAGATCAGCTTCGCCTTGCCGCCCACCTTCATCATGCCGACGCCTTCGGTCCAGCACTTGATGACGCCGTTGAGGGGGAACTCGGTCGGCTGGTTGCGCGCGTACGAGGAGTCGAACTCCTTGCCGTCGAGCAGCGTGCCCCGGTAGTGCACCTTCACCGTGTCTTCAGGCTTCGGGCTGTCGCCCTTGCCGGCAGCGGTCGAGATGAAGATGAGGCCCGACGCCGTCTTCTTCGCGCCCTTCTCCTTCATGAACTTCCCGAGCTGCTTCTCGGCCTCGACCTTCGCCTTGGCGTTGCGCTCGGCGGCCTTCGCCTGGAGCAGCTGATCGACCTTCGGGCCGTACTCCTCGAGCTTCACCGCGAGCTCTTTGCCCTGCGACGCGTCCATCACGCCCTTGAGCACTTCGTTGAGCTCGGCCTCCGACAGCTCGGCCGAAGCGATCGGCGTGCGCTGCGCGAGGAAGGTGCCCAGCACGTAGGCGACCTTGTTCACGTCTTCAGGCGAGAGGGGAGGCGGGGGCGGTGGCTTCGGCGGCTCGGCCGGGTTCACCGGCGGAACCACGGGCGTGTTGGCGACCGGCGCCGTTCCACCCGAACCCGTACCGTCCTTCTTTTCGCTGGGGCAACCCGTGAGGGCGAACGCCACCACGATCATCGACGACAGAATGCGCGACTTCACTGGGCACCTCCCGGCGCCGGGGCAGGAACAGGAGCAGGAGCCGGAGGAGGCGCCTTCTGCACCTCGATCAGCTCGACCTCGAAGGTCAGCGTCGCGTTCGGGGGAATCGACGGACGACCCATCTCGCCGTACGCGATCTCAGGCGGGCAGATCAGCTTGGCCTTGCCGCCCGTCTTCATCTTCGCGACGCCTTCCGTCCAGCACTTGATCACGCCACCGAGCGGGAACGTCGCCGGCTCGTTGCGCTTGTACGAGCTGTCGAACTCGGTGCCGTCGATGAGCGTGCCCTTGTAGTGCACCTTCACCGTGTCGGCGGCCGTGGGCTGATCGCCCGAGCCAGCGGCGGTCTCGATGTAGATGAGGCCCGTCGGCGTCTTGGTGGCGCCCTTCTCGGCGGCCATCTTCGTCGCGTACTCGGCGCCCTTCACCTTCTCCTTCGCGCCGCGCTCTTCCTGACGCTGGCGGAGGAACTGGCCGACCTTCGCGTCGAACTCCTGCGCGTTGATCGCCAGCGGCTTCTTGAGCGCCGCGTCGAGGAAGCCCTTCTTCAGCTCCGCGAGCTCGGTCTCCGACAGACCGGCCATGCCGACCGGGGTGTTCTTCGCGATGAGAACGCCGAACGTGTACAGCACCTTGTTCAGCTCTTCTCCGGTGGGCATCACAGGCGGCTTCGGCGCCTCGGGCGCTTTGCCTGCCTGCGCGAGTGCCACGCTCGAAGCGAGGCACAGCGACAGCACGAGTTTCTTCACTTGGCTCTCCATGAGCAGACTGCGTTGAACGACGGGGTTGAACTCACGACTTGAAGATCGCCATCACGTCCTTGAGCAACGTGAGCGACTCGGCGCGCGGCCGCTGGAAGGCGTTGCGGCCCATGATCGAGCCGAAACCGCCACCTTCACGAATGCCACGAATCTCTTCGAGCAGCGCCGGCGTGTCTTTGGCCTCGCCGCCCGAGAAGATGACGATGCGCTTGCCGTTGAAGGCGCTCTGCACGACGTGGCGCACGCGATCGGCCATCGTCTTCGTGGGAATCGAGTACTTCTCGAACACCTTCTTGGCTTCGGCCTGCTCGAGGAAGTCCTTCGGGGGCTTCACCTTGATGATGTGCGCGCCGAGCTGCGCCGAGATCTGCGCCGCGTAGCCGATCACGTCGACCGCGGTCTCGCCGTCCTTCGACATGTTGCCGCGCGGGTAGGCCCAGAGCACCGTGGGCAGGCCTGCGTCCTTCGCCTCGAGGATGAGGTCGCGCAGATCCTGGTACTGCTGATTGCGCAGGCTCGAGCCGGGATAACTCGTGTACCCGATCGCGGCGCAGCCCAGCCGCACGGCGTCGCGCACCGAGCCGGTGAGCGCCGACATCGGCTCGACCTTCGCGAGCGTGTCGGAGTTGTTCAGCTTGAGGATGAGGGGAATCTCGCCCTTGAGCTTGCCGGCGACGGCCTCGAGGAACCCCAGCGGCGCCGCGTAGGCGTTGCAGCCAGAGTCGATGGCGAGCTGCGCGTGGTAGTCGGGGTCGTAGCCAGCCGGGTTGGGCTGGAAGCTGCGAACGGGGCCGTGCTCGAAGCCCTGATCGACCGGCAGAATCACCATGTTGCCGGTGCCAGCGAGGGTGCCCGTGTTCATCAGGCGCGCGAGGTTCGTCAGCACGCCAGGAGAATCAGACGGGTACCACGAGAGGATCTGCTTGACGCGATCGGTGTAGGCCATGAGGCGGTCTCCGGGGAAGCGAGGACCGCGCCCCCATAGCCCACCGCTCGGGGAGCGTCATTTCAATTGGGTGCCTTCGCGTCGACCTTGAGCGGGAACGTGCCGAGCGGATTTCCGCCGATACGCACCAGCACCTGAAACTCGCCGCCAGTGCGAATGCCGGTGGGCTCCCAGTCGACCGTCCAGTCGGTCTCGTCGTTCTTGAAGGTGAGCTGGCCCGACGCATCCATCACGGTGTCTCCGCGCGGGTCGAGCACCATCACCTCGATCGAGGTGCTCTTCTTGTCGGGCGCCTTCACCCGCACGACCGTCGAGAACTTCTCGGTCATCAACGGAGCGCCCGCCGCTGCCACCGCCGCGTACGGCGCGCTCGGCTTCGAACCCGTGGGCGTGCGCACGAAGCCCTTGCCGTGTTGAACGCTCACGATCGTGTACACGGCGGCGCCCGAGGTCGTCGTCGGCGTGTCGCTGACCTGCTTCTGCTCGACCTTCTTCATGCCCTCGCCCGTGGGAATCGTGTTGAAGGCGGGCAGGCCGAGATCGATCTTCGGGGCGCTCTGCTTCATCGACCCCTTGAGCTTCGGGTCCTTCTTTTCTTCGGCGTGAGCGACGATCGCCAGCGACAGACCCGTGAGCAGGAGCATTCGTGACATGGCGGGCACTGTACTCCTCCAAGGACGCTTCAATTCAAAGGCCGTGTGCGGTAGGTCGCGCGCGGTCCGTGCGAGCCCTCGTCGTCAGCCTGATTCTCGGAGGTTCCATCTCGGCGAGCGCCGCTCCGATGACGTTGCCCGAGCTGATCGAACGCGCTCGCAAGAACGATCACCGGGTGAAGGAGTCGCAGGCGCAGCTGCAGTGGTTCCGCGCGAAATACGAAGAGGCGCGGTGGGCGTGGTTTCCGCGCGTGGAGTCGTACGTCGCGGTTGCCGGGCCCACACCTGAAGCGCGCAACGACGGCATCGGTGGGCCGCCCACGACGAAGTCGACGCTCATGTACGATCTCGACTTCGGTCAGGTCGGCGTTCAGTTCCGCGCGGGCGCCGAGGCGTTGCTCCCGATCTACACGTTCGGAAAGCTCGATGCGCTCGAGGCTGCTGGCGCCAAGGGCGTCGAGGCCGGTGAAGCGCTCTCGTCTCGCGCTGCTGACGAAGCCGAGCTGCAGGTCTCGCAGGCGTACTGGGGCCTCACGCTCGCCCGCGCTGGCGTGCACGTGATCGACGACACGATGAAGCGGCTCGACGACGCGAAGGAGACACTCGATCGCCTCCGCAAGGTCGACAGCCCGCAGGTCTCTCAGATGGACCTGTACAAGCTCGACTTCTATCGCCAGCAGGCCGAGGTGCAGCGGCACGCGGCGATGCAGGGCGAGGAGTTCGCGCTCTCGGCGATTCGGCTGCTGGTCGCGGCCTCGCCCGACGAAGTGATCGAGGTGAAGACCGAGAACCTCCCCGACCCGCACGGGCAGCTGGAGCCGACCGACAAGTTGCTCGAGCAGGCGCTCACGCACCGGCCTGAGTTGCGTGCGGTCGAAGCCGGCGTCGCGGCCCGAGAGCAGGAAGTGCTGATTCGCGAGCGCATGTACTACCCCGACTTCGGCATCGCGGGCTTCGCGCGGTGGGTGTGGACGACGAGCGCGACGCGGCAGCGTTCTCCGTTCGCGTATGATCCGTACAACGATCTCTCTGCCGGCATCGCGCTCGTCTCCCGCTACACGTGGGACTTTCCGCAGAAGAGCGCCCTGCTCGACGCGGCCCGCGCCGAACTCGACAAGATGAAGGCGCAGCGAGATCTGATCAAAGCCGGCGTGCGGCTCGAGCTCGAGAAGGCCCACGGCGAGACGCGGGGCGCGCTGGTGCGGGTCGAGAAGCAGACCCTTGCCGAGAAGTCGGCGCGGCGGTGGGCGACGGCAGCGTTCGCGGCGTTCGATCTCGGCACCGGCGACACCCGCGATCTCGTCGAGTCGTTCACCGCCCTGGCGAGCGCGAGCGCATCGAGAGCGCAGGCGCTTCACGACGTGCAGGTCGGCCTCAAGACGTTGTCTCGTTCCGTCGGTCAGCCCGTGCTCCTGCAGATCCCCTACGACGTGACGCCGGTCGCGCCGCCGGTCTCCGACGCGCTCAAGCCCCACTGATCTCGATCAGCGGCGCTTTGAATGGCAACTCGTCGATCGAGTCGAAGGCGTGTAAGTCACGCCCGCACCACCTCTGGAGGATCGCCTCGTGCTGACCATTCTTGCGACCACACTTCTCGCCGCGACGGGCCCCCTGGGCATCGTGAAGGCAGCCGACTCCGAGGTGCAGGTGGTGCTGCAGAAGGAGGCGACGATCGAGAAGCTCGCCACCGTGGCCGACAAGTACATCGACTTCGTCGAGCTGGCGAAGCGCGCCCTCGGCAAGAAGGAGTGGGACAAGCTCGACAAGAAGAAGCAGGAGGATTTCAGCGCGACGATGAAGGGCCTGCTGCGCGCGAGCTACGCCCAGAAGGCGCTCGGCGACGGAAAGAACGGCGCGAAGTTCGAGTACGTCGGCGAGAAGATCGAGAAGGAAGAGGCGACCGTCACCGCGACGCTGGTGGTGAAGGACGACAAGTTTCCCGTCACGTACAAGCTGTTCCGCCCCGACGCGAAGAGCGAGTGGAAGATCTACGACGTGATCACCGACGACGTGTCGCTCGTGTCGACCTACGCCGATCAGTTCCGCAAGCTCATCTCGAACAAGGGCTTCGACGGCCTGCTGTCGTCGCTCAAGGCCAAGAAGGAGCAGCTCGAGAAACCCGCAGAAGCCGCCGGCGGCGCGGCGAAGTAATCACTTCTTCGCGCGGGCCCGATCGACGAGGGTTCGCAGCGTGTTGGCGCCAGGCAGGCGGCGCAGCTGGCCCGACTGCCCGCTCGCGATTCGCCAGGTCATCGTCTCGACCGTGTCGAAGATGCGCTCTCGCACCGAGCGCCCATCGTTGACGGGCGCGTTCGTCGCCACGGACTCGGGCATCGCCGGAAGCCAGCGCGGGTGGCACGGGGTGCCGATCGCGAACGAACCGGGCCGGGCGATCGTCACTGTCCGTGGCGCGTCGGCATCGAGTGGAGGCGGCGCTCCCAGCTTTTTCTCGATCTTCTCCAGCGCCTCGACGAGCTGCTGCTGCTGTTGCTCGGTCGCGGTGGCGGGCAGCGCGAGCAGCAAGCGCGACCGTGGCCCGTCGAGCAGTCCGCGACAGAACACGCCTTGCTCCGCGAGCTGACGCAGCCAGATGTCGGTCAGCCCTTCGTCGCCAAGCCAGATGGGAATGATCGGCGTGACCGAAGGGCCGGTGTCGAGTGATCGGAGACGCAGCGCCTCCTGCAACGACTCGGCGAGGTCGAGCGCGCGGCTGCGCCGGTGGGCTTCGGCGTCGATGAGGTCGAGGCGCTTGGCGATCGCCGCAGTGGACCCGGTACCGACGCGCGCCGGCAGAAACGGCAGAAACGCGTCGACCACGGCGCGAACACCCGCGATGGCCACGGCTCCGGGGCCCAGCGTGCTGACCGAGAGATCGACCTGACCGGCGAGCTCGAAGTGCTCCAGCACACCGTTGCCATTCGCTCCGAGTGGGCCAGGGCCGAGCGCATCGATCACCACGAGCGGCACGTGGTTGCGCTGGGTGATCTCCACCAGGCGGGGCAGGGGCGCGAGATCGCCTTCGTACACGCGCACGCCATCGACGAGCACCACCCGCTGCTCGGAGGCCGCGACCGCGAGCTGGGTCGCGAGCTGCTCGGGTGACGCGAAGACCGTTCCCGTGGTGCCCAGCCGCCGTGAGAGCCGAACGTCGACGAAGCGCCGCGCGTCGGCCTGTTCCAGCGCGCGCACCACCGTCGCGAGCGAATCGACCATCGCCGCCGAGTCGGCCTTGAGCCGCGTCGCCAGTCTCGTCTCGAGCTGTGAGACCAGCGTCGAGGAGCGGCTGAGCTCGACCCCCAGGCGCTTCACCGCGGCGTTCGCGGCCTCCTTCACGCGCACGTCGGTCGCCAGCCCCAGCACGTCGTCAGCCGACGCGTTGAGCAGGCGGGAGCCGTCGGTCTCGACCTCTGACGCCGACGGAACGGCGTCGACCCGCGCGTTGGCGACGAGGCGTGGCGCTCCGTGGGGCAGGGCGAGGCTGAGCGACATGCGCGACTTGTACCCAGCACGGAACCGGTGGGCCAGCCATCGCGTCCGACCGACGTGATGCCCGCGCTGCTGAGCCTGCTCCTCTTGGCTGCCGATGGCGTCGTCTGCGTGCCGCCCGTTCCCAGAGCTGACGGCGAGCCGGTGATGTCGGTCGATGCCTCGAAGGTCTCGGCTTCTTTTCGGGTTCGAGTCGACGAGCGCCCGTGGCAGATCGTCAGCCGAACCGAACGTGCCCGCTTCGAGGGGCTCGATCGCAAGGCGCGACACCTCGTTCAGATCGCCATCGACTCACGCACCATCGAGTCGTTCCGCTTCTCGTTCGAAGACAAGGGCTCGAACAGCCTTCGACTCGTACTCAAGACGGGCTACTTCACCTGGAGCCTGCTGCCCGGCACCTGCCCCTGAAGACGCGCGCTTGCGCCAGGTGGCATGCCCTGCTAGTTGGCCCGCCCGCTCGGAATCACCCGGGCTGCATCACCGCACCTCTGGCAAGCCAGCTGAGCTCCACGTGCGAGAGAAAGACAGGAAACACATGAAGGGTCTCATCGGCAAGAAGGTCGGAATGACGCAGGTCTTCAATGAAGAAGGCAACGTCGTTCCCGTGACGGTCATCGACATCACCTCGTGCGAGGTGATCGGTCACCGCACCATGGAGAAGGATCAGTACACGGCCGTCATCCTCGGCTTCAAGGACGCCAAGGAGAAGCACCTGACGAAGCCGATGGCTGGCTCGTTCAAGAAGGCCGGCGTGAAGGCGAAGCGCGTCATCCGCGAGTTCCGCGTCGAGGCCGCCGAGCTGGCGAATTTCAAGATCGGTGAGGCCGTGAACGCGGGCTCCCTCTTCAAGAAGGGCGAGCTGGTCGACGTCACGGGCATCACGAAGGGCCGTGGCTACCAGGGCGTCGTGAAGCGCTGGGGCTTCCGCGGCTTCGGTCAGACCCACGGTACGCACGAGTACCGCAAGCACCCGGGCGCCATCGGTCAGCGTAAGACGCCGGGCCGCGTGTACCCGAACAAGAAGCTCCCCGGTCACTACGGCGTCGAGCAGGTCACGACCCAGAACCTCACGGTCGCCGACGTGCTGGCCGACAAGAACCTCGTCCTCATCAAGGGCGGCGTCGCGGGCCACAACGAGGGCCTCGTCGTCATCAAGCCCGCGGTGAAGTCGGCGATGCGCGCGGCGCACAAGAGCGGCAAGAAGTAAGTCGCTTCGTCGAAGCAGAACCAGGGGCCGGCAACAGGGGAGAGTTGGATGCTTCGCGTTCTCACCATCGCTCTCGTGGTGCTGGCTGCGGGGTGTGGCTCGACGAGTCGAGTCACGCTCCTCAACCTCGGCGACCCGTGCACACCGAACGACCCCCTTGCCCAGTGCCGTGACGGGCTGTGCATCGCGCTCGACGATCAATCGGGCTTCTGTACGAGCAATTGTACCGACACCTGCCCCGACGGTTTCGTCTGCGAAGGGGCAGGGCGGTACGGCAAGATCTGCAAGAGGCTGTCGGGCTGCAAGACGAACGTCGACTGCCCCGCCGGCCACACCTGCAACCCCGAGTCTGGCAACTGCTACATCGCCGTCTCGCGCGCGCTCTGCTCCCCCTGTCAGGACGTCTCGCAGTGCCCGACGGGCGGGGCCTGTTTCAAAGCGATCGGCTCCGGAGAGCAGTTCTGCACGGGCCCATGCGGTGCCAATGACGCCTGCCCTTCGGGCTCCTCGTGCCGTGAAATTCCCGCCGGCAAAGAGAACGCCCTGATCAAGCAGTGCGTGCCGACGAACGAGACCTGCAACGCCGGCCGGGCCCTCTGCGACGCGTGCTCCGGAGATGACGAGTGCGGCGGCCCATTCGATCTCTGCGTTCGCAACATCGTCTCGGGTGAGCAGTTCTGCGGTCGCGACTGCAACCCGGCCAAGAACGTGTGCCCGGCAGGAGCGTGTGACCCGAAGTCGCTCGACTCGGCGCAGAACCCCGAGTGCCCCTCTGGGTTCTCGTGCGTGAACCTGAAGTCACCCTCGGCTGAAGGTGGCAAAGGCCCCTACCAGTGCGTGCCCAACTCGAACACCTGCAAGGGCTACTGCGACCCGACGCGTGATCAGGGCCAGCTGTCGAACCAGTGCGGCATCGGCAAGCTCTGCCAGGCCGGCACCTGCCAGCCCGCGCTCGATGGCCGCCAGTGTTCTCCGTGCAGCAACAACGATGACTGCCGTCGCGGCGGCTTCACCGAGAACCGCTGCATCGTGAACGACTGCGCCGCTTGCCCCTTCAAGGGAGAGTCGTTCTGCTCGACCCCGTGCCTCGACGACGCGGCGTGCGTGCGCTCCTACGGCACGGGCTTCGTCTGCAAGGACGTGACGGACCCGACGGGGCCGACGCGGAAGTACTGCATGCCGCAGCGTGGCTCCTGCAAGGGTGGCCTCAAGCGCCTCGGCGAAGACTGCAACGCAAACGGCGCGTTCGACTGCCTCACCGGCGTCTGCGTGAAGGCCGGCGTCAACGCGTTCTGCTCGAACACCTGCACGAAGGACTCACAGTGCGGTGACACCCGGTACCGATGCTGTGAGGCCTCGGCGAATGGCTACGACTGTGCCGCCGAGAAGCGCACGAACGACGGCCCGGCCTCGGGCATGGGCGTCTGCGCGCCGATCGGTGGCCTCTTCGGAGACGACTGCACGCCGGGCCGGCCGCCGTGTCAGTCGGGTGCCTGCCTCGACCTCGGCACCGCGCGCGTGTGCAGCGTCACCTGCACCAACGGCACCTGCCCCCAGGGCTTCGCGTGCCGCAAAGCGCAGCGCTCGACGGCGTCCGATCAGACCGTCGACGTCTGCTTCCCCTCGGGCGGTGGTGGCGCCGGTGCGAGCTGCACCTTCGGCCCAGCCGCCTGCGAGACGGGGCTTTGCATTCGCAAAGACTCCGGCCCGATCTGCACCCAGCCCTGCACGTCCGACACGGAGTGCCCGAAGGACTGGCTCTGTCAGACGCTGGCCACCGTCGACAGCCGCTCCGTGCAGGCCTGTCTGCCTCCCGCACTGCAAGACGGATGAGCCCCGCTTTTCTCAAGCGCTGAGACCCGCGCACTTCATTCACTGTGAGCTGAAAAACTGCCTGTTTCTTCCGAAGGTGGGTGTGCTAGCACCGCGCACCCTCGACGACACCGATGCGCGCCTCTGCTGTCAGGCTCTTTGTCTTTCTGGCTTCGCTCGCCGTGGCGATGGCTGCGTGCAAAGACGTCCAGAAAACGCGCCGCATCGTCGAATCTTTCGTCGTCGTTCCGGGCACGCCGAGCGTCGATGAGAAGGCGCCCTCCGTCGACACTGATCCGACGCGCGCGACCGACAACTTCTCGGTCAACGTTCCGCGCCAGTGCGACACGTACACGCAGCTCTCGGTTCGCAAGGTCGACATTCTCTGGGTGGTCGACTCGTCGGGTTCGATGGGCCCCAAGCAGCAGCGCCTCGCCGCCAACTTCCAGGGCTTCATCAACCAGCTCGTCGCCGCGATGCCGCCCATCGACTTTCACATCGCCGTCACCACCACCGACACCGATGATCCGGCGACGCGCGGCAAGCTGCGTCAGTGGAGCCTCGGTGCCCTGCGTGACGACTTCATCTCGTGCGCGCCCGACATGGCCGGCGCCGTGACTTGCAACACCGGCGGCAACACCTCGACTGCGGTGATGGCGTTCAACCAGATGGCGCAGGTCGGCACGAATGGCAGCCCGCAGGAGCGTGGTCTCTTCGCCGCCTATCTCGCGCTCACCAACCCGCTCAACGTCTCGACCGACGCGGTCGTGCGCTTCGTTCGCCCCGAGGCTGCGCTCTACGTCGTGTTCGTCTCTGACGAAGATGACTCGTCGTGTACGCCGCTCACGCGGCAGCCCGTGTGCAGCGCCGACCCCGGTTGCCGCTGCGCGAACGACCAGATTCTCACTGCGGCTGGCAACTGGGGCTCCACCGCGTACTTCACGCGCTTCTTCGAGACCTTCAAAGGCTACGGAAACGGTGAGGCCGTGGCGGTCGCCGCGATCACCGCGATCGATCCCGACTCCGGCGTGCCCTCGCAGTTCGGCGACCCCAGCCCGCACGTCGGGTGCTGCCGCAACTCGCGCGATCGCGATGCAGGTTGCCCGACGAGCGGGACGAACGACGGTGGCCTCGAGATCGCCTACTTCGGCGGCCGCTACGTGCAGGTCGCCGCGCAGACGGGTGGGGTGGCGGTCGACATCTGCCAGGACGACTTCTCCGGCGCCCTCGCGTCGCTCGGTTTCTCGGCTTCGGGCCTGCGCCGCGAGTTCAGGCTCACCCGTGGCCCTGACGTTCGGGCAGCCGCCGGTGTCGCCCGCGGCATCGAGGCGTTCGTGTCGCCTCCGAACTCGATGATGTGCCAGGTCGACGGCAACTGCCCCGTCGATCAGTTCTGCCGCAATGGTCGGTGTGCGCGGCGGCTCGAAGTTCGAACCGACGGGCCGGCGAACGGCGCCCAGTATGTGCAGTGCGATCTCGCGGGCCTTCGCAACATGGTCCGCTTCGAGGGCACCTCGGTGACCGAATCCTTGAGCACGGTCGAGGTTTGTTACGACGTGCTCGCCAACTTCCAGACGACCTGTCCTTGAGCCGAGGTGCCATGAGCGTTCGAAACGTGTTGCAGATGAGTGCGCTGTGTCTGGCGATGTTGGCCAGCAGCAGCGCGTGGGCCCAGTCAGCGGAGGACGAGGCCGAGCTCGTCGAGAAGGTTGCCGTGCGCAACCGGCTCTACCTGGTCGAGAAGCGGTGGGAGGTTGGCGGCAACGTCGGCTTCACGCTGCTCCCGCGCCTGACCGACCACTACAACCTCAACATCTCTGCCGCGTACAACGTGGCCGAGTGGTTCGCGATCGAGCTGCGCGCCGGCTACGCGATCTCGCGGCAGACCTCGCTCGCCGATCAGGTGAAGGAGGCGTTCCTCACCCAGATGAACCTGCCGCGCATCAATGACTTCTCCGACCTCTGGCAGATGACGGCCAACGGCATCGTCGGCATTCGGTTCCAGCCCATCTACGGCAAGATCAACCTGCTCGCCGAGCTGCCCGTTCACTTCCAGCTCTACCTCTGGGCTGGCGGCGGCGCGGGTCTGTTCAACCGCGAGTCGCTGCTCATCTGTCTGCAGCGCACTGGCAGCGGCTGCGGCCAGTACTTCACCGAGACCAAGGTGAGCCCGATCGTGTCGCTCGCGCTCGGCTTCCGCTTCTTCATCACCGAGAAGCACGCCGTTCGTCTCGAGGCGCGCACCTGGTCCTTCCTCGACTCCTACTGGGTCAACGTCGATCGCGCGAACGTCAGCGCGGCGAACCCCACCGCTGGCGGCATGCAGTCGCCGAACGCCGGCATCAGCACGATCAGCCAGATCGACCTCGGCTACAGCTTCGTCTTCTGAGGACGTCACCCACCATGCGCACGACTTTCCTCCTCGCAGCCCTCACGTTCCTCGCGGCCGGCCGTTCTTTCGCGGCGCCCGCCTTCGTTCAGCCGTCAATCGTTCTGGGCCAGGCTCCGGCCGCTGCCGATGACGACGAAGATGATCCGCCGGCGAACCCGACGCCCACGCCGGACAAGAAGCCCGACCCGGCGGCGACCACGACGACGCCCGCAGCCACCACCACCACGCCTGCCGCCACTCCGACGGTGGCGACGCCTGCGACCACGACGACCGGAGGCTCGGCCGAGCAGATGAAGCTGGTGAACGGCGCTCCGCTCTTCAACCCCAACGTCGGCGTTCACATCGTCGAGCAGAAGCGTTTCTCTGACTCGGGCCGCTTCGAGGTGACGCTGTACCCCGTGTCGGTGCAGGTGAACGGCAAGTTCACCCAGCACTTCGGCACCATGGGCCAGCTCACCTACCACCTGCAGGAGAACTTCGGCCTGATGATCACGGGCGGCGGCAACTGGTTCAACTCGGAGTCGTCGCTCAACGGCGAGCTCGTCGAGAAGGCCCGCGTCGAAGCCCAGGCGGCCTCGTCGCTCTTGTGGACGTGGGGCGTGCTGGGCGGCGTCGAAGTGACGCCCATCTACGGCAAGTTCGCCTTCTTCGAAGGCACGCTCGCCCAGTTCTCGTTCGTGCTCAACGGCGGCGCCGGCATCGGCGGCACCCGCCACCAGCTCAAGCCCGAGAGCGCCCGCCCGGACGGCTCGATCTCGCCTGCGACGTACGGCGACACGGGCTACCGCTTCATGGCCGGCCTGGGCGCGGGCTTTCGCCTTCAGCTCGGTCAGCGCTTCGCCTTCCGCCTCGAGGTTCGTGACGTCGTCTACACGGCGCGCGTCGAGCGCGTGAACGGCTGCGGCTCGGAAGACCTGCGCGCGATGGACAACGCCCTGCGTGGTGGCCGCCCGGTCACCAGCGCGCAAGTCGGCGCGACCTGCCGCGTCGACACCTTCGACGGCACCGACCCCGACACGGGCCTCAAGCGCTCCAACGACGTGCCCCTCGCGCTCGGCCTCGTCCGCAACCCCTCGTCGGACGTGCTCAACAACGTCGGCCTCTACGCCGGCATCTCGTTCCTGTTCTGATCGGTGACCTTCATGACTCGCGCACTCACGCTCGTTGCACTGCTGACCGCGGCCATCGCCTCAGCTCAGGACCTGGCCACCTACAACAAGGCGCTGTCGGCCTATAACGGCGGGTCGTTCGAAGACTCCGCTCGCCTGTTCTTCGACGTCTACAACACGACGACGGACAACGATCTCAAGCTCAAGGCCGAGTACTACCTCGCCTCGAGCTTCCAGCGGCAGAACCTGCCGTTCACCGCGTTCGTGTTCTACAGCCCGATCGTGAAGGCTGGGCCGTCGCACCCGTTCCACGGCAAGGCCGTCGAGGCGCTGGTGACGCTGCAGGAGCAGCTCAACGACGACTACCTGATCCCCTCGCAGCTCGAGAAGCTCTACGACCGGTACGCCGAGGCGTGGGCGACGCTCCCGCTCGAGGTGCTCTCGCGCATCAACTATCTCATCGGCCGCATCTCGCACCGCCGCGGCAAGCTCGACGAGTCGAAGCAGTTCCTCGACGCCGTTCCCGATACGAGCCAGGTCTATGCGAAGGCGCTCTACCTGCAGGGCATCGCGCTCTCCGACCCGCGCTACCCGGCGACGAGCGAAGACGAGAAGCGCAAGCACCAGGAAGAGGCGGTCGAGATCTTCGAGAAGGTGCTGAAGATCGACCCGCGCGCGAAGATGCTCGATCTCGCCGAGATTCAGCAGCTCGCGAACCTGGGCCTCGGCCGCGTGAACTACGGCCTCGGCAACTTCGACAAGTCGACCAAGGCGTACGAGAAGATTCCTCGCTTCTCGAAGTACTGGGATCTGTCGCTGTTCGAGAACGGCTTCGCCCGCTTCCAGAACGACGACTACGGCGGCGGCCTCGGCTCGCTCCAGGCACTCTACGCTCCGCAGTTCGCGGGCGCCTTCCAGCCCGAGTCGTGGATTCTGACCTCCACGATCTACTACTTCGCCTGCCTGTACGAGGAGTCGAAGTCGGCGCTGGTGGAGTACGAGAAGATCTACCTGCCCATGGCCGAAGCCCTGAAGCCCATCGTCGAAGGCGAAGCGAAGGACAACGCCTACTTCTTCAAGCTCGTCGACACGACCGACTCCGACAAGCTGCCGAAGCCGGTGCTGAACTGGGTTCGTTCGAACGAGCGCATGCTCGGCCTGTTCTCGATGCTGAAGGCGATCGACTCCGAGAAGGCCACCATCGATGGCATTCAGTCGTGGAAGAGCGCGAAGCTGTCGAACGAGCTCATCTCGTACCTCGACCAGAACCGCGGCACGCTCGAGCAGGTCGCCGGCCAGACCGCGAAGAACCGCATTCAGGAGGCCTACCGCACCATCAAGGGCTTCGGTGACCAGGCCGAGATCATTCGCTTCGAGGTCGCCAAGGCCGAGAAGGAGTTCGCTGAGTCGGGCAGCGATCAGAACTCGCTGCTGAAGAAGCAGACGCTCTACCGCCCGCAGATGCCCGCCGAGAACTGGAACTACTGGCGCTTCCAGGGCGAGTTCTGGCGCGATGAGATCGGCTACTACCAGTACACGCTGAAGAAGGGCTGCCCGGTCGGCAAGAACTGAGCAGAACCAACGCAGCTCGGAGGGCGTCCAAGCCTTCCGAAATGCTCGTGATTCAGAGGGTGCTGGCCACGGCTGGCACCCTTTCTTTCCATCAAACCCGTGGTGTAGGGTCCGCGCCGTTTTCAGCCGACAACACCACTTCGGCAAAGCCTCAACTCCGACAGGAGCCGCAATGAAGCTGTTTCACTCCCGACTGCTCACTTCCATGTCAGCCGCAGCGATGCTGCTGAGCTCGATCGACGCCAACGCGCAGGCTGCGAAGAAGGGTGGGGCGAAGGCGCCCGCCGCGGCGAAGACCGACCCGAAGGCCGCCGAGGCTGCGAAGAAGGCCGCTGAAGCCGCGGCCAAGAAGCCCGAGGAGCGCAAGGGCCCTGCGAAGCTCGAGGCGCGCGAGACGCCCAAGGTCGAAGACGTCGAGCGTGAAGCCATCGCCGACAAGAAGCGCGACGAGCAGATCGAGTCGGCGAAGAAGATCATCCCGAAGATCGAAGACGGCAACCCGCAGAAGTCCGAGCTGCTGTTCCAGCTCGCCGAGCTCTACTGGGACAAGTCGCGCTACCTCTACCGCCGCGAGATGTTGAAGTACTTCGAGCAGCAGAAGGACGCCGACGAGAAGAAGAACCGCGGCGAGAAGGTGTCGGAGCCCAAGGAAGATCACCGCGAGTCCGAGCTCTATCGCTCCGAGACGATGCGTCTGTACGAGACGATCCTCCGCGAGTACCCGTCGTACGAGCGCAAAGACGAGGTGCTCTTCAACCTCGCGTACAACTTGTACGAGACGGGCAAGCGCGACGGCGCCGTGAAGCGCTACGAAGAGCTGCTCAAGAGCTACCCGGGTTCGAAGTTCGTGCCCGACACGTACGTGCAGCTCGGCAACCACTACTTCGACGTCGCCAACGTGCTCGAGAAGGCGCGCAGCTACTTCGAGAAGGCGTTCGCCACGAGCAACCCGCGCATCAAGTCGTACGCGCTCTACAAGCTGGCCTGGTGTGACTTCAACGCGGGCGAGCACGAGAAGGCGCTCAAGAAGCTGCAGGACACGGTCGAGATCGCCGAGAAGGCCGGCGCCGGCAAAGAGCGCGTCTTCACCGACCTCAAGAACGAAGCCCTCCAGGACTCGGTTCGCATGTTCGTTCAGCTGAACCGCGCCGACGATGCCATCGCCTACTACAAGGCGAAGGCCGGCAAGAAGAAGCAGACCAACCTCATCGGCAAGCTCGCCTACGGCATGCAGGAGGCCGGTCACCACGACAACGCCATCAAGTCGTTCCGCTACCTGCTCAACGACAACCCGAACTCGGAAGCGGCGCCTGACTTCCAGCAGGCGGTCATCAAGTCGTACGAAGGCCTGCGCCAGCGCGACAACGTGAAGGCCGAAGTGAAGAAGCTCGCCGAACTCTACCGGCCGGGCTCGAGCTGGTGGGAAGCGAACAAGTCGAAGAAGGACGTGCTCCGCAACGGCTTCAACGTCGCCGAAGAGGCGATGCGCACGACCGTCACCGAGTACCACAACGAGGCGCAGAAGACGAAGCAGGTGGTCACGTACCGCCTCGCCCGCGACATCTACAAGCAGTACGTCGACGGCTTCGCGGTCTCGGAAGACGAGCAGTTCGTCTCGGACCACGCCTTCAACCTCAAGTACTACTACGCCGAAATTCTCTGGGCCCTCGAGGAGTGGGAGGCCGCGGCCACCCAGTACGATCAGGTCACCGCGTTCAAGATTCCGAACCGCCCCGAGGCGAAAGAGATCAGCCAGGAGAAGTACCGTCAGACCGCCGCGTACAACGCGATTCTCTCGTACGACAAGCTGGTGAAGATCGAGCGCGGCCTGCTCCAGAAGAGCGACCTGAAGGACGACAAGCTCGTCGAAGAGACCAAGAAGAAGGACAAGGTCGAGAAGTCGAAGAAGGTCACCAAGCGCACGATCAAGGAGCTCGAGGAGAAGCCGATCACCAAGTACGAGCAGGCGCTGATCGCCGCGTGCGACAAGTACAACCAGCTGTACCCGAAGACGGCCGAAGAGGTCGACATCGCCTACCAGGCGGCCGTCATCTATTACGACAAGAACCACTTCGTCGAAGCCGCCCGCCGCTTCGGCGACATCATCAACAAGTACCCCGAAGAGGGCCGCTCGGCCGACGCTGCCGACCTGTCGATGGGCGTGCTCGAAGAGAAGGAAGAGTGGCTCGAGCTGAACAAGCTGGCCCGCCTCTTCAAGGCGAACACCAAGCTGATGGCCAAGGCCAAGCCTGACTTCAAGTCGCGCGTCGCCAACGTCGTCGAAGGCTCGCAGTACAAGTACGTCGACGAGATCATCTACAAGAAGGACAAGGACGTGAAGAAGGCCCGCGACCTGTTCCTCGACTTCCAGAAGGAGTTCCCCAACTCGAAGAACGCCGCCCGCGCGATGGTGTACGCGATGGAGATCTCGCGTGAAGCCAACGAGCAGGACAAGTCGATCGAGATCGGTGAGCGCATTCTCAAGGAGTACGCCGACTCGATGTTCGACCTGCGCGTGAAGAACGGCCTCGCGTTCTTCTACGAGAAGCTCGCCAGCTTCGAGAAGTCGGCCGCGATGTACGAGAACTTCATCGCGACCTACGACATGGCCGCCGGCGACAAGGCGGTCGGTTACGAGAACATCAAGCAGCTGCTCAAGGACGAGAAGGACGCCCGCGAGAAGGCCGAGAAGGCGGCGAAAGCGGCCAAGAAGGAGCTGCCCAAGACCACGGTCGTGACGACGTTCCAGCTGCCGAAGGCCGGCGCGAAGTGGCCGGACGGTTCAGCGGTGACGAACGACGAGATCAAGGCGCTCGAGACCGAGCGTGAGGCACAGAAGAAGGCGGCGGCGGAGTGGGTGGCCGACGCTCAGTACAACGCCGGCTTCTGGTACGAGGGCGTCGGCAAGTTCGACAAGGCCATCGCTGCGTACAAGCGCTACGTCACGCGCTTCAAGGACAAGAAGGACGCTCCTGAGATCGCGTTCAACATCGGCCTGGTGCTCGAGAAGACCAACCAGCTCGCCGACGCGACCAAGCACTACGACACGTTCCTCACCACCTACGCGAAGGATCCCCGCGTCACCGACACGCGGAAGATCGACATCAAGTACCGTCAGTTCCTCATCGCGCAGAAGCTGAAGGACTCGGCGGGCATGGATCGCCTCGCCAAGGACATCACGACGTCGTTCCCCAAGATGAAGGACGAAGAGAAGAAGAACGACCGCGCGATGCTCGCGGCGGCGCACACGCGCTTCTTCCAGCTCGAGCCGACGTGGAACTCGTACACGGCGTTCCGTTTCAAGTCGATCAAGACCTTCAAGAAGGACCTGCCCGCGAAGCAGAAGACGCTGTCTGAGCTCGAGAAGAGCTACACCGAAGTGCTGACCATCGGTAACCCCGACTACGGCATCGCGGCGCTCACGCGAATCGGCCTGCTGTACTCCGACCTCGCGACCAGCCTCGTGGAGCTGCCCGACCCGCCCGGCTTCGACCAGGATCAGCTCGACATCTTCCGCGGCGAAATCGAGAACCGGTACATCTTCCCCCTCGAAGAGAAGTCGGTTGAAGCGTTCGAGAAGGCGCTCGCGAAGTCGACCGAGCTCACGCTCTACACGGAGTGGACGCTCCTCGCGCAGGACAAGCTCAACAAGTACAAGCCGGGAACCTACGGCAAGACGCGAGACGTCTCATACCGTGGGTCGGAGTTCTTCGTGACGTCCGGCTTCGAGAAGCAGCCTCCCGCGAACGACGCGCCGCTGCCGACCGAGCCCGAGGAGCAGAAGGTCGCTCCGGCGCCCACGACGCCTGCCCCGAGCGCAGCGGCTCCGGCCGCTGGCGCTGGTAGCCGCTGAATCGACGACGAGAGAGACAAGGAACACAGCCCATGAAGCTCAAGATCGCTGCCCTCACCATCGTCGCCACCGCCTCCGGCCTCACCGCGTGCACCACCACGAAGGTCGAGGAGAAGAAGGACGTCGTTGTCGCGCCGCCCCCGCCCCCGAAGCTGCCCAGTGCGAAGGAGAACTTCGACAAGGGCGTCGCTGCGTTCGACAGCGGCAACCTCGACGAGGCCAACACGCTCTTCACCAAGGTCGCCGACAAGGTGCCCGCCAGCATGGTCACCCAGTACAACCTGGGCGTCATCGCCGAGCGGCAGGGCCGGCTCACCGATGCGCAGACCCGCTACGAGGCCGCTCACAAGATCGACCCGAAGCACAAGCCGACGTTGCTCAACCTCGGGCGCGTCTACCGCCTCCAGGACAAGTTCGCCGAGGCGATCGCGCTGTACGAAGAGGCGCTGAAGGACAACGAGTTCGACGTCGAGCTGAACAACAACCTCACGGTCGCCTACCGCCTGGCCAAGAACTACGCGAAGGCCGAAGAGACGGCGCGTCGCGTGCTCTCGCGCACGAAGGACAACCCCGACGCGTACAAGAACCTCGCGCTCATCTACTTCGATCAGGGCAACTTGCCGCTCGCGCAGTTCATCTCGATCAACGCCAAGAAGCTCGATGAGAAGGATCCGGGCGACTACAACAACCTCGGCCTCATCTACCTGCAGCAGCAGGAGAAGCGCCTCGCGCTCGCCCAGTTCCAGAAGGCCGTGAGCCTCAACAAAGACTTCGCGCCCAGCCTCTTCAACATCGGCGCGATGGCGCTCAGCTACCGTGACTACCTCACGGCCGAGAAGAACCTCGGTCGCACCACCGAGCTCGACCCGACCCGCTACGAGAACTTCCTCGCGTATGCGTGGGCGCTCGACGGCCAGAAGGGCAAAGACGCCAAGAAGGGCCTCAAGGCCGGCGAAGTGTTCGAGAAGGTGCTCTCGCTCAAGTCCGACCAGAACGACGCCGTGTGCGGCGCGGCCTGGGCCTACGCCGCCGACAAGACCGGCTGGGACAAGGCGCTCGGCTTCTTCGAGAAGTGCAAGGCGTTGTCGACCACCTCTGCCCAGGACCAGCAGATGATCGACAACAAGGTGAAGGGCATTCTCGCGATGCAGAAGTCGGGTCAGCAGGCTGCCCAGCCCGCTCCGGAGAAGCCGAAGCCTGCGGCGCCCACCGGCCCGTCGATGCTCGACAAGGCCGAGCAGGAGGCCGAGAAGGCTCCTGATCCGGCGCCGGCCGATCCCGCCGCTCCCAACGGCGCGACGACGCCTCCCGCGACCACCACGCCACCGGCCGAAGCGCCCAAGGCCGATGCACCGAAGGACGCCCCGAAAGAGGCTCCGAAGGCTGAAGAGGCGAAGCCCGCTGAAGCCCCCAAGGCCGAAGAGAAGAAGCCATAATTCTCAGCGCTTGAGAAGATTCGGGGTGGCGTCGAAAGTGGACAATTCGGCGCTTTGGTGGTCTTCCAAACGACTCGCTGATCCCCTAGTGTCCGCCAACTTTTCAGGAACCCGGCCCCTGCCACAGCTGTCCACAGGGGCGCACGGAGGCAGCATGAAGCGTTTCTTGATGGTGATTGCAGTGGTCACGGCCATCGCGGCCCCCTCGTTCGCTCAGGACAAGGTCATTCGTGAAGCCGACCGCGTCGTGACGCGCAAGAAGACGGTCATCGACTTCACCGACGTCGCCGTCGAAGGCGAACTCACCAAGCCCGAAGGCAGCTACTCCGTCAGCAAGAAGAAGACGACGTTCCGCACGCTGATCAAGGTGCGCGACAACTTCAACCCCGAGCTGCAGAAGTCTGTCGACAACCTCTGAAAGTTCTCTCCGTCGGCCGGACGGACAACCGCTTCACCTTCACCCCAGCAGTCGCGTCACCGAGGTCCCCATGGCGAACAAGGTCACCTTCGAGATCACCAGCCCCGATGGCAAGGTCTCCGAGTCCACCTCCGAGCTCGAGAGCATCATTCTCGGCTCGGGTGACTCTGCGAACGTGAAGGTCACTGATCCGAAGGTGTCGAACCTTCACTGCATGGTGAAGGTCGCCAACGACGGCAAGCTCATCGTGATGGATCTCGGATCGGCCGAGGGCACGAAGATCTCGAACGAGACGGTGAAGGAAAAGCCGATCACGTCGGGCGAGGTGCTCGAGATCGGCGGCACGAAGGTCAAGGTCGTGCTGAAGAACGGCGACGCGAAGGTCGAGGCCAAGAAGGAAGAGCCGAAGGCCGAAGCCAAGTCGGAGTCGAAGCACGAGAAGAAGAAGGACAAGAAGGCCAAGAAGGACGCTCCGCGCGCCCTCGCTGGCACGGGCAAGAACGCGGCGGCCCTCTTCACCGAGCCGCTCCCTGCCGAAGCGATCCCGACCGAGACCGAGAAGATCCTCCAGGTCGCACTGCTGTGGGGCGATACCCTCATCAACGTTCAGCACTTCGGTGAAGGCGTTCCCGTCACCGTCGGTGAGAACGCGCAGGCTCGCTTCAACGTCTTCTCTCCTGGCGTCGGCGACCTCTTCACGCTCACGCAGGGCAAGGGCAGCAGCGCTGTCGTGAACGTCCCCTCCGAGGCCGGCGTCATCGTCTCGACGAAGGGCGACAGCCACAAGTCGAAGGAGCAGCTCAAGGGCGAAGGCAAGCTGAAGGCGGCCGACGGTGGTGTTCGCGCCGACGCCGTCGAGATCGGCCTTCACGATCGCGCTCAGGTTTCGTTCGAGCAGGTGGCCTTCATCGTTCGCTACGTGCGCCCGAGCGCTGCCATCAGCCTCAACACCCTCGATGAGCACGACTTCACGTTCTTCAAGATCACCAGCATCTGCGTCATGGCGTTCATCGCCCTCGTCGCGGCGATGATCATCACGCCGATGGGCGAGGGTGGCGACGGAGACGACATCTTCGCCAACCCGTCCAAGTACGTGAAGATGGTGGTCAAGCCCGAGAAGAAGCAGGAAGTGAAGAAGTTCCAGGACAAGTCGGGCGTTCAGGAAGGCGAGAAGGCGAAAGAGAAGGAAGGCAAGTTCGGCAAGCAGGACGCGAAGAAGCCCGACGCCGATCCTTCGAAGAAGGGCGCTCCCGTCGTCGACGTGAACAAGCGTGAAGAAGACCGCAAGAAGGTCAGCTCGCTGATGGCCGGCATGTTCGCTGGCGGCGCGTCGTCGAACGTCTTCGGCCCCGGTGGTCTCGGCACGGGCATCAACAACGCGCTCGGCGGTCTCCAGGGCGGCGCTGGCGTTGGTGATGCGCAGGGCGTCGGTGGTCTCGGTTCGCGTGGCGCTGGCGCCGGCGGCGGCGGTAACGGCCTCGGCCTCGGCGGTCTCGGCACGAAGGGCGGCGGGCGCGGCGCGGGTGGCTACGGCTCCATCGACCTGGGTGGCAAGGGGAAGGGCACGACCCGCATCATCCCCGGCAAGACGACCGTCGTCGGTGGCCTCGACAAGGACGTCATCATGAAGGTCATCAAGCGCCACCAGAACGAAATCAAGTTCTGCTACGAGCAGGAGCTGCAGGCGAACCCCGCCCTCGCGGGCAAGGTCGCGGTCGCGTGGACCATCGACCCGAGCGGTGGCGTCTCTGAGGCCGCCGTCTCCGAGAGCTCCATCGGCAACGCCAACGTCGAGAGCTGCATCCTCCAGCGCATTCGCCGCTGGAAGTTCCCGGAGCCTGACGGCGGCGGCATCGTGAACGTCACCTTCCCCTGGATCTTCAAGGCGGCTGGTGACGAGAGCGGCGAGTAACCGCTCCCGTTCCTGATGCACCGACGGCGTGTCCTCCAGCGAGGGCACGCCGTTTTCATTCGGGCTCGTTCGCAGAAACCTGCGAATCGAAATGCCAGCGCGCGTCATCTCGCTCGTGTGGTCGCTGTGCGTGAAAGGCGATAGAGACACGCCGTCACCGACTCATCGAGGCATTCCCCGCATGGACTTCGAGCTTCCTGAAGACGTCAAGGCGCTGCAGGCAACCGTTCGCGACTTCTGCGAGCGACGCGTGAAGGACAAGGCGCGCGACTGGGACGCGACCGAGAAGTTCCCGCTCGAGATCGTTCGCGAGTTGGGTCAGCTCGGCATCATGGGCATTCGCATCGGCGAGGAGTACGGCGGTGCGAACATGGGCGCGTTGGCGGTCGCCGTCGCGGTCGAGGAGGTCGCCAAGTACGACGGCTCGCTCGCTCTCACGGTTGCGTCCCACAACGGCCTCGGCACCAGCCACATTCGCGTCTTTGGCAACGACGCGCAGAAGAAGAAGTACCTGCCGCGGCTGGCCTCGGCGGAGTCGCTGGGCGCATGGGGGCTGACCGAGCCCGGCTCGGGGAGTGACGCCGCCGGCATGAAGACGACGGCTGTGAAGAAGGGCGACCGCTGGTTGCTCAACGGCGCCAAGATGTTCATCACGCAGGGCACCGTCGGCGACACGTTCGTCGTACTTGCGCTCACCAGCCCCGAGAAGCGCCAGAAGGGCATCACCGCCTTCATCCTCGAGAAGGGGATGAAGGGGTTCAGCCAGCGCTCCATTCACGGGAAGCTGGGCATGCGCTCGTCTGACACGGCCGAGCTCTACCTCGACAACGTCGAAGTGGCCGACAGCCAGCGCCTCGGGGAAGTCGATCACGGCTTCATCGACACCATGAAGATTCTCGACGGCGGCCGCATCACCATCGGCGCGCTCTCGGTCGGCCTCGGCGCTGCCGCGATTCGTGAATCGGTGCGCTACTCGAAAGATCGTTCGGCCTTCGGTCAGCCCATCGGCGACTTCCAGGCGATTCGGTGGATGCTGGCCGACATGCAGACCGAGATCGATGCGGCACGCATGCTCGTCTACCGATCTGCCGCAGTGGCCGACGCGGGCAAGCCGTACACACGCGAGGCGTCGATCGCGAAGTTGTTCGCCTCGGAGGCCGCGACCCGCGCGTGCAACAAGGCCGTGCAGATTCACGGCGGCTATGGCTACACGCGTGAGTTCCCCGTCGAGCGCTACCTTCGCGACGCGAAGCTCTGCGAGATCGGCGAAGGCACGAGTGAGATTCAGCGCAACATCATCGCGCGCGAACTCCTGAAGGGCTAAACCGGCCGCCTATGGACCGCGCCTTCCTCGAGGGCCTCGGCCTCAAGGTGGCCGATACCGATGGCGTCGTCGAAGCCGAGCTCGAGCTCGCGTCGGGGCTTGCGCTGAACCCCCTCACGCGGCAGGTGATCTCGAGCGTCAGCTTCACCGTCATGGGCGACCGGCTCCTCTACGTCGGGCCGCCTGAGTTCGTCGGCGCACAGCCGATCAACCTGGCGTTCCTCACCGGCACTTCGCGCCTCGAAGATCTCGTCATGCAGACGTTGAATGATCACCTGTACCAGCTCGAGCGGCGCTCCAACGAGCTGTCGGCGCTGGGCATCAGCGCGAAGGTCGACCCCGCGACCTTGCAGCTCGGCGCAGAGCTCGAGCGTGGCCCCTTTCGCTTCACCCTCGGCTCGAGCCGGGTCGGCCAGTTCAGGGTCGTCAGGTGTCTGCACGACGGGCAGGAGCTCACGATCGGGGCGCCGACCGTCTTCGAGCTCAGCGAGTTTCGAGATCGCGCCGCGCTGGAGGACTTCCTCTACGCGATGTTCGGCGACGTCGCTGGCTCGAGCGCTCCGCCCCCACGCGAAGATGTTCCGGCCGAGCTCGACGTCAGCATCAGCCTGAAGGCGCTCTTCGAGGCGTTCGGTGACGCCATGGTGCCGCCGCGCAGCGTGATGGAGTTCTTCTGCGAGCTCAAAGTCGGTGAAGACACGGTGCGCTTCGCTGCTGCGCGCCTGCAGGGTCGAACGTTTCGTGGGCTGCTGGCGGGGCCGAAGGGGAAGATCTGGGCCGAGCGTTTCGAGCTCGACGAGTTCCCCGGTATTCGCGCGCTCGTGTCGGAGTTGATGGGTGTGCCCATCGAGCAGATCGAGGTGGTGGAGTGACGATGACGGCGCAGGAGCTCGCCGACGGCGTGTTGGCGGGTGACGTTCGCAAGGCCTCGCGGTTGATGCGGCTGATCGACGATGGCGCTCCGCTGGCGACCGACGCGCTGAAGCTGCTGTTTCCGATGACGGGAAAGGCGTGGATCATCGGCATCACGGGGTCGCCTGGCGCGGGCAAGTCGACGCTGACGGATCGACTGATCACGGCGTACCGCGCGCAGGGGAAGTCGGTCGGAGTGATCGCGGTCGACCCGACGAGTCCGTTCACTGGTGGCGCCATTCTCGGCGATCGCATTCGCATGCAGGGCCACGCGACCGATCCCGGGGTGTTCATTCGTTCTCTCGCCACCCGGGGCAATCTCGGTGGGCTCTCTCGCGCGACCGGTGATTGTCTCCGCGTGATGGACGCGATGGGGCGCGAGGTGATCATCGTCGAGACGGTCGGCGTCGGGCAGGACGAGATCGACATCGCGCAGCTCGCGCACACGACGGTGGTCGTGCTCGTGCCGGGCATGGGCGACGACATTCAGGCGATCAAGGCCGGCATTCTCGAGGTCGCCGACGTCTTCGTCGTGAACAAGGCCGATCTCGACGGCGCGGACCGCATGGTGCGCGAGCTACGGGCGACCCTAGAGTTGCGGCACGCGATCAAGGCGCCTCCGATGGATCACGACGCCCACCACCGCATGGTGAGGGCGAAGGCCGAGGGCACGCCGCTCGAGCAGCCTCTAGCCGGCCCCGTCGAGTGGGAGCCGCTGATTCAGAAGGTGATCGCCGCGAAGGGGACCGGCGTCGACGAGCTCGTGGCCGCGATTGGCAAACACCAGACGCACCTCGTGGAGACTGGCGAGAAGGCAAAGCGGGAACAGACGCGCGCGATGACGCAGTTCCTCACGCTGCTGAAAGATCGGCTGCTCCGCGCGGGGCTCGACCGGCTCGAGCGTGAGCGTGGAAAGCTGATCGACGTCGCGGCACGCATCGCCGAGCGCAAGGCCGACCCCTACGTCCTGGCTGACGAGCTGGCGCGGTAGCTGCCGATCAACTCGAAGGTCAGTCGACGGGGCGAGGGGAGTGCGCGGCGATCGACGTCGCGGCATCGCCGAGCGCAAGGACGCCCCTACGTCCTGGCTGACGAGCTGGCGCGGTAGCTGCCGATC
>JAACJQ010000273.1 GCA_016879935.1 Archangiaceae bacterium | reverse complement strand
GCCTCAGCGAGACGCGCTTCCTCGGCGAGACGCTTCTCCTCAGCGAGACGCGCTTCCTCCGCGAGACGGGCCTCCTCAGCGAGACGCGCTTCCTCCGCGAGACGGGCCGCCTCAGCGAGACGCGCTTCCTCCGCGAGCCGCTTCTCCTCCGCGAGACGCGCTTCCTCCGCGAGCCGCTTCTCCTCCGCAACTCGCGCTTCCTCCGCGAGCCGCTTCTCCTCGGCCAGTCGCGCTTCCTCCGCGACTCGCGCTTCCTCCGCCAGACGAGCCAACCGAGCCTCTTCAGCGCGCCGGGCCTCCTCGGCGACACGAGCCTCTTCCTCGATTCGCGCCTGCTCTTCCCGCCTTCGCCACTCTTCCGCAGGCACCGAATCGAGCGCGCCGGAACGCAGCAACACTTCGAGCAGGGGGCGCTGCGCCGACGGCAGTCGGGAGCCCGGAACGAACTCCGTCCAGCCCGCCACCACGTCACGCTCCGCCTCCGACAAGAACGCCTGGGCGCGCGACAGGTCCTTCACGCGAACGTACGGAGCCTCGGCCCCGCTCACCGGCAGCGCCTCGAACGCCAACCGCGCCACGGTGGCTCCGGGAACAATCGACGCTCCGTCGACGGGCATCTCTTCGAACCGGGCGCCTTCGGCCGTGACGACGACCTGCCGCACCGACGCGAGCAATCGCGCGGAGTGCTCCTCGCGCTCGGTCACGCCCAGCTCTTCGAACGTCTCGGCGTCGGTCTGGCCCACCTCACCGCGGGCCCACAGGGCGTCGAGCTGCGCGAGCTCGAGGCGTTTCGACTGCACGAGCCCCTGGAGCGGTGCGGCGATGCCGAACTGCCCATCGACGTCGACGAGATCACCTGCTGCGAACAACAGCCGGGTCAACCGCCCCTTGTGGCTGCACGTGACGGCGCCAGTCGCCTTCTGCACGTGGGCGTCGAAGAGCGCTTCAGCTACCTGCGAATTCGGCATCGCGGCGCAGTGTAGTCCCCCGCGCCAGACTGTCGACTTGGTCTCGGCTGGCCGCGTCGATCAGGTTGGGGTGCTCAGTTGACGAAGGGCCTCGTACGCCGCAATGCCGACCGACGTCGACAGGTTGAGGCCGCGGCGATCGTCGAGCATCGGAATGGTGATGGGCGTGCCGTCGGAGCCGGCCAGCACCTCGTCGGGCAGCCCCGTCGGCTCGGCGCCGAAGACGAGATGATCGCCCGGCTGGAACTTCACCTGCCACAGCCCCGTGCCCGTCAACGCGGTGAAGAGGTAGCGCTTCGCGCCCTTCGTGTCGTCGACGTAGGCGCTCCACGAGGGGTACAGCTTGAGAAAGACCTTGTCCCAGTAGTCGAGGCCCGCGCGGCGGAGCTGTTTGTCGTCGATGGAGAAGCCGAGCGGCTCGATCAACACCAGCTTGCAGCCCGTACAGGCGCAGAGCCGGGCGACGTTGCCGGTGTTGGGTGGAATCTGGGGGGAAACGAGCACCAGGGTGATCGGTTGCTCGAGTGGGCTCAAGGAGGGGATAGAGTGCACGCGTGCCGCGCTTTCAGGTGAAGAACGCCACCCGCAACACGCTGCTGGCCGACGACGCCGAGGCGGCCGACTCGTTCATGCAGCGCTTCAAGGGGCTGATGGGCGTGACCGACTTCCCGATGGGGCGGGG
Organism: Archangiaceae bacterium; assembly: GCA_016879935.1. Taxonomy (GTDB): domain Bacteria; phylum Myxococcota; class Myxococcia; order Myxococcales; family Myxococcaceae; genus Xiheimicrobium. Next base: position 22,948 of record JAACJQ010000273.1, on the reverse strand, counting down.
CCTGCACATCGTGCCGTGCACCTCGATCCACACCTTCTTCATGAAGATAGCCATCGACGCCCTCTTCCTCGATCAGGACGGAGTGGTCGTCGACGTGTACCATGCGCTCAAGCCCTGGCGCATGAGCCGCTTTCACCCTTCTGCCCGTAGTGTTCTCGAACTTCCGGCAGGAACCGCACTTTCCAGTGGAACCGCGGCTGGGGATCGGGTGGTGTTCGTACCTCGCGCGGCCTGACAGAGCGCGCTTGTCGCCTGGGTGACGATTTGCTTTCTTCTCAAACTCTTCAGCTTCAGCCCACGGCAACTCTCCACATGCGCATCGAGGTCAGCGGCCAGAGCCACGTCGGGATGAAGCGCAACCACAACGAGGACAACTACCTCCTGTTGCCTGAGGAGCGTCTCTTCGTGGTGGCTGACGGCATGGGCGGCCATTCGTCCGGCGAAGTCGCGTCGAAGATCGCCGTCGACGAAATGCAGGAGTTCTTCCGCATGACGGGCCAGGACCAGGACATCACCTGGCCCTACAAGATGGATAAAGCGCGCAACTACGACGAGAACCGCCTGGCGACGGGCGTGAAGCTCGCGAACATGCGCATCTTCGAGAAGGCCACTGCCGAGACCAAGTACAAGGGCATGGGCACCACGATCGTCGGCGTGTACTTCGCGCGCGACAACGAGGTCTGCGTCGCCCACGTCGGTGACAGCCGGGTCTATTTCTTCCGCGAAGGCACGCTGAAGCAGGTGACCGAAGATCACTCCCTGCTCAACGACTACCTCAAGGCGAAGAAGCTCACGCCCGAAGAGATCGAGGCCTTCCCGCACAAGAACGTCATCGTTCGTGCGCTCGGCATGAAGGACAACGTCATCGTCGACGTCTCGCGCGTCGAGCCGAAAGACGGAGACATCTTCCTCCTCTGCTCCGACGGCCTGTCGGGCATGGTGCCAGACGCGCAGATTCAGCAGGTGCTGCAGAACCAGACCGACCTCGAGAAGGCCTGCGGCCAGCTGATCGATCTCGCGAACGCGAACGGTGGCAACGACAACGTCACCTGCGTGCTGGCTCGTTTCCGCCACTGACCGTCGGGACAGTGCGTTCCACGCACTTTTCAGAAACCAACGCCGGGGTGTGCGCATTGTCGCGTCACCATGAGCGAACTCCTCTTCTCGAAATTTCAGCTGGGCCGCATCACGTTGACGAACCGCGTGGTGATGGCGCCGATGACGCGCAGCCGGGCGATCGGCAACATCCCCTCCGAGCTGGCGGTCACCTATTACGGCCAGCGCGCCGACGCGGGCCTGCTCATCACCGAAGGCACCTCGCCCTCGCCTGATGGCCTCGGCTACGCGCGCATTCCCGGCATCTTCGACGACGCGCAGCAGGCCGCGTGGAAGCGGGTCACCGACGCCGTGCACGCCAGGGGCAGCCGCATCTTCGTGCAGCTGATGCACACCGGCCGCGTGGGCCACGAAAACAACCTGCCGAAGGGCGCTCGCGTCGTCGCGCCGTCGGCCATCGCTGCGCCGGGCACGATGTACACCGACCAGGCCGGCATGCAGCCGCCCCCGGTTCCCCACGCGATGACCGAGGCCGACATCGAGAAGGCGCTCGGCGAGTTCACCGCGGCGGCGCAGCGCGCGATCGCGGCCGGCTTCGACGGCATCGAGCTGCACGGCGCGAACGGCTACCTCATCGAGCAGTTCCTCAACGCGGCGTCGAATCAGCGCACCGACGGCTGGGGCGGAACCATCGAGGGTCGCATTCGCTTCGCGGTCGAGGCGGCGAAGCGCACCGCTGCCGCGATCGGTGGAGATCGCGTCGCGATTCGTCTGAGCCCCGCCGCGGGCACCCAGGGCCTCGTGATGGATGCGCAGACGACCCCCGTGTACCTCGCGCTCATGCAGGCGCTGAAGCCGCTCGGCCTCGCGTACGTGCACGTCGTCGATCACTCCGCGATGGGCGCGCCGAAGCCGCCCGCCGAGCTGCTCGCCGGCATGCGTGAGGCGTTCGCCGGCCCCTTCATTCTCGCAGGCAACTTCGACGCGAACCGCGCGGAGGTGGCGCTGAACGAGAAGCGTGGCGAGCTGATCGCGTTCGGCCGCCCCTTCATCTCGAACCCGTCGCTCGTGACGAAGCTCAAGACGGGAGCCCAGCTTCGCGCACCCGACTTCGCGACCTTCTACACGCCCGGAGCGGCTGGCTACACCGACTACCCCGTCGACTGACGGGTGGCGCGAACCCCAGCGTGGCAGAAGCCACCCACCCCACCCTCTCTCGTCACGGGGAGCTGCGCGTGGTCGGCAGGTTGCAAATCCGTGGAGCCATGAAAACGATTCTGACGCTCCCGGGCCTGGCCCGACTCGATCACGACGCCGCAGCGAAGATCTTCGTGATGCACTGGACCAGCTACCTCGGCCCACACTTCAAGCAGGGCATCGAGGCGCTGCTCGCCGAGAGCCGTCGCAGCGGGATCTTCGCGTACATCTCGAACGCGAGCGCCGCCAAAGACGTGCCGGCCCAGCCCGACTTTCAGTGGGTCGAGAGCCACGTGAAGCCCGAGCTGCTGAAGGCCGGGCTCAAACGCTTCATCACGGTCGTGCCGCAGAGCGCGATCGCCAAGATGGGCACGCAACGCTTCGGCAAGGTGGCGGCGAACGCAGGCGTCGAGACGTATGCAGTGGCGAGCCTCGACGATGCACTCGACGCGGCGCGCGCAGCGAAGGCGGCCTGAGAGCGTTTCCCTGTCATTCGCAGCGCTGGCTCGCAGGTGTTCCTGCTCCTCGAGGCGCCCACACGGTGATCGGCCGTCGAAGTACGGCACCGTGCCAGTTGAGCAGCGGCGTCAGCTCATCGGCACGCGGACACCGCGCGGCGCGAGCATGACGTCTTCGTACAACCGCCCGCCTTCGACCTCGGTGCCATCGAGCACGGCGACCCGATTGAGGTGCGCGCCGTCTCCGATCTTCACGTCGTTGCCGAGCGACACACCAGCGCCGATGCGTACGTTCTTCCCCAGCGACACGTTCTCACCGAACCACGCCGGGCCCGAGATGCGAGCGTCTCCGAGACGCGCGGTCGGGTGTGCCCACGCCGAGAGCCCGTGACGGAGCATGCCGGCGAACGGCGACGCGTCGCCGAAGCGCACCAGCGGCACCTGCCCGAAGAGCACGTCACGATGGGTCGCGGCGTAGCGCTGCGGCGTGCCCATGTCTGACCAGTACACGTCGGAGTCCGTCAGCACGTGCCCACGCACGGTGCCGCCCGCTTCGATCAGCTTCACGTACACGTCGCGGTTGATGTCGATGGGGCCGCCTGGAGCCATGAAGTCGAACACCTTCGGCGACAGCACGTGCACGCCGGTGAAGTGCCAGCCCGAGAGCCTGTCTCCGCCCGGGCCGACGCCTGCGATGCGACGCACGCGACGTTCGGCATCGAGCTCGACGGCGTTGTACTTCTCCCCTTCCGGCATCGGCAGCAGCACCATCGTCGCGTCGTCACCGCTCGCCTCGTGCGCTTCGACGACCGGCGCGAGATCGACCGCGAACAACACGTCGCCGTTCACGATGACCGACGTGCCACCCGACAGAAACTCCCTGAGCCCGCGAATGCCGCCGCCGGTGCCCTGAATCTCACCCGCCTCGTGCGAGACGGTGAGCGACAAGCCGAGCCGTTTGCACTCGCTCTGCGCCACTGCTTCCATCACGTCGGGCAGGTGGTGCGTGTTGATGCCGACCTCGGTCACGCCGAGCTGCCGCAGCGTCGAGAGCGAGTACCGCAAGAGCGGCCGGCCGAAGAACGGCATCGCCGGCTTGGGCCACAGGTTCGTCAACGGACGCAGGCGCGTTCCCAGCCCTGCACACAGCACCATCGCGCGCATGCGTGTCAGCCCAGCTCGGGGACGTACTTCGCGACGATGCGCCGCAGATCGTTCAGCTCGGGCTGCACGTCGAGCGCGGCCTTCACGTACCGCAGCGACGCGGGGATGCTGACGAGGAACCCGGGGTTGCCCTTCACGCGGTTGATGAACTCGAAGCGGCCCGCGTCTTTGAGCTTTCGCTGCACGGTGAGCAGATCGAAGAACTGCTTGAAGGGCTTCGCGTCGATGCGCTCCTTCGTCTCCTTCTCGAAGGCCACGATGTACGCGTCGAGCATGCCGTCGACGAACGCGCGATCGAGCTCGACGTAGCTGTCACGGAGCAGCGCCACCAGGTCGTACTGCCGCGGCCCCTGCAGCGCGTCCTGGAAGTCGATGACGACGATCTCGCCGTCTTTCACCATCAGGTTGCGTGACTGGTAGTCGCGGTGCGTGAAGCCACGCGGCGCGGCGGCGAGTTGCTTCGCGATGCGCTGGAAGATCGCGTCGAGCTGCGTGCGCTCCTCGGTCGTCGGCTTCTGGTTGCTCCACGCCTCGAGGCCCCACTCGCGAAAGTGGTGCAGCTCCCAGTCGTAGAGATCGACGTCGAAGGCGCGCGTGAACGCGAGACACGACGAATCGACGTGCTTCTCGGCGCGCGCGCGCAACTGAGCGAGCAGCTCGACCGCGCGCGTGTACCACTTCGCCTTGTCGCCCTTGAGAATCGCCTGCTCGAAGGTCTCGTCGGTGAGATCCTCGATCACCATCATGCCGGCCGGCTCGTCGTAGCGAAGAATGTGCGGTACGCGAATGCCGAGCTTCGTGAGGTACCGGTGCACGTTCACGAAGGGCAGCTCGGAGGGCGCGTCTCCCTTCGAGGCCTCTTCGCTCTTCTTCGCCGCGTCGGGCGGCATCACCATGACCACCCACGACTCGGGTGGCGTACCCACGCGGTAGTAGCTGCGGCTCGACGCCTCGCCCTTGAGCTTGAGAACGGGGGCCTGACCGATGGAGCGGCCGATGGCCTGCTCCACCTGCGTGATGAGGCTCTTGTCGAAGTCCATGAACCGGGTGCTTACCGCTCCCGGCGCAGCGGCAGGAGTTCAAACGACAACGCCAGCATGGTGGCGAAGCGGCCGGCCTTCTCGGGAATCGCCGCGAGCGAGGCATCAGAGAACCCCTGCGTGGCGACGACGACGACGACCGGCTCTTCCTGCTCGTTGCGACCCGGGCCCACGCGCAGAATGCCGGCCTTGCCGAAGAGCCGCGAGATGACCTCTTCGACGGCGGCGGCGAGCTCGGGGTCGTCTTGATCTTCCGAGTGGCCTTCGCGATCCCAATCTTCTTTGAACAACACGCCGCGCTCTTTCGCTTCTCGCAGCAGCGCGAACGCGTCAGGCGGGCGATCGGGGCGAAGAATGGAGCCGCCCAGCTTGCTCTGCACGGTGCCGACGGCGCTGAGCGAGGTGTAGCTGGCGGAGTTGATCCCCGTGGCGCGCGGATCGTTCTTCTCGAAGCCGTCGCGCACCGATTTCTTGAGCGCGGGCTGTTGCGAGGTCTGCGCCTTCGCCTGGGTCGGCGCGGGCTGCTGCGGTTTCTGGCCCTGCTTCTGCGCGCCCTTCGGAGAGAACATGCGGGCGAAGAACCCGCTCGGCTTCTCTTCCTTCTCGGCCTGCTCGCGGGCTTCGGCGTGCGCCTCTTTCGCTTCTTTGGCGCCGTCTTGCTCCGAGTGGGCCAGCGCGTGAGCGAGCGCCTCCATGCTGTGCGCGCCAGTCTCTTCGGCGGCCTTCTGCGCCTCGGACGTCGACTCGGAGTGCAGCGAATCTTCGGAGTGGCCGCTCTTGAGCTTCTGCTCCTTCGGCACCTGCACTTTCGGGAGCGGTCGACGCACGCGCGCCTGGGCATTCGCCTGCTGGGGTGCCCGGGTGGGCACGCGCGAGGGAGGTACTCGGGTCACGGTGCGGCTATGGTAGCGCACCTTCCATGGCTGACTACGCCAAGCGTGACTACGGCCGATGCCCGTGCGGGGGCGCCTATGACAACCGTTCGGTCGAGGTGCGCCTCACCGTGAACGGCAAGGTCGTGGTGCTCACCGACGTGCCGCAGGGCGCCTGCCCGAACTGCGGGTCGCGTGTGTACAAGGCCGAGGTGCTCGAGCGCATCGAGACGCTGATGAAGGGTGCGCGGGTGAAGAAGGCGATGTGACGTGCGCAGCGAGGGAAACCGGGTGCGCAACGTGGTGACGTGACGGCCCGATTTCCATCGGTTGCGAGGGTCGGCGGCCTGCACCTGTCTCGGGCATGAGCTCGATGAACGGCGGAGTGATCGGGGTGACGGCGGCAGTGAACGGCATGGGCCTGCTCGCGGCCGCGGCAGATCGCAGCTGGGGCGCGGTCGCGGTGATGATGCTGTTGCCCGTCGCGAACCTGCTCGTCGCGGTCGTCTTCAGCGGCATCGGCGCCGCCTGGCGGCAGACGGCGGGCTTCTCGATGGGCGAACACCTCGCGGTGTCGTGGCTGGTGCCCATCAGCGCGACCGTCTTCAGTCTGATGGCGATCGCCTCGATGAACCTGCACGGCTGCTGAGGGTTTTCCGCAACGCCACCCGAGTGGAAAAGCCGCTGTTGGTGCCGAGTGTCTCGGCAGCCGGGAGTTGAACCCGAAACGTTTTGAAGACGTTTGACCTGGAGCGTGTGGGGCATCTCCGGGCGGGTGGCGTTGCGGAGTGTGTCGACGTCAGCGATGAGGAAGTCCTGACGGGTACGCCCCGACGAGCTCGAACTTCACACGTCGCCCGACTCGATCGACATGCTCACTTCGGGAAGTAGAGCGCCCACGCGGCGATCGCGAGAATGAGCGCGATGGTCGCCTGAATCGGGAAGTCGCCGAGCAGCACCTTCTCGGGCGCCCCACCCTGCCCGCGCTTGTGCACGAGGAACAGGTAGCGGAACACGCCGTACAGCACGCAGGGCACCGTGAACTTGAGCCGGTCGGAGCCGACGTGCGCCACCGTCTCGGGCGACACCGAATACAGACCGTACGCGAGCACCGTGCACGCCGCCGAGATGCTCATCATCTGATCGAGCATCGGTACCGTGTAGTCGGCCAGGTTCGCGCGATGCGACGCGGCCTCTTCCAGCGACGACAGCTCGGCGCGGCGCTTGGCGAAGCCGAGGAACACGGCTCCGAGCACCGTGCACAGGAACAACCAGTTCGACACCGAGACGTCGATGGCGGTGGCTCCGGCGACGACGCGCAAGATGAACCCGAGCGCGATGGCCATCACATCGAGCAGCACCATGTGCTTGAGCCCGCCCGTGTAGAGCACCTGAAGCAACAGGTACCCGCCGAGCACGCCGAGGACCGGAAGCCCGAGCCACCAGCCGAGCGCGCCGGCACCAGCCCAGCACAGCGCGACCAGGAACATCGCGGAGCCGAACCCGAGATGACCCGCGGCGATCGGCCGCTTTCGCTTCTCGGGGTGCAGCCGGTCCTTCTCGCGATCGACCCAGTCGTTGACGACGTACACGCCGCTCGCGAGCAGGCTGAACGCGATGACGGCGACGAGCGCCTTCACCACCAGCCCGCCTTCGACGGCAGACTTGGCGAAGATGAGCGGCACCAGCAAGACGCCGTTCTTCGTCCACTGCTTCGGGCGCAGCGCCTTGACGGCAGCGATGGGCCAGAGCGGTGCGGGGGTCGTCACCGCCTCCATCCTCAGGGCCGGCCGATGCCGTAGTACGTGAAGCCGGCCTCACGCAGCTTCGCGGGCGAGTAGATGTTGCGGCCGTCGAACACCACCGGCTGCTTCATCATCGACTTCATGCGGGCGAAGTCGACGTTGCGGAAGTCGTTCCACTCCGTCACCACGAAGAGCGCGTCGACGCCCTCGAGCGCGTCGTACGGCTTCTCCATGTACTGGCAGCGATCCTTGAGTGCTCGCTTGGCCGTCTCGGTCGCGACGGGGTCGAACGCCTTCACCTTCGCGCCCTTCGCCGCCAGGCCCTCGATGATCTCGATGGACGGCGCCTCGCGCATGTCGTCGGTCTTCGGCTTGAACGCCAGGCCCCACACGGCGAACGTCTTGCCGTCGACCGAGCCGCCGAAGTGCTTGAGCGCCTTCGCGACGAGCAGCTTCTTCTGCTTCTCGTTGGTGCGCTCGACCGCGCGGAGCAGATCGAACTCGAGGCCGTACTCACGCGCCGTGGTGATGAGCGCCTTCACGTCCTTCGGGAAGCAGCTGCCGCCGTAGCCCACGCCGGGGAAGAGGAAGGGGTAGCCGATGCGCTTGTCGGCGCCCATGCCCTTGCGAACGGCGTCGACGTCGGCGCCGACCTTGTCGCAGAGGCTCGCGATGTCGTTCATGAACGAGATGCGCGTCGCGAGCATCGAGTTCGACGCGTACTTGGTCAGCTCGGCCGAGCGCGTGTCCATGTAGATGATCGGGTGCTCGGTGCGAACGAAGGGCGCGTAGAGCTCGCCCATCACGTTGCGGGCCTTCTCGCTGTCGGCGCCGATGACGACGCGATCGGGCTTCAAGAAGTCGTCGATGGCGGCGCCTTCCTTGAGGAACTCGGGGTTCGAGACGACGTCGAACGGGTGCTTCGTCTCACCGGCGATGGCCGCGCGAACCTTGTCGGCAGTGCCCACGGGCACGGTGCTCTTGTCGACGATGACGGTGTAGCCGGTGATGGCGCGGCCGATCTCCTTCGCGGCGGCGATCACGTACTGCAGGTCGGCCTCGCCGCTCTCACCCTCGGGCGTACCGACGGCGATGAACACCACCTGCGAGTGCGCGACCGACGACTTGAGATCGGTCGAGAACGTCAGGCGGTTGTCCTTCACGTTCTTGGTGACGAGCTCTTCGAGGCCGGGCTCGTAGATGGGAATCTCGCCACGCTTGAGCATGTCGATCTTCCGCTGATCGATGTCGACACAGATGACGTCGTTGCCGGAGTCGGCGAAGCAGGTGCCCGCGACGAGTCCAACGTACCCAGAGCCAATGACCGAGATGCGCATGGGCACAGGCTCCTAGCGCAAAGATCGGCCGGCTGTCTTGCCTGCGGGCGTTGTCGTGAATCAACCGCCGGTGAGCAGCTGGCGCAGCGTGTCTTCGCCCCTGAACGCCTCCATGCGGCCGACTTCTGAGAGCGGGTTCACCACGAGGCGCGTGAGCAGCTCTCGCGTGGGCAACGAGAGCGACGGGCGCAGGCGCGCGACGGCCTGCTCGGTCTCGGGGAAGAGCCGCTCCACCACGCCGAGGGCCGCCCACAAGGCCCGCTCGACACCGTATGTCTTCGCGCGCGAGAGCAGCTCGTCGGCCTTCGGCTCGCGTGAGTAGTCACCGCCCATCGACGGCGCGCCGAGCACCAGCTCACGCAGATCGACGAACTCGAGCATCGGTACCTCGAAGCCCGCGCGCGCCATGAGCAGCGCCTGGGTGAGCAGCGAGTCTTCGAGATCGAGCCGCAGCATCGAGGGGCCGTAGACCTTCAGCTTGTGGGCGCGCGCGAGCATCGCGGCGTCGTGAGCCGGGTCGTTCAGCAGCGTGCCGTGCACGAAGATGATGGTGCGGGTGTCGGTGAGCACGCGCTCTCCCGACGGCGCAGCGGTCGTCTCGTCGGCCTTGAACTCCGCGCGCCGCAGCCACGAGACGAGAGGGTCGACGTCACGCGGAGGAACGAGCAAGCGCAGATCGATGACCGGCCGCCACGCGACGTGCGGGTACAGACTCTCGGCGAACGAGCCTCCGCCCAGCAGCGCGATGCGGCGGCCTTCGAGGTCGTCGACCGAGCGCTTGAAGTTCACCAGCTTCATGACGTTGTCGTTCGCGGTGCCCTGGAAGATCGACAGCAGACGATCCTTCGCCCACTGCGGCGCGCCACACAGCCCGAGCCGGTACTCGAGGTTGTAGGCCGCGAGCGGCGCGAGGCCCTGCCCGATGGCCCAGTCGACGTACGGCTCCCACGGAGCGTCCTTCAGATCGACGCGCGCCGGCGCGAAGGACGAGAGCACGCGGAAGAGATCGAGCATCGAGGTCGCCATGGCCCCTCTCTGCGTCCCAAGCGGCGCTGACGCAAGCTTCGTTCAGCGATGTCTGGTGGGACGGCGGAGCCCGAGGCGCGCCATGCGGTACACGACGGTGCGTCTGGGCAGGCCCAGTCGACTCGCCGCGGCGGTGACGTTCCACCGGGTGCGGGCCAGCGCTTCGAGCAGCAGATCGCGCTCGGCTTCTTTCAACGCGCCGCGCAGGTTCGACTTCGGGCCCGCGAGCGAGAGCCGTGTCGGCAGCGCGTCACTCCCCACCTCGTCACGCACGGCGGCGCGGGCGGCGCGCAACATCACCGTTCGCAGCTCCCGCACCTGCCCCGGCCACGCGTAGGCCGCGAGCAGCCGCTTCGCGTCGGAGCCCAGCGCCAGCCTCGGCCGATTCAGCGCCGCGCGCGCTTCACGAAGAAAGGCGTCTGCGATGGCGAGACTGTCGAGCGGGCGATCGGCCAGCGCAGGCAGCTCGATGAGGTTGGTGTTCGTCGGGTCGAAGCGCGCCCGACTCGTCGCCGTCAGCACGACGAGGCGTCGTTTGTCGCGGCCAGCCTCGAGCAGCGCCTCGAGCGACTCGGTGCTCCAACGATCGACGTCACGCCCCAGCAGCGCAGCGGCTCGGCCATCGGGCCGCGTCTCGGGCGTCGCGAGCACTGGCTCGACGCCGCGCGCGCGGAACACCGATCTCGCGAAGGTGCCGCGACCCGAGCCAGGTGGGCCGACGAGCACGAGCGGCGCCGACCGATCGCCCAGCTCGTCGAGCAGCGCCGAGACCCGCACCATCGCCGGGTCGGCGACGGTGGGCTCTTCGACCGCGGAGGGAATCTGCAGCAGCCGGCAGAACGCCGCCTCCATCAACGCGTCACCCGACGTGCCGTCTTCGGGCGCCATCACCGAAGCCGTGCTCGCACGGGGGCCAGCGACGACGGGAATCGACGCGAGCAGCTCGCGCAATTGAGCCTGACCGAGCTCGGGCACGACCCCACCGATGAGATCGTCAGCGACCTCGCCCCACGAGGCGATGGCGCCTGAAGCCGAGACTGCATCGACGACGCGCCTCGTGAGCGCCTGCCGCGCGGCGACGTTGAGCCCCGCCGTCGACACCAGCACGAAGCCGAGCGGACGAGCACCCGCTGTTCGGCGCACCTCTTCGTCGAGCCGCGCGCTGAGCTCATCTTCGTTGGCAAGCCGCAACGCCGGAGCCAGCTCGACCCCAAGCCTCATCACCACCAGCTTGCTGTCGCCCAGGGCGATCTCGTCGCCTGCCGTGAGCTCCACCGGCGCTTCGCACGGCACGTCGTTCACGAGCACGCCCGAGGTGCCGCCGAGCGGAGCGAGCACGGGGCGATCGTTCACGATGCGCAGCGACAGGTGCCGCTCGTCGACGCGAGGGTCTTTCAGCTCGAGTCCGGAGCCCCGCGCGCGGCCGACGATCAGCGGCCGGCCGATCGGCAAGTCCACCGGAGTCACCCGCTGCTGCGACACCACGAGGACGGCCCAGCGCGACATGCGCCCACACCCTACACCGCAGCCGATTTCCGCCGGGCTGGAACTGCGGCGGCGTGTCGCGGGCGTGAATGCCAAAACCGTGGCAGCGTCTGTGGCCACATGCTGCTCCTCGCTCTGCACCTCGCCACCGCCTCCATTCAGGTCCCCGCTCCGACGCAGCCCTCGAAGGTCGTGGTGCTGCCCGATGGCGGAACCAAGCGCCGCGACGGCAAAGAAGACGAAGACGTTCGCTGAACGTTTGACCAGTGCTATTCGGCTCGCATGGCCGAGCCCTTCAAGAACCTCCTGAACCCCGATCGGGTGAAGCAGATCGCCGGCGACTTCGAGCACGCCTGGCCCGACTTCCCGACGAAGCAGTTCATTCGACAGTCGACCGCCGGCCTCGACGCGCTCGAGCTCAAAGACCGGGCTCGCCACATCGCGACCGCACTCGGTGCTGCCCTTCCCAGCGACGTCACGAAGGCGATGCGCATCGCGATCAAAGCACTCGGCGCCCCGCTCACCGTCACCGAGGGCTACGGCAACGAGGTCTTCCGGCACATGCCGCTGTCGACCTGGCTGCACCAGGTGGGGCCGCGCGACGTCGAGACTGCGCTCGAGGCGAACTACGAGCTGACCAAGCGCTTCACCGCGGAGTTCTCGATTCGATCGCTGATCATCAGCGCGCCCGAGAAGACGCTGAAGACACTCAAAGCGTGGACGAAGGACGAGAACCCGCACGTTCGGCGCCTCGTCTCAGAAGGCTCTCGGCCGCGCCTGCCCTGGGCCGAACGGCTGCCAGCGCTCCAGGCCGACCCGAGCCTCGCGCTCCCGCTGCTCGAAGCACTCAAGGACGACGGCGAGGAGTACGTGCGGCGCTCCGTCGCGAATCACCTGAACGACATCTCGAAAGACCACCCGGCCCTCGTGCTCGAGACCGCGAGGCGCTGGCTCGTTCGAGCCTCGAAGGAGCGGCGACGTCTCGTCGAGCACGGCCTGCGAACGCTGGTGAAGGCGGGCAATGAAGAAGCGCTCTCACTGCTGGGGGCCTCTGGAGCCGCGCTCACCGTCCGTGGCTCCGTGTCTCCAGCAAAGCTGAAGGTGGGTGAGTCGATCACCGTGGAGGCGACCGTGAAGAACCACGCAGCCGAGCTCACCCACGTGGTGGTGGAGGCGGTGGTGCACTTCGTCAGACCCAAAGGGAGTTCGACGAAGAAATTCAGAATCGCGCGGCTCGATCTCGACGGCGGCCAGACGCAGACGATCAGCCGGCGCTTCCAGATGGCGCATCGTTCGATCCGTCGGCTCCATGCGGGTGCCCACCGGGTCGAGGTGCAGGCCAACGGGCGCACCGTCGCTGCCGGCACGTTTCAGCTCGTGCTGTGAGTCACTTGAAGAGGTCGGCGCGCAGCACCACGTTGCCGCCGGCCGGCACCTTCACCGTCACCTTGCGCGTGACGCCGAGCTGGGAGTTCTTGAGCGTGAACGTCGCGCTCCCGGCTGGCACCTCGACGGGGTCGAACGGTGTCACCCCGAGCTTGCGGTTCGAGAAGTAGACCTCGGCCCACGGGTTCACGCGCACCGTCACTCTGCCGGTCTTCGCCTTCTTCGCCACTGGCTTCTTCACCGGCGGCCGGTTCACCTTCGCCACCTCGGGCTCTCCAGCATCGACGACCGGGGCCACTGGCCGAACGGGGGCCTCGAGCACGAGCTCGGGCATGAGCTGATCGGTCGGCTTCGCCTCGGCGACCGGCACCTCGGTCGGCAGCGGCTCGACGACGCGCGGGCTCTGGGAGCCGACGATGGCGACGATGGTGATGGTGAGAAAGACGACGGCGGTGCCAATGCCGGCGAGCAGAATCCACAAGCCGGTGCGTGACGGCGCGGGCTCGGGCGGCGGTACCACCACGATGGGCCCGGTGACGGCCCTCAGCAGCGGCTCCGTGCGCGCCCTGGGAGCCTCCGCGGGAGCGCTCGGCAGCGGCGCCGTTCCCTGCACGCGAGACGAGGGCAGCGGCGCAGTGCCCGAATAGACGGCCTGCTGGCCGGTGTTGCCCACGTCGTCACCGAGCGAGACGGGCGCGGGCTGCGCGGCGCCATGCACCGTCGTCAGGAAAGCGGAGATGTCTGCCGCGAGCACCGTGTGGCCCGAGCTCGTCAGCCAGCTCTCGAGCGCTTCACTCATCGCGTGCGCGCTGCTCCAGCGATCTTTCGCATCCAACGCCAGCGCCTTCAGCAGCGCGGCCTGGAGCGCCTCCGGCAACGAGGCGGGCGCGGCGTAGACGATGGGCTCGGGCGTGCCGTCGTCACGAATGGCGCCGAGCGGCGGCCGCTCGAGCATCAACAGCTCGTGGAGCAACACGCCTGCGCCGTACACGTCGGCGCGGCGATCGATGGTCGCGCCCGAGACCATCAACTCCGGCGCCATGTACGCGAGCTTGCCCTTCGGCCGGCCCACGCGCGTCTCGGCGCCACGCATCGCGCGCGCGATGCCGAAGTCGACGAGCTTCGCCATGCCCGACGAGGCGATGAGCACGTTCTCGGGGCTGACGTCGCGGTGAAGAATGCCCAGCGCGCGGCCGCGTTCGTCCTTGAGCTCGTGCGCGAACTCGAGGCCCTGCAGCACCTGAGAGATGAGCCGCACGGCGATGGGCGGCGGCACGACGAGCTTCTTCTCGCGGCAGGTGTCGATGAGCGCGCGCAGGCTCTTGCCCGGCACGTACTCCATGGCGATGAACCAGGTGTCGCCTTCACGCTCGAGGCCGAACACCTGGGTGATCGACGGGTGCTGCAGCTGCGCCGCGAGCTGCGCCTCGTTCAAGAAGAGATCGATGAAGCCCTGATCGCGCGCGAGGTGCCGCAAGATGCGCTTGATGACGACGGTCTTCGAGAAACCCGCTGGCCCTTCCTGCCGCGCGAGGAACACCTCACCCATGCCGCCGGTGGCGATGAGCGACAGCAGCCGGTAACGGCCGAGCTTCTCTTCAGCCATCGACCCGTCCCGACAGGCGCGTGGCCGCCTCGGCGATGGTGACGCGCTCGCGATCGTCTCCCAGCCAGGTGAAGAGCCGCCGCAGCCGCGAGAGCTTCTCGCGCACCGGCACCCCGACGTCGCGCTGCTGGCGTGCGAGCGCCGCGGGAATACCGTCGGACTCGTCGAGCACGTCGATGGCGTGCAGCTCGAAGTTGAAGTGCTCCGAGTGCCGAATGCGGCGGAACGTCGCCTCGACGAGCGGCCACGGCATGCTGGTCGCGAACGTGCCGATGAAGGGCATGCGGGCGATGGGGCTCACGGCCATGGGCAGCTCGATGAAGGGCGCATCACCCCGACGGTACGGCGCGGCGAGCGACGGGCGGTAGGGCACGCGAGGTGCGAGCAGCACGTTCGGCGAGTCGAGAATCGCGCGAGACGGCCGGCCCAGCGCCGACAACGTCGTCATCACCGTGGCCTTCGCGAGCCAGTACGGCGCCGCGGGGAACGTGGAGGAGTCATAGCGGTAACCGAGCGCCGCGACTGCCTCGAGCATGGAGGACGACAACGTGTAGCCCGGTGCGCGAAACCCCACCGGCGCGACGCCGGTCTGCGTGGTGATGAGCTCGTGCGCGCGCCGAAGATCGGCCTCGATCTCGACCCGGCTGCGCCGCGACAACGCGTAGTCGTGCGAGAACGAGTGATTCGCCAGCTCGACACCGGCGGCAGCAGACGTCTTCAGCGCCGGCGCGAGGCGCTCGTCGGACAAGTCGGAGGCGATCACGAAGAAGGTGGCCGGCGAGCCCACCGACGCGAACAGCTCGAGGAACCGGGGAATCGCCGTCGACCACACGAGCCCCTTCGCGCGATCGTCGAGCAGCGTCTCGGGCAGCCCTTGAATGCGGCAGTAGTGGCCGAGGGAGTCGAGATCGACCGACAGACTGGCGAGCCGCAGAGCCATGGGGCCGCGCACGATATCTTTCGCCCGCCCAAAGTGGTGATTCGCCGCGGGCCGATTGGCCTGCTATGGGGCTTTCGGCGCGTGCCCGGTATGGCCGATGGGCTCGCGAGGTTCTCTACTGGCCGAAAGGTGAAGCCGTATGCTGCCCGGACGAACGAAGCGCCAGAAGGAGCAGGAGCGCGCGGAGTACCAGCGCAAGAAGAAGGAAGAGAAGGAGCGCGTGAAGCAGGAGAAGGCCAACCGCCCCGAGCGTCAGCCCGGCGAGCCTGATCCCGACATCGCCGACATCATTCCCGGCCCCCAGGCCCCGCTGTTCTGAAGTCGAGGTCGGCGCCGACCTCATCGTGCGCCGACCCTGCAGGACCGTGACGAGCGTGCCGAAAGGCTGCGCAGGCGGGTCGATTGGCGGTCGAAGTCGACTGTCACCCCGTCAGACGAACACACCCCACGCCCGCGACTCCAACCCGGCGAGTTCAGCCGGGCGCCGGTGTGGTCTGCCTGTTGCTCCAGTGGGAACTCAGCCCTCCCCTCCCTCCCCGGGGTGCACCATGTTGAGAACACCGACGATTCTGGTTTCTGACGACGAGCCCCTGCTGGTCAACGCCCTCAAACGCGAAGCGCGCAGATTTGGCATCGACGTCTTGTCCGACACGAAGTCGAACGTGGTCGAGATCGCGCGTGAACATCAGCCCGATCTGATCGTGCTCGACATTCATCAGACCCGCGACGGCCGCGATCTGCTCGCCGAGCTCAAGAAGCACCCCGAGACGCGTGACGTGCCCGTCATCATGCTCTCGGCGAACGAAGATCAGTTCATGAGGCACACCTGCTTCGAGCTCGGAGCAGCCGACTACGAGGTCAAGCCGTTCGACCCATCGTTCATTCGCAAGATGGCGCGCATGGTGTGCCCCGTGGAAGACGACGAGCCGATCTTCGCCGTACACTGACGACGCAAGCGCTGCACAGATTCGCAGCTGGGGGAGCCGGGAACGCGGCTTGCTGGAGGCAGTGACGTGCCCAACGCCTACCACCGCGCAAAGGTGCTCGACGGGCGTCGAAGCGTGATCTTTGCGTCGGCAGCTGCTGCGGCGGCGGTCTCGGCGGTGCTGCAGATCGGTCTCGGCCACAAGTCCGTCGGGGGCGCGTGGTGGGAGCTGAGCTCGATGGTGGTGTGCGGCGCGGTCGCAGCCCTCTTGCGACACGATGACGAGCGGCGACGAACGGCCGCGCTGGTGTTCGCGACCCTCTTCTTCGTGGTGACGACGCCGCTGGTGGCGCTGACCCTCAAGCGGTCGACCGACGTGGTGCTCCTCTTCTCGCTCCCGCTCGGGCTGGCGGTCGTCTTCATCGACCGCATGATCGTCGTCGGCGTGATCTCGGTCGCAGCGCTCGCCATCAACCTGCCGGTGCTGATGGCGTTGGGCTGGAACACCACCGAGCTCCTGCACGGCGTGGCCGTGATGGGAGCGCTCTATACGGCCGGCGTCGTGGGCGCCCTGGAGTTCAAGCGTGTGCGCGAGCGTGATGACGAACACGCGCGCCAGCTGCAGCGCGCCTCGATGCAGCAGGTCGAGAGCGAGCGTCTGGTGGTGCTCGGTCGGCTCGCCGCCGGCGTCGCGCACGAGATCAACAACCCGCTCGCGTACATGAAGGCGAACCTGGCGTTCCTCGAGGCGGCGCACCTGCCCGCGAACGACGACGAGCGCGAAGCGTGGGCCGAGACGAGACAGGGCCTCGAGCTCATCTCGGCCATCGTGATGGACTTGAAGGGTCTGGCGCGGCCGGGGCCCAGTGGCGTCGGAAGCGTCGAGCTCGAAGAACAGCTGCGCCGTCTCGCACGGCTCGCGGCCATGCGCTGCGCCTCGACGGTGAAGCTCGACGTCGAGATCGAGCCCCACCTGCCAGCCTGCCGCGCCGACGGTCAGCGGCTCGCGCAGGTGCTCATGAACCTCGTGGCGAACGCCTGCGACGCCATCGACGGAGCGCCCCCCGCCTGCCCCCGCGTGAAGGTCGTCGCGCGCCGCGTGGACGACCGCATTCGGCTCGAGGTGCACGACAACGGGCCGGGAGTGCCAGAGCCACAGCGCGCGCGCCTCTTCACGCCCTTCTTCACCACCAAGCCAGTCGGCGTCGGCACCGGGCTCGGCCTGTCGCTCAGCCGCGAGTACGTCGAGGCCTTTGGCGGGTCGCTCACCTACGAGCCCTCGAGCCTCGGGGGCGCCTGCTTCGTGATCACCGCCCAGCTCTCGGAGTCGAGCCCGCCTCGTTGATTCCAGAGTCAATTTCGATTGACTCGTGGGCGCAGGGTACGAATCTTCCGGCCCATGCCCGTGAACGAGCAGCGATACCCGGTGCTGCAGAGCCACTTCGACGCGCGCGCCGAGCTCGCCCAGAAGAACCGTGACGAGAACCTGAAGCTGATGGAGCCGGTGACGGCGGCGTTGGCGAAGAGCCTCGAAGGCGGCGGCCCGAAGTACAACGAGCGGCACCTCAAGCGAGGAAAGCTGCTCCCGCGTGAACGGGTCGAGCTGTTGCTCGATCGCGACAGCCACTTCCTCGAGCTGTGCGCGCTGGCCGGGCACGAGGTCGAGAACCACACGACGGGCGCGTCGGTCGTCGGCGGCGTGGGCCGGGTGTCGGGCGTCGAGTGCCTCATCGTCGCGAACGAGTCGACGGTGAAGGGCGGCGCGATGAGCGAGCTGTCGGTGGTGAAGTCACGGCGGCTCGCCGAGGTCGCCCAGTCGAACCGGCTGCCATCGATCAACCTCACCGAGTCGGGCGGCGCCGACCTGCCGAACCAGGACAAGATCTTCGTGCCCGGAGGCGCGGCCTTTCGCGATCTCACCCGTTCGAGTCAGCTCAAGCGCCCGTCGATCACGGTGGTGTTCGGTTCGTCGACGGCGGGCGGCGCGTACGTGCCGGGCATGAGCGACTACGCGATCTTCGTGAAGAACCAGGCGCAGGTGTACCTGGGCGGGCCTCCGCTGGTGAAGATGGCGACCGGGGAAGAGGTCGACGACGAGACGCTCGGCGGTGCGCTGATGCACAGCCAGGTCTCGGGCATCTCGGACTTCCTCGCGGAAGACGAGCGCGACGCGCTGCGCCTGTGCCGTGAAGTCGTGGCGCACCTCGACTGGCGCAAAGAGGCGCGGCCCCTGCCCCGCCTCGTCGAGCCTCCACGCTTCGACGCCGACGAACTGCTGTCGATCGTCTCTCCCGACCCTCGCGTGCCCTTCGACCCGAGAGAAGTGATCGCGCGCATCGTCGATGGCTCGCGGTTCTCGGAGTTCAAGCCGCTCTACGGCAACACGCTGGTCTGCGGCTGGGCGCACCTGCACGGCTACCCGGTCGGCATTCTCGCGAACAACGGCATTCTCTTCTCGGAGTCGGCCAACAAGGGCGCGCAGTTCATTCAGCTCTGCAACCAGGCCGACGTGCCGCTCATCTTCCTGCAGAACATCACCGGCTTCATGGTGGGCAGCTCGTACGAGCGGGGCGGCATCATCAAGAACGGCGCGAAGCTGATCAACGCGGTGTCGAACAGCACGGTGCCGGCACTGACGATCATGATGGGCGCGAGCTACGGCGCGGGGAACTACGCCATGTCGGGCCGCGCGTACGAGCCGCGGTTTCTCTTCACGTACCCGAATCACAAGATCGCGGTGATGGGCGGCAAGCAGATGGCAGGCGTGCTCGACATCATTCAGCGCAACGCAGCGTCGAAGCGCGGCGAGGCGGTCGACGAAGAGACGCTCTCGGGCATGAAGCAGATGATCGAGTACCAGATCGATCAGCAGTCGAGCGCGCTCTACGCGACGGCCCGCCTCTGGGACGACGGCATCATCGACATGCGCGACACCCGCACCGTGCTCGCGCTCTCGCTCTCGGCGGCGTACTCGCGCCACGTCGAGGGCACGACCAGCTTCGGCGTCTTCCGCCACTGACAGGCCACGCACATGAAAACCATCGAACGTGTCCTCGTCGCCAACCGTGGAGAGATCGCGCTGCGCATCATGCGCACCGTGCGCCGCATGGGCCTGTCGTCGGTCGCGGTCTTCTCCGACGCCGACGCCAACACGCCTGCGGTGCGCTTCGCCGACACCGCCGTGCGCATCGGCCCCGCGCTCGCGAAGGCGTCGTACCTGCGCTTCGAGGCGATCCTCGAGGCGGCGAAGAAGACGGGCGCCGACGCGATTCACCCGGGCTTCGGCTTCCTCTCGGAGAACCCCGACTTCGCGCAGGCCGTGATCGACGCGGGGCTCGTCTTCGTCGGCCCGACCCCGAAGGCGATTCGCGCCATGGGGCTCAAGCGTGAAGCCAAGGCGCTCGTCGGCCAACGCGGCGTTCCCCTCGTGCCCGGCTTCGATGGCGGCGATCAATCGACGGCCGTGCTGAAAGCAAAGGCGCTGGAGATCGGCCTGCCCGTCATCTTCAAGCCGAGCGCGGGTGGTGGTGGAAAGGGCATGAAGATCGCCCGCGCCCCCGACGAGCTCGACGCCTGCATCGAGTCGGGCCGCCGTGAGGCCCAGAGCGCCTTCTCAGACCCGACGCTCATCATCGAGAAGTACCTGGAGCGGCCACGGCACCTCGAGGTTCAGCTGCTGGGCGACTCGCATGGCACCCTGCTCCACCTCTACGAGCGTGAGTGCTCGCTGCAGCGGCGGCATCAGAAGGTCGTCGAAGAGACGCCGTCTCCTGCGCTCACGCCCGAGACCCGTGAACGGCTGTGTCAGGCCGCGCTCGAGGTGGGCCGCGCCGTCGACTACACGAACGCCGGCACCGTCGAGTTCATCATGGACGCGGCGGGCCACTTCTACTTCTCCGAGATGAACACGCGCCTGCAGGTCGAGCACCGTGTGACGGAGCAGGTCACCGGCATCGACCTCGTCGAGCAGCAGCTGCGCGTCGCACGAGGCGAGAAGCTCGCGTTCACCCAGAAGGACGTGGTGCAGCGTGGCCACGCCGTGCAGGTGCGCCTCTACGCCGAGGACCCGGCCAACCAGTTTCTGCCGGCCATCGGCCCCGTGCTCGACTTCTGGACGCCCGGATACGGAGGGCTCCTGGTCGACCCGGGCATCGAGACCGGCGGTGAGGTGACGCCGCACTACGACCCGATGATCGCCAAGCTCGTGGTGCACGCCGACACGCGCACGCAATCGTTCGCCACGCTCGCTCGTTCGCTCGACCACACCAGCGTGCTCGGCCTCACCACCAACAAGGGCTTCCTCGCCCGGCTGCTCCGTCACCCGAACGTGGTGAGCGGAGCGTTGTCGACGCAGCTCATCGCCGAGGAGATGAACCGGCTCTCCGAGCCCGCCGACGTCGAACGCGATCGGCTCGCGGCGGTGGCCGCCACGCTGTTCGCCTTCGAAGCGCGGCGGTCGACTGACGACCTCCTGCCCGGAGCGCTCACCGGCTTCCGCAACAACCGCTTCCGCGATCAACGCCACGAGTGGAAGCGAGGCGACGAGGACGTGTCGGTCGACTACCGCGAGCTCGGAGACCGCGTGTTTCAGGTGACGGTCGGTGGCTCGACGGGCCGCTGGCGCATCGCCGCTGCGTGCGCGCCCTGCTTCGAGCTCGAGTCACCCGATGGCGTCATTCATCGGCTCCGGGTCGTGACGAACGGCGAGACGGCCCACGTGCACACCGAACGCGGTGATGTGGTGCTGCGCGAGGTGCCCCGCTTCCCCGTCGCCGCCGACGCTGCGGTGAAGGGCGGTTTCATGGCGCCCATGCCCGGCAAGGTCGTGAAGGTGAACGTGAAAGACGGCGAGACGGTGCGACGAGGTCAGGCGCTCCTGGTGCTCGAGGCGATGAAGATGGAGCAGACCACCACGAGCCCGACCGACGGCGTCGTGAAGCAGGTGCTGGTGCGCGAAGGTGAACAGGTCACCGCCGGTCAGGTGTTGATCGTGATGGAGGCGTGATGCGGAAGGCGTGGTTGCTGGTGATGCTCTCGCTGTCGTGCAGGTACCTCGCGCCGGCACAGCCATCGTGGTCGCCAGCGAGGCCCTACGAGCCTCCCGCCGGGGCCGCCGCCAACCCCGTCAGCACGACTGCCAATCGCTGCGGGCTCGAGTGCAACCCTGGCTTCCACTGCGATCAGAAGACGGCCGTCTGCGTCGCTGATGCCGCGCCAGCTGCGTCGACGCCCGCTGACGCTGGCCCGGCGTGGCTGCCCTGATCGTCAGGGTGGAAGCCCGGCGTCGAGCACGCCCGCGATCGTCGCCGGCGTCGTGCTGCTGCCCCAGATCGCGTTGAGCTGCCGCGACACGAAGGTGGCTCCGGTCTCGACGAGCGGCGCTCCGGCGTCGGGCCCTTCGGGCATGCGGTACATGAAGATACGCGGGTCGAGCAGGCCGTTCAGCTCTCGCGCGAGTTCGTCGTGACGCGTTCCCGAGCGGCTGCGATCGCGCGCGTGCACGAGCAATGGAACGAACGACGACTCGGTCCACGGTACGAAGATGGTCTGCGTCGCTGCGAGTTCACGCAGCAGGGTCGACCACACGAAGGTGAAGCTGGCGGTGCCGCCGAACTGTTCCATGAGCGGGCCGTGAGAGGTGCCGATCGCATCCCACGAGGGCGGTGACGCGTCATGACGAAGCCAGAGTGGCCGAATCAGATCGCCGCGCCGGGTGGCGAGCCGCTGCGACTGATCGACTCCGACCAGCGCGTCCCAGTCTTCGTGCACGATGAAGAAGGGCGTCCGCAGCCGCGACTCGAGCGCCCCGACGTCGAACCGGGTGAAGGCGCCGCCAGCATCGGGCCCGCCGCCCGTGGTCGCAGCGACGCGGCGAAGGTACGGCTCGAAGAACCTCGAGCTCGTCAGGCCTGCGTCAGGAGAGAGCCGCGCCGGCATGGTGACCGTCACGTGCCGCCACTCCTCGGCGAAGTCGGAGAGCGGATAGAGCGCAGCGCCGATTCTCGGGGTGGCAGCGGCGGGCGCAAACGCGGCTCCGTACAGCGCGAGGAACCCGCCCCAGCTACCGCCTTGAATGCCGATGCGCGACCGATCGACGCCGGGCTCCCGCGCGAGGAACTCGAGGCCGGTGACCATGTCGTCGACGTCGTTCTGAATCGAGCCGCCCGCGTAGAAGCGGCCGTACACGGCGAGCGTCGAGATGCCATGCAGGGCGTAGAACGCCGCCTCGTCGGCCTGGGCCTCGATCGTCAGCGGGCTGTAGACGATCGACTCGGGTGAAGCGCCTGCTCCCGGTCCATCGACGTCGGGGTGAAGGCCGGCGCCCTGGGCCGCCCAGCGTCGATCGCGCGCATCATTCGGCCACGCGATGCCGTCGTAGGGTTTCGCCAACAGCACCACGGGCGCGACGCCGCCGTCGGGTAGACGAACCGGCATCCACTGCGCGTAGGTCGTGTCGCGGCCGGGGAACGTGAGCGTGAGCAACTCGACGGGGCGACCAGTGCCACCATCAACCGACTGGCGAGCGATCACGAACGCGCCTGCGTCGGAGAACCCCGCGTCGGAGAACCCCGCGTCGGAGAACCCCGCGTCGGAGAACCCCGCGTCGGAGAACCCTGCGTCGGAGAACCCCGCGTCGGAGAACCCTGCGTCGGAGAACCCTGCGTCGGAGAACCCTGCGTCGGAGAACCCTGCGTCGGAGAACCCTGCGTC
>JAACJQ010000272.1 GCA_016879935.1 Archangiaceae bacterium | reverse complement strand
TCGATCGCGCCCGACTGGCTGTAGCCCGCGTTGTTCACCAGCACGCCGATCGCTCCGTACTTCGCCTCGATCGTGCGCACCGCCGCTACCATCGACGCCTCGTCGTTCACGTCGAGCGCCAGCACGTCACAGCCCGCCGCCTTCAGCTCGGCCAGGTCTTTCACCTTGCGCGCCGTCGCCACCACCTGATGCCCGCGCGAGGCGAGGTACCTGGCCGTTGCCTGCCCGATGCCCGACGAACACCGACCGCGTACGCGTACTTCCCGAACAAGACGGCGGTGTTCGCGGCGGTGGTGGAGCAGGTGATCGATCGCATGGTGAGCGAGGCGGTCGAGGCGGGGTCGAAGGAGCCGACTCCAGTCGCCGCGCTCGAGCGCTCGATGATCACCAAGTTCGTGCGGCTCTACGAGCTGGTGCACCAATCGACCGAAGGCGCCGAGCTGCTGCAGGCCTCGAACGTGCTCACCGCCGAGGTCGTGAAGAAGGGCCACGAGAAGTACGTGGCGCACCTCTCGAAGCTGCTGGTCGCGTGTGAGGTGGTCGAGCGGCGCAAGGCGACCGAGCTCGCCGAGGTGCTCGATGCCGCGGCCGAGGGCGTGGTGGCGCGCGCGACCTCGAAGGAAGACGCCGAGAAGAAGATCGTGCTGCTGGTTCGAGCCGTGATTCCTGCCTGACGGAACGTTCTTCGCTGCGGCGCAGGAAAGACCGACTTTCGTTTCTTGTGCGTTGTGGCGCCGCGGTCGTTGGGTAGGGTGGGCGCGACTTTCACCCCCGGGGACCAACACCACATGGCCGATCAGCCCAGAACGCTCAGCGAGAAGTCCGCCCGTCAGCTCTCGAACACGACCAAGACGCCGCCGCAGTGGCGTGGTGCGACGCCGCGCTGGCTCGTGCAGATGATCCCGTGGACTCCGGTCGAGGCCGGCGTCTATCGCGTGAACCAGGCGCGCGACGACGACTTCGCGGTGAAGTGCAGCCCGGCTCCGGGCGAAGCGCTGCCGCTCGCGTTCAGCGACTACGACCCGCAGCCGCGCGAGTACGTGCTCACGTCGGTCACCACCACCATCGAGGTCGACACCCGCGTGTCCGATCTCTTCCGCAGCCCGATGGATCAGGTGAAGGAGCAGCTCTCGCTCACGGTCGAGAAGCTCAAGGAGAAGCAGGAGAACGAGGTCTTGAACAACAAGGCCTATGGTCTGCTCAACAACGCCGACCCCGAGATGCGCATCAAGCCGCGCAAGGGGCCGCCGACGCCCGACGATCTCGACTCGCTGATCTCGCTCGTGTGGAAGGAGCCGACGTTCTTCCTCGCGCACCCGAAGACGATCGCGGCGTTCGGTCGTGAGTGCACCCGGCGCGGCGTGCCGCCTCCGACGATCACCATGTTCGGCTCGCCGTTCCTCACCTGGCGCGGGCTGCCGCTGGTGCCGTGCGACAAGATTCCCGTGAAGGGCAACAAGAGCGACGTGCTGCTGATGCGCACGGGTGAGCGCAAGCGCGGCGTGGTCGGCCTGTTCCAGCCGGGTCTGCCCGGTGAAGTGAGCCCGAGCCTGTCGGTGCGCCTCATGGGCATCAACCAGGCGGGCGCGGCGTCGTACCTGCTCTCGCTGTACTGCTCGGTCGCGGTGCTCACGCACGACGCGCTGGGTGTGCTCGAAGGCGTGACGATCGATCACTTCCATGAGTACGCCTGATCGCGACCTGCCGGTGCCGGGGGAGGTTCGCCCGGCGATCGGTCACGCGCCGAGACCTGCGCACGTGCTCGAGGTGCCGGCCAACGTGCCGACACCGGGAGTCGCGTTCGCGGCGGTGAAACACCCTGGAGCGCCCACGCTGCCCGAGGCTGATCCGGTCTCGCTCGCGATGCTGATGCAGCGCATGGCGAACGAGTTGTTCCAGGCGCCGATCGGTGCGCCGATGGAGGAGTCGGGAGCGGTCGAGCCGACGTCGATGCCGTCCGGTTCTCCGCCCGGTTCCGGTTCGGTGCCGACACAGACCCCTGCGTCTCCGGTGAACGCTGGAACTCAGCCGAACCCTGCTGGGATCGCTCCGCCGACGCCGGATGCGTCGAACGCGTTGGCGCTGAGTCCTGGTGCTGCTCCCGTCGGAAGCGCGGGGAGTCCCAATCCGTCGAACGCGTTGGCGCTGAATCCTGGCGCCGATGCGTCGAACACGTCAGCCCTGAAGCCCACTGCTGCTCGAACTCCCGAGGCAGACGCGAACATCCGTCCTCCCGCGCCTGCGACGCCGAGCGCGGAGTCTCCGTTTCATCAACCGGTGCGCTTCGACAGCGTGCTGGGATCGACGCCTTCACTCGATGGACTGCTCCCGGCCTCGATTCCGCTGATGCCTGCCTCGGAGCCGCCCGTTCCTGCGCCGTCGACTCCGCCGGTGACGCCCGAAGCGATCACGCCGACGTTCTCGAACGCGTACGAGCTTTCGCCGACGGGCCACGGCTATCAGCACGCCTCGCCGACGCTCTTCGACCCGTACGCGCTGCGCCGCGAGTTCCCGATTCTGCATCAGACGGTCAACGGCAAACGGCTCGTGTGGCTCGACAACGCAGCCACGACGCAGAAGCCGCAGGCCGTGATCGATCGGCTCAAGCGGTACTACGAGCACGAGAACTCGAACATCCACCGGGCGGCACACACGCTCGCCGCGCGCGCCACCGATGCCTACGAAGGTGCGCGAGAGATGGTGCGGCGGTTCATCAACGCTCCATCGACGCGCGATCTGATCTTCGTCCGCGGCGCGACCGAGGGCATCAACCTCGTCGCGAAGAGCTGGGGCGCGCGCAACGTGAACGAAGGCGACGAGATCGTCATCTCGTGGCTCGAGCACCACGCGAACATCGTTCCCTGGCAGCAGCTGTGCGCCGAGAAGGGCGCGAAGCTGAAAGTCGCCCCCGTCGACAGCACCGGTCAGATCATTCTCGAGGAGTATGAGAAGCTGCTTGGCCCGAAGACGCGGCTGGTCGCGTTCACGCAGGTCTCGAACGCGCTCGGCACGGTCACTCCGGCGAAGGAGATGATCGAGCTCGCCCATCGCTACGGCGCCAAGGTGTTGCTCGATGGCGCGCAGGCGGTCTCGCACCTTCGCGTCGACGTGCAGCAGCTCGACTGCGACTTCTTCGTCTTCTCGGGGCACAAGGTGTTCGCGCCCACGGGTATCGGCGTCGTCTTCGCGCGCAGCGAGCTGATGGACGCGACGCCGCCATGGCAGGGCGGCGGCAACATGATTCAGGACGTCACCTTCGAGCGCACGGTGTTTCATCCGTCTCCGGCGCGCTTCGAGGCGGGCACCGGGAACATCGCGGATGCGGTGGGGCTTGGTGCGGCGCTCGACTGGCTCACACGCGTGGGCCTCGAGACCGTGGCTCGCTACGAACACGATCTGCTCGAGTACGCGACCGAGAAGGTGAAGCACGTGCGCGGACTGACGATCTACGGAACGGCGCCGGGCAAGGCGGGCGTGTTGTCGTTCACGCTGGCGGGGCAGAAGACCGAACAGGTCGGAGCGTTGCTCGACAAAGAGGGCATCGCGGTGCGCTCGGGTCATCACTGCGCGCAGCCGATTCTGCGGCGCTTCGGCGTCGAGGCGACCGTGCGTGCATCGCTGGCTCCGTACAACACGTGCGAAGACATCGACGCGCTGGTGGCTGCGCTGCATCGGTTGCAGGAGCGGTGACGAACCCCGTCGCACGTGTGAACATCGGCCCGCACTGACGGAGGGTCGATGAAGCACGTGACGGTTCGTGAGGCAGAGGCGTTGTTGGCCAGCGGCGGCGTCGAGTTGATCGACGTTCGCGAGCCGTCGGAGTGGGCGAGGGGACACCTGCCGGGCGCGCGGCTCGTTCCGCTCGGTACGTTGCGCACGGACCCGAAGTCGGCGCTGCCGAAAGACAACGTGCTCTTCGTTTGCGCAAAGGGCGGGCGATCGCAGCAGGCGGGCCGTGTCGCGGAAGAGCTGGGGCTCACGCAGGTCTACAGCCTCGACGGTGGCACCGAAGAGTGGGCGCGGCTGGGCTTACCGATCGATGTTCCGGCGCCCTCGGCTCCGGCGCAGACGGCGACGACCGATGCTCCGCCCGCTGATTTCGAAGCGACGATGCCCGAGCTCGACGCGGTCATCGGCAACAACCTTCGCGAGCTGCGTACGGCGCGGAATCTCTCGCTCGATGCGACTGCGCGCCTCACTGGCTTGTCGCGCACGCTGCTGGGGCAAATCGAGCTGGGCACGAACACGCCGAGCGTCGGAGTCGTCTGGCGCATCGCGCGCGCGTACGGTGTTCCGTTCGCGACGATGTTGGCGGCTCCGAGGACGACGACGACGGCGCTGCTGCGGAAGGCGAGCGCAAAGCGGCTCATCAGCGCCGATGGTCGGTTCTCGTCACGCGCGCTCTTCCCTTTCGGCGATGCGGGGAAGGTCGAGTTCTACGAACTCTGGCTCGCCGGTCATGGCCGCGAAGACGCCGAGGCTCATCAGCCGGGCACGCGAGAGAACCTCGTGGTGACGCGCGGAAAGCTTGTGCTCGAGTTCGGCGGTGCGACGCACGAGCTGTCGGAAGGTGACGCCATCGTCTTCGGCGCTGATGTGCCGCATTCGTATCGAAACCCGGCGAGTGAAGAGTGCTGGATGCACCTCGTGATGTCGTACGCCTGACGATGGCGAGCGTTCACGTCGAGCAGTCGGCGGGCAGGGTGACGCTGTCGCCCGGTTTGAAAGTGACGCGTGGCCGGCGGTGGGTCTCGATTGATGATCTCGATCCCGTCGCGGCTGTCTCACTCGCGAAGCAGTTGTCGACCGGTCGCCACGCGGTCGCGCTCTGCGAGGAGAAGTCGTTTGCGCGCGCCTTTCGTGACGGGCGCATGGTCGCATCGCTCGCCGCGGGAAAGCGCACGAAGATCTCGCAGTGGGTGAAGGCCGGTGCCGACGCAGTGGTGCTCGAGGACCT
Source organism: Archangiaceae bacterium (assembly GCA_016879935.1). GTDB lineage: Bacteria > Myxococcota > Myxococcia > Myxococcales > Myxococcaceae > Xiheimicrobium. The sequence goes on along the minus strand of JAACJQ010000272.1, from coordinate 22,763 downwards.
CGACGGAGCTGACGCAGACGAAGCCGTGGAGATCATCGGTGACGCGCTCGGAATTCCCGATCGTCCGATTGCGAAGCGCGCGAAGACAGACGAACTTGAAGCCGTTCGCCTCGAGTGGGAATCGCTCGTGAAGGAAGCAAAGGCGATCGGCGCTGTTCTCCCGACGTGGGCCCAGCAGCGCCGGCTGAACGCGATCTTCGGAGCCGATGCAGCATCGATGATTCGCGATCAGATGGCGCTGATTCGACAGGGCATGACGCTCGGACCCCCCAAGCGCCGCTGATCAGCGGCCGCCCGTGTTCGACGCCCAGCGCGGAGTCGTGCCCTGGTACACGACCAGATTCCCGTCGTTCTGAATCGCGAGCCGGGCTCCGGCGTACCGGAACGTGTTGGTGTGGAAGAGGGGAACTCCGGCGCCGGAATAGACGACGAAGTTGCCGTCACCCTGCATCGCAGCCAGCGCTCCACCACGCCCGTTCGTCATCGTCGCCCAGAGCGCGCGACTGCCCTGGTACAGCACCAGGTTTCCATCAGTCTGCATCGCGAGCACGAAGCGCCCATCACACGACGCCTTGCTCTGGCCCGCAGCCAACGACTGACCAGGCGCGAGCAGCCCACAGCCCGCGGGGGCCGGTGTCGGCGTTGGCGTCGGAGTCGGAGTCGGAGCCGCACGACACGCGGTCGGTGACGTCGTCCGCAGCAACTCGAACGGGTTGATGTCTCGCAGGTACTGCCCATCAGGCGACACGTTGAAGTGCAGATGCGTCGAGCCCGTCCCCGTGCGGCCCATGTAGCCAAGCAACTGCCCCGCCGAGACCGTCTGACCCTCGCGCACGACGGCCTCATCCATGTGCCCGTAGTAGTACTCCCAGCCGCACTCATCGCGCAGGCGCACGCGCAGGCCCGACGTCGAGCTCGGCGTTCCCACTCGCACGATCGTTCCACTCGTCACCGCCACCAACGGAGCGCGCTGAAACGCGAACACATCGATCCCGTTGTGCGTCGCCGCGGGATTCCAATCGGAGTTCGCGTTCTGATCAGGACACGACGTTCGGCACGTTCCCGTTCCACATGACGCGCGGTCGTAGCCAATGTTGTGCGCGGCTCCGACGGGGAAGGTGTTCATGCGCGGCGCGCAGCGGATCTCCTGCGTCACCGTCGCCGCCTCGAGCGTCTCGGGATCAGCCTCTTCGAAATCACCGCCCTCGGTCACCACACCGTCGGCGCAGCCCACCGCGAACATCGTCACCATCACCATCGGCAATCGTCGGAGCATGCGGCGCCTCAGTGCGCCCGCCGTGCCAGTGACGTGACCGACTGGTCATCTCAATTCACACGAACGAATTCGGTCCCTTCCACCCTGACGCGAAGTGTCGTGACCGTACGGTCCTTGTTTCGTGGTGCCACCTGTCGTGCCCACGATCGTCGCGTCCTACGACGTCACCCGCGGGCGACAGCCACTGTCTCGGAGGCGCTTCACCCCGTGCTATGCAGCGCCCATCTCGCAGCACCTCGGGGACCTCACATGACCACCATTCGTCGCATGGGCCAGACCGCCGCTACCGACCGCGCCATCACGCCAGATGAAGCGAAGGCGATCGTCGCGCAGGCGGAGAAGAACGGCATCGTCTCGAAGACCGAGAAGGCCGACCTGCAGCGCATCATGACCGAGTACAAGGACCTGTTTCAGGCCGGTGCGCTCGACGTGATCAAGGCGCTCGTCGAGCCGACGCCGCCTCCGCAGCCGCCTTCCGGTGGCCAGACGATCAACCTCGACCCCGCTGGTGGAAACCGGCCCGTCTTCCTCAACGCATCGGGCGTCTTCACGGCCGCTGCCGACGGCAAGGCGCCAGCCAACAACGTCGAGCTCGGAGACGCGCTCTTCAAGGCCGGCGAAGTCGCCGACAACGCCCGTGAGCCCATGCTCGCCAACGTCACGCCCGAGCTGCAGGCGAAGACGTTCGATCAGCTCAAGCTCGCGCTCGCCCGTGTTCCCAGCGACGGCGCTCCTCCGGCGGGCCTCGACGCGAACCAGGCGCTCCAGCTGCGTGGCTCGGCTGCGTCGGTGCTGCTCGATCTCGTCAACGCCGCCAAGACGCCCGCGCTGCAGCAGTCGGCGCTCGGCACCTACGAAGCGCTCGTGCGCGCCGAGAAGAACCCTCGCCTGCGCGAGAGCATGATCTTCCACCTCGTGAACTCGAAGGCCGCGCAGACGGGCGAGCCGAAGAAGATCGCCGACGCGCTGCTCAAGGAGCTCGCGCCCACCTCGCCGCCGTACGACAAGTGGTTCGCCAACGGGAAGAACACCGTCAACCTCTCGTGGACGGTGGGGCAGGGCGAGTTCTGGGGCGGCTTCACGAAGTACCTCAAGGACCACGGCTTCAAGCCCGTCGGCGCCGAGAACCAGTACGGCGTGTCGACGTACGAGGCGACCATCAACAAGCCCGGCGTCGGCGAGACGAAGTTCCGCATCTCCGTTCGCGAAGGCGGCACCAACATCCTCGCGCCCATGAACGACCCGAACGTGCAGATCGTCGGCTACGACGGCCACTCGAACTGGGGCCGCGCGATGTCGAGCTCGGTCAACAACGGGCCTGCCACCACCGACGGCGCCGCCGACAAGCTGCTCTTCTACAACCTGTGCGTCGGCAAGGGCATGCTCGACAAGGTGAAGGAGAAGTACGGCAACGCGCAGGTCGTCACCACCTACGCCGCCTCGAACTTCTACACCGACAACAACGGCCAGATGACGCGCGGTGAAGGCGTGCAGGCCCTCATGGCCCTCGTCGACGGCGTCGCCGGTCGCAAGGGGTGGACCGACATTCACCAGGGCATGAACGACGCGGCCGACATCGGCTGGGGCCGCACGTGGGACAACTACATCACCCCGATCTCGACGATGACGCGCGAGAAGGTGCTCGACCGCGACAACGACGGCCAGGCCGACTACCTCGACAAGCACTTCAACTACTCGACCTTCAAGGTGCCCGAAGACACGCGCCGTGAGTTCGAGCCCGTGAAACAGGATCGCCACGCGAGCGTGCTCGACGGCACCAAGGTGCTCGTCAGCGCGAACATGGTGAACACGCTCTCGGAGTTCAGCGGCATTCTCGATCGCGCCAACCCCGACTCGAAGGTGATCGCCGGCGGCTGGTTCGAGCCGAAGATGGGCGAGAAAGATCTCATTCGTTTCACCGAGCAGAAGGGCCGCGACGGCAAGACCGAGTACGTGATGTCCGTGAGCTCGCGGTACTCGCACCTCTCGGAAGAGGCGCTGCGCGCGATCACGGTGTTCGAGTTCAACCGCTTCCTCGGCGACAAGGGCCTGCTGCGCATGCCGGCCGAAGACGTGAAGCTCGCTGGGCTGTTGGCGTTCGGTCAGTCACTCGCCGTCGACGAGGGCTACCGCGACAACGAGGTCTGGAGCACCTTCATCAAGCGCTACAACCTGCCCGCGTCGATCAACCTTTCGATGGTGACGCAGGCGCTGGGTGCGCATACGGGCCACAACTACGCTGGTGATGCCGCGACCGTCGCGAAGCTGAAGGAGCTCATCGGCCCTGCCGCGGTCGCCGAGCTCAAGAAGCCCGAGGTCGGTCAGCCCGTCACCGTCGTGTAATCGACCCCTCGCTTGGGCACTCCGCGCGCCTGCATCGGTGTGCGGAGCTGCGCTCGACCGTTCACGCCTGACCGCGAGGCTGTGTCTCCTTCAAGTTCTGGCGACGTGCGTGTGTGTGCTCGAGCACCGCGCGAGGGACCTCGCCCCGATCGGCCGACGAGACGAGTGGAGAGTGAATGCCGCGTACGCCCATGGCTGCGCGCATCGCGATCACCGTGAGGCCGAGAATGCCCGAGTTGGTGAACACGCCCACGCAGGTGATCGACTCGCGTAGCTGATCGAACAAGTCCAGCATGTGGTTCGGCCCATCTTCGGTGACCGCCCGCGTGTTCGACTCCAGGATGAGCCCGGTCGGCCCGCTCGCGCAGCTTCGGGTGAACGCGAGCGCGAACGCCGCGCGCTCTGAACGCTCCCACCCCGTGTCGGGAATGGTCAGTCGCACGACGCCAGGTTCGAGGAATTCGAACGGCATGGCTTCCTCATGTCGGCGAACCTGCCTGAAGGCAAGGCCGTGTCAGCCGATGATCATGTCTTCGCGTTCCATGCGGCCCTCTTCGAAGCGGCTCAACGTGAAGCGCTCGAAGAGCTCATCCGACTCGTTGGTCGCCATCCACGCGGCCATGCGCTCGGTCACGGCAGGCGCCATCATGAAGCCGTGGCCCACGAAGCCGCTGAGCTGAATCAAGTTGGGCAGCCCCGGCGTACGGCCGAGAATCGGTGAGTTGTCGGGTGTCACGTCGTACGGCCCCGACCACTGCCGGAGGATCTTCACGCGCCCCACCTGCGGCATCTGCTCCGTCAGCGCCTGTGAGTAGCGGGTGAGGAACCGCTGCGTCGAGCCCAGGTTCATTCCGGCCGGTTCGCGAGCGTCGCCCATGCCGCCGACGATCTCGCCGCGCATCGACTGCGAGAAGTACAGCCCCGAGTCGAGCACCGACACCAGCGGCCCGAGGAACGGCTTGAGCGGCTCCGTGGAGCAGATCTCGTGACGGTGCGGCTCGTTCGGCAGATCGACGCCGGCCAGCGCTGCGATCGCCGGGCTCCAGGCGCCACCGGCGAGCACGACGGTCTCGCACTCGATGTCGCCACGATCGGTGATCACCTTCTTGATGCGGTGCTGGCTCTGCTCGAAGCCGATCACCTTCGTGAACGTCTCGACCTTCACGCCCTTCTTCTGCGCCGCGGTCGCGTAGCCCCAGAGGAACGGCCAAGGGAAGATCACACCGTCGAGGGGGTTCCACGCGGCGGCCTTCACGCCCGTCATCGTCAGCTCGGGCACGACCTCGCGCGCAGCGTCAGGCGTGAGGATCTGCGTCGGCACGCCGTGTTTGTTGTGCAGCTGTGCGGCGCGCTCGAGCTTCGAGACGACCGCCTCTGACTTGGCGAGGAAGAGGTAGCCGCCCTGCCGGAACCAGACGTTGATGCCCATGTCGCGCGCGAAGCGCTTCATGAGCTCGATCGACCGCTGGGCGAGGGTGATGAGCGTGGGCGTGCCCCACTGCATACGAACGCCGCCGCCGTTGCGGCCCGACGCGCCGGCGCAGAGGTAGCCCTTCTCGAGCACCACGATGTCGGTCTCTCCGCGCTGCGCCAGGTTCCACGCGAGCGAGAGGCCGAGAATGCCGCCACCGATGATGACGATCTTCGCCTTCGAGGGAACCGGCGCTTCGGGCTTGAGCGCGTTCTCGGTCAGGCCGATCGACTCGGGCACTCCGCCACCCGGAGCCACCGCGGGATCGAACGACGCCGACGCCCACAACGAGAGCTCGGTCGGGAAGAGGGGAGGCCGCGGGGTGAACGGCATCAACTGCGACGGCTTCGTCTTCGCTTTCGACTCCAGCAGGCGCGCGACGGCTGTGAGGCACTGCTTGCCCTGGCACATGCCGGTGCCGAAGCCGGTGAAGCGCTTCACCGATTCGATGTCGCGGTAGCCCTTCTCGATCGCGTGCTCGACCTCCGAGGCGGTGACGTCTTCGCAACAGCACAGGAGGGCTTTGCTCATGGCGTCGCTCCCTTGATGGCGCTGGCGATCGACTCGGCGGCGACGAGGCCCTGCTCGGTTGCGGCGGCGGCGCTCATCGGTCCACGCAGCTCACCTGCGACCCACACCGTGTCGGCGCTCTTGCCTGCGGCGTCGGTCTCGACGGTGAACAGGTGCGAGCGGGAGTCCCACCCGACGCGGGCTCCGGCTGCGCGCGCCAGTTCGAACGCAGGGCTCACCGGCGCACACAGCGCCACCGCGTCGCAGTCGACCTTCTCGATTCGGCCCTGAAGCGAGACCGTCAGCGCCTGCACGCTGCGAACGCCGTGCGCCCGAAGGGGCTCGGCTCCAACCGCGACGGCCGTTCCGCCGTTGGCCCCAATCAGCTTCGCGAGCGACTTCGCCTCGTCTCCGTCTCCCACGACCGCGATGCGCGCGCCTGGCAGCACCCCGTGTTTGCGAATCATTCGACTCACGGCGCGGCTCGCGAAGACCCCCGGCAGATCGTTGTTCGGGAACGTCAGCAGCGTGGGCTGGCCGCCGTTCGCGAGCAGGAGCCGCTCGTAGAAGACGAAGTGCAGGCGCTGGTGCTGAACGACCGCGAGGAACGGCTTGTGATCGTCCGAGAAGACCCCGACGACGGTGGCGCCAGTTCGAATCGAGGTGCCCGATGGCACGACGACCGCGGGCGCTCCTTCGTCACAGCCATGCAGGAGTCGCCCGCCGCACGAGCGATCACGCTCGAACAGGGTGAAGGCGACGTTGCGCTCGGTCAGCCGCCGCGCTGCCGACAGCCCGGCAGCTCCACCACCCACGATGGCGACGCCAACGGACTCCACGACGGGCGGCTCGCGAGTCGGTGCGGGCTTCTCGGGCAGCAGCCCCAGCCCGGCGAGCTTGCGCGCGACCTGCAGCATCACCTTCTCGATCAGCGGAACGCCGGCGAGGAACTCGTGGTGGTTGAACCACTTCGAGAAGACGAGATCGGTCGCCTGGAGCACGTCGACGCTCGCGTCGGGGAACGCGTTCTGCCGCTCGACGCGCATGCCCGGCTTGATGTCGACCTGACATGAGGGCTGGTTCGGTACGCCGTCGACCCGCACGAGGCAGTGCGAGCATCCGCCCGACAGGCAGAACGGCCCTCGCGGCCGGTGGTACTTGATGGAGCGGGACAGCGTGGTGCGGCCTGCCGCGACGAAGGCGACCGCGATGGTGTCGCCGTCTTGTCCGGTGATCGACTCTCCATCGATCTCGAAGGTGACGGGGTGATCGATCGGCGTGATCCGGTGGCTCATCGGAGTGCGAGCGGTGTAACGCACTCACGCTCGCAATTCAGCCTCAGCGCCACGGGTACCGTGCAGCAGGGGCTCCGACCCACCACCGCTGACTGTCTGCTCCTCGAAACGCCGCTTCGTCGTCGGCCCGCTCGGGTGGCGTGCGCCAGGGACGAATCGAGTGCCCCACCTCGGCGCGACGCAGGAACGTGCGCTTGTCGACCCGGTGCTCGAGCAGACGATCCTCCACCACCGACAGGCCCTCGAGCGGGTGAATGCCTTCGGGCCACAGGCCTTCCCACGTCGCGGGCAGCAGGGTGTCCTTCGTCCAGAGGTGTTCGATCAGGCGGTCGACGAAGCGGTGGGTGGCCGCCTCGAGCGTGCTGAACGCCTCGATCTTCGAAGCGGCAGGCGCGGCACAGGCGCTGCGCAGCGAGAAGCGGAACTCCTTCAGCGTTCGAAAGCGCGCGTCGGGCAGGTGGGCCATCGCGCGTTCGAGTACCGCGATCACCTCGTCACTGGTGCCCAGCTTCCACCCTGCGGCGAGCGGCCGTTCGGCGCGGAGCAAGCCTCCGACGTGCCCACCGGCGTCGGCCTCGAGCGGGTGCCAGCCGGTCAACATCCACGCCAGACAGACGCCCAGCTCGAAGACGAGCGTTCGTTCGGTCAGCGGCGCGCGGGTGACGTGCTCGGGAGAGAAGAGCATCGAGTGATCGTTCACGTCGCGGCCGGTCGCGAGCAGCGCGTTGAGCGCGATCGGCGCCAGCGTCAATTCGCCCGCCAGCGACCAGCCGATACCTTGCGGGCAGGGAGGCTCCTTGAGCAGCTCGTCGCCGCTGCGCTCGAACGCGTCGAAGAGCCCTTCTGCCAGTCGCAGCCAGGTCGGCACCGGCAACACCCAGCGCTCCTCGCCCAGGTTGCGGAGCAGATCGCCGCAGGTGACGCCGACGAAACGCTCGAGCACCAGCGACAGCCGTGACGGATCGAGCTCGGCCTCGACGAGGTCCTGCCAGGGAGGGCCTCGCCGCGCATAGGCCCGCAGCCAGGTCGTGAGCCGCTCGATCACCTCGTTCGTCATCGGCGCCGAGACGAGCTCGAGCGCGAGCGGAAACGGCAGCTCATGCCGCGGTTCGATCGCCCAGGTCTCGCTGTACGAGGTCGTGAGCAGGTGGTGCGCCGCCACGAGCAGAGAATCCGCCGGGGGCCGGCAGAGCTCAAGCCCCGGGCTACCCCTTCGGCATCACGCCGAACGCGACGAGCATCTTGATGAGAATGCCCAGAATCGACTCGCCCGCGATGAAGCCCGACGCGACGGGAACGGTGACGGCCGCGGCCACCTTGTCGCCCTTCTTGCGGCGGTACCATTCGGCGACGGCAGCGCCGATGAACATCATGATCGAGTTGTACGCGGGAATGACCATGGCGATGCCGAGGCCCGACGGCGACGGCACCCACGCCTTGGCCTTCTTCGGCAGCTTCACTTCGAGAATCGCGAGCGTGGTTCCGACGACGAGGCCGATGAGCGCAGCCCAGCGAGCCGAGGGGTGAAGCGCGTCGATTCCCGCGACGAGCATCTTCGACACGTTGGCCCACACCAGCGCGCCCGGCGCGGGGAACTCCTTCGACCCGAGCACGTCGGGGCTGGGCACCAGAATCATGAAGGCGGGCACGACCGCGAGTGAACCCGCGACGACGCCGAAGAGCTGAGCGATCAGCTGCTGACGGGGCCGCGCGCCGAGCAGGTAGCCGCTCTTGAGATCGGTGAGCAGATCGGCCGCGTGCAGCCCGACGCCGCCCGTGATGTTCGCGCTCATGATGTTCGGCGTGAGCGCCTTCGGCAGCAGCGCCGCGTAGATGAGCTGCGTCACCGGCCCGAGCGCCTTCGTCGGCGTCACGTCGGTCTCTCCCGTCACGCGTGCTGCGATCACGCCCATCAGCACCGACAGCGGCAGCGCGAGCGCGCCAGCCCAGAGCGGAATGTCGAAGGCGTACCAGCCGAGGAAGACGACCGGCGGCCCGAAGATCAGAAAGCCGATCGGAAACCACGCGGCCGGCGGCTCGATGCCCGCGAGCGGGTCGTCTGCCTGGCCGGCCTTCTTCGGCCGAATCATCGCCATCAGCTCGGTCACGCTCTTCACGACGCTGCGCCACTGAAAGGCGAACGAGGTGAGGCCCGACGAGACGAGCACCGAAGCGCCCATCCACACCGTCCACCCGGCGATGGGTTTGTAGCCCGCGTCGGCGATGACGCCGGCCTCGTACATCGCCGGGGCGATCACGCCGAAGGTGAGCCCCGCGCCCAGCAGCAACGACCAGCCGGTGCGAAACGACATCAACGCCCCAGCGCCGAGCATCAGCACGCTCCCCTCGAGCGCGAGCGTCCACTCCGAGAAGGTCTTGCCCTTCAGCGACAGCGGCAGGCTGAACGTGCCCGGCAGGCGAAACGGCATCCACGAGACGTTGGCGTCGCGCAGCCACGCGATCGCCGCGCCCACGATCGCCGACAGCCCGAGCCACCGGGCCTGCTTCGCGCCGCTCTCGTCCTGCGCATGCAGCGCGCGAATCGTCTCGGCGGTCGCGGTGCCGGTGGGGAAGGGCAGCTGCTCCTGGTTGATGAGCTGGCGCTTGATCGGAATCGCCGCGAACACCCCCAGCGCCGCGATGCCGGCGAACCACAAGATCAGAATCCACGCGTCGGGCCGGGTGCCGGTCAGCATCACCAGCGCCGGGAGCGCCGCCATGTTGCCGCCGCCCGTCATGTAGCCGGCCGCCGACGCCACATCGCCCATCGCGTTGTTCTCGAGTTGGCCGAGGCCCCTCTTCGTCAGCCCGACGGCCTTGATGCCCGAGAGCGCCGCCCACGCGATGATGCAGGAGACGACCGTGACGCCGATGCTCCAGCCCGTCTTGAGCACCACGTACAGGTTCGACAGGCACATCACTGCGCCAATCACCATGCCGAGGAGCACCGCGCGAACCGTCAACTGCGGCTCATTCGGACGGTACGTCTTCTCGAGCCATTCCAGTTCGGGGTTCGCCAAGCGCGCCCAGAGGGATTCGAACCCCCGACCCTCGGCTTCGAAGGCCGATGCTCTATCCAGCTGAGCTATAGGCGCAGGTGCTGCGGAGGGCGATGGACCGGGATTGAACCGGCAACCCCAGGATTCACAATCCTGTGCTCTACCAATTGAGCTACCACCGCCATCAACGACTCAACGAAATCGGCCGCGCACCTACCGGACGTGACGACCCCCGTCAACATGACAAGACGATGGGTTCTCGTTTCACGAGAGCGCCGAAACGGAAATTCGGGCGCCTGTGAGAACTCCTCATGCGCATCAGCCGCTGGTTCTCGAACCTGTTCCACCGCCGGGCTGTCTCGTCGCCCGAGCCTTCCTCCACCACCCCTCGCCCCACGCAGCCGCCCGCCCGTTCCGGCTCCACCACCATTCCCGTCGATACGTTCGAGCCGACCGCGCCGATGCGGGTGTCGATTGGCAAGACGACCGGCTACTCGCCGCTCGAGAAGCAGAAGCTCGATCGCGCGATGGTGAAGCTCGGTGAGGTGCTGAACAGCCGCGAGTTCAAAGACGCGGTGTTGAGCCACACGTACGCGGGCAAACCTGGCTTTGCGAGCGACAGCCGAACACCCGCCGAGATCTATTCGGTGATTCGTGCCGGCAAAGAGAACTTCACCAGCGCCGCCGACGGAGAGGTCGACCTCAACGTGGCCCTCGAGAACTTCTCGTGGTTCCAGCGAAACGTCGTTGGCTACACGACGCCCTCGAGCGACACGGTGACGACGAACAGGCGCTTCTACGCGGGCTTCGACGAGAGCGAGATCGCCGCCCACCTCGGCCACGAGTGGCTGCACAAGGTGGGCTTCGAGCACGACTTCAAGGCGACGGCGCGCCGGCCATACTCGGTGCCGTATGCGCTCGGTGAGCTGATCGAAGCGCTCGCGAGCAAGCCGTCGCTCACCCCGCTCTGATTCACTCGATCATGATCGGTGCGCAGGTCGACACGCCTGCGCCCACGATGCGCCGGCCGGAGTTCGGAATCGGCGTCGTCACCGCGCCGGTCATGCCGTTCATTCGATAGACCGTCGTCGACGTCTCGTTCTGGCGCTGCAGGAAGATCCAGAAGTCTCCGCCCCAGAACGCGAACGCCCAGGCCGTCGGAGTTCCCATCAACGACGCGGCCGGGAAGCTGCGCAGCGCCATGCCGTTCGTCTTCGAGAGCTCGCTCACGAGCGGCGGGCTCACGTTGGGAAAGAAGGCCCAGAGGTGCGCGTCGCCGGTCCCCGTGAGCTCAGGCGCGCCGGTGAGCTGCGCCCGCACCGTCACCGCGTACGGCGCTGTGGTCGAGAGCGTGCCGAACTGGCTGGTGGTGAAGTTCGCGTTCACGGCGTTGCCTGCGACGTAGAGCGTGTCGGTCGTTCCTCCAGCGGTGTCGGTGACGAAGCCCATGCCGTAGACCTTCGCGTTGGTCGGGCTGGTGACGGCGATGCGCGTGCAGGCGAGGGTGTTCACGTCGACGCGGAAGAGCTCTCCATTGCTGTAGACGACCCATGCCTTCGCCTGGCGATCGACCGACATCGAGAACGGCGTCGCGCCACCGGCGGCAGGGCAGGCGAGGCGGCCCTTGTCGGTGAACGCTCCTGGCATTCCAGCGAGGCGCGGGTTGAAGCTCGAGAAGGTGCCGTTCGAGTCGACGACGTAGACGAGCTTGGCGTCGTCGGAGCAGGGGTCGACGAAGCCTGCATCGTTCGATGCCGTTCCACCGGCCGTCGCGGTTCCTCCAGCAGCAACGGAACCGCCGCCAGCGCTCCCGCCCGCCGTTGCGCTGCCACCGCCCGTCGCTCCGGGAATGCTGCAGGCGCCCGAAGCGCAGGTCTGGCCCGATGCACAGGTGTTGCACGACGAGCCGTTTCGTCCGCACTGCGTCGCGTCGGTGCCTGCGACACAGCGATCGTCTCGTGAGCAGCAGCCCATGCACGTCATCGGCGTGCACGTTCCGCGCGTTCCACAGCCAGCCAACAGCGCCGTCACACCAGCGAGCAGCACCAACCGGGTCGTCATCTCACCGAGTGAATCAGGTTCGTGGCCTTCGCGCGAAGCCGACCTGTGTGCGGATCGATCGAGGAATCCTCGAAGGCGGCCTGGGGCCTGGTGACCACCAGTCGCGCTCGTTGCGGCGCAGGCCCCACGCGCACCGTCATGCCCGAGGTGAAGCGCAGACAATCGGCCTCCATGCCATCGGAGAAGATCGTTCCCGACTGCGGCATGAGCGACTCGATGTGCAGCTGCGCTTCGCGCTCGAGCCAGCCGACGACGTTCGTCGCTTCGGAGTGCTTCGAGAGGAACGGCTCACGCACCACGTAGAAGAGGCGCGGGTCGTTCCACGGCATCGAGAGCGGGCTGATGGCGCGCGCTCCGAAGAAGGCCCCGACGCGCTCCGCCATGTTGCGCACCGACGAGAGCCACCCCGTGGAGCCTGCGCCCGTGGAGACGATCACGCCGCTCGATGACTGGCGCTCGACGTCGGGTTTGGGCTGCTTCTTCGCGGCCGACGACGTCCACAGCCGGTAGTGCGCCGACTGGTGGGTCGTCTCTCCGATGAAGAGATCGTTGAAGGCCAGCAGCGTCTGGCCATCGCTGGTCTGCGCCCGCGCGAGCGTCACCTCGGCGACCGGCATCTTCCCTTCGAGCGTGCGTGTGACCGCCACCTTCACGTCGTCGACGCCGAACGGCAGCAGCTGGCCATCGAAGCGGTTGGGGTCGGGGTTCACGCCGATGAGGGGCTGGGCGCCGATGTACTTGGCGGTGTTCGCGACCAGCCCGTCCTGGCCGGCGGCGATGACGAGATCGCCTGGCCCGAAGTGGTACGTCGACAGCAGCGACCGGTCGAGGCGCTGAACCGGCATGCCCAGCTCCAGCTCCTTCTCGAGCTCGTCGATCGCCTCGCGGTAGACGTCGTCTTCGTCGGCGTAGTCCTCGAAGTCGAGGCCTGCGTGCTCGAGGTAGAACTTCGCCTGGGCGCGGGTGTTGAACCGCTCGATCAGCCCCTGCAGCCGCGTCTTCCGGGTGACGAGCACGAGCTTCTCGAACATGGCGGTGCCTCACTTTCCGTTCGGCAGCGCAGGCTGCATCAGTGACTTCAAGAGATCGGGGCTCATGTTGAGCTCGCCGATCTTGTGCGCGTTCTCGGCCAGCTCGCGGAAGGCGACGGCGATCATCGACGCGGGATCCATGCGGGCGCTCGAGAGGGCCTGCAGGGTCTTCCAGTCGAGCTGACGAATCGGCGCCAGCGTCTTGTCGAGCGTGTACGCCTGCGCGTCGGCCAGCGTGCGCTCGTTCGAGGCCTTCTGCTCGAGCAGCTTCTCGCGCTCCTTCTCCATGGCGATGTCGGCGGCCATCTTCGTCTCGCGAATGTGGCGGCGCTTCGTCTCGACCATGATCTCGGTCTCGAGCTCGCTCTGCTTCACGCGGCGCTCCTGCTCGACGGCGGCGTTGCGCCGCTCGTAGATCGCTTCGTCGCTCTGCCGCTGCAGGCCCTCACGCGCTTCGGCCTCGAGCGCGCGCGCCATCTCAGGGGTCGGCCGCACCGACAACACCGACACGCTCAGCACCTCGACGCCCAGCATCTGCACCACCTCGGTCGAACGCAGCCCGCTGATGACCGCCTTCTCCAGCTGCTCCGAGCGTGTCAGGCCTTCGCGCAACGCCCACTGCTGCAGCGAAGTGCGAGTGAGAATCTGCGCCGCGTAGACCAGCCGCTCCGTCAGCTTCTGCGGATCTTCCGAGCGATAGGCCCCCAGCGCCGTGACCGAGTAGTCCATGAGCGCTGCCAGCTTCTTCGGCTCGGCCACCCGAAACGTCAGCTGCCCCTGCACCGTCACCTGCTGGAAATCGGCCGTCACTTCGGTGAAGGCAAATGGCACGTCGACACTGGCCATCGGTACCGCCACCAACGTCGTCGTCGGCTCCCAGTAGAAGAAGGAGAGCCCCGCTCCCTCTCGCTTCAACCGGCTGCCCTTGAACTGCATCACCCACGTCGTCGGCGCTGCCTTCATGTACCTGATCACGTGTGACCTCCGTTTGAGTCGATATGACTCTAACGATGACAACGATAGAGTCAAGCTGACTATTTCGGCGACCGAGGCATGCTGCGGTCATGAGCTGGGTGAAGAAGGACGATGGGCGGCAGGATCACGAGTGCGATCGGTGCCGTGCGCACCCGACGGCAGCGCTTCCGTTCAAGTCGTGGGGCGTTTTTCTGCTCCCGCCTCCCGAGAACGCGAAGCACTTCTGCCCGAACTGTCTGCCGGCGCTTCGGGTGGCGATCGATCAGGCGATGGCGACGCCGACGCTCTGACGCGGGAAGATCGGCGAGGGCAGGGCGTTGAGGGCGCTCGATGCTCCGAGACGTGCACGCGGCACAGCGCTAGAGGTCCCCGACATGTTGCCCTACCTCGAGTTGCCCCAGCTCTCGTTGCCGCTCGGCCAGAAGATCGACATCTTCGGCGTGCTCTCGACCATCGGCGTCGGAGTCGGCGCGGTGCTGGCCGCGAGAGCCGCGCGCAAGTACGGGCCCGGTGACGAAGAGCCGCTGCGTGGAGTCGTGACCTGGGCGGTGATGTTCGGGCTCTACGGAGGTCACCTGCTGCACCTCTTCGGCTACCACCCCGAGCTGCTCAGGGCCGACGACCCGTTCCTGGTGCTGCGCTTCTGGGAAGGGCTGTCGTCGATGGGTGGCGTGCTGGGGGCGCTGATCGGCATCTTCGTCTACTTCCGCCGCATCAAGACGCCGGTGATGCCGTACCTCGACGCGCTCGCGCTGGGCACGGCTCCGGGCTGGGCAATCGCGCGCGTCGGCTGCTTCCTGGTGCACGATCACCCGGGCGTGAAGAGCGACTTCTTTCTCGCGGTGAACTGGCCCGGCGGCCCGCGCCACGACCTCGGCCTCTACGACGTGTTCGTGCTGCTCGCGTTGACGGTGGTTCTGTACGTCGCGTCGACGCTCAAGCTGAAGCAGGGCCGGCTGATGGGCATTCTCGCGGTCACGTATTCGGCGAGCCGCTTCGGCCTCGACTTCCTGCGCGCGTCAGACATGGCCTTCGTCGACCGTCGCTACTTCGGTCTCACGCCGGCGCAGTACATCGTCGTGGGCTTGTTCGGGGTGGGCGTCTGGCTGTTGACCCGACCAGCGCCTGAGGTTCAGCGAGTGGAGTTGGCGGTGCCGAAAGTCGCCGCTGTCGAACCCGCACAAACATGATTGACAGGGTCTGGCGGACTGACGTATCTGCCGCCGCCCGCAGCGACGGGAGCGTAGCTCAATTGGCAGAGCAATGGACTCTTAATCCATAGGTTGAAGGTTCGATTCCTTCCGCTCTCACAGTGAACAACGGCCGGTGACTCGAAAGAGCGCCGGCCGTTTTTCTTTTCCACCGGTGGTACGAGGCAGTGGGGCAGGTGGCGTAATTGGTAGCCGCGCGGGGCTTAGAATCCCGTGCCGAAAGGCGTGCGGGTTCGAGTCCCGCCCTGCCCACACTCGAGTCCGGTCGTTCTGATGGTTGGTACGAGCCCTGCTATCGATTCCCCTCGTGGAATCGGTCCTCGGCAACCTCACCCGGCCTGTTCTCGTGCTCGCCAGCAATGGTGCGGTTTTGGCCCTCAGCCGGGGTGCCGAGATGCTGCTGGGCCTTGGGGCAGGCGCAACCCCGGGGCTCGTCAGTGACCTCGATCAGGGGCTCGCCCGAGCCTGGGTCGACGCCGAATGCGAAGTTGGTGTTCGCGCCACCGTTCCCGTGAAGCTGCGCGGTCGGGAATGGCGCCTGTCGATCGAGCGACGGGCCGATGGCTCTTCGGTCTGCGAGCTCGAAGAGGCGGGGCACGAAGCCGAGGTGCCCGCCGACGATCGCGACTCGATGGTGTTCAGTCAACTGCGCGCCATGTTGCGCCTCTCGCGCGAGCTGTCGGAGCAGAGCTTCACCGAGCTCAGGCAGCTCGCCGTCGAGCTCGCGCAGGAAGCGCTCAAGTGTGATCGGGTCGAGCTCTGGCTCTTCGAGGAGCCAGAGACCCCGCTGTTCGACGAACTCGAGCAGATGCTGGTGCTCAGCAACGAGGTGAGCCGGGTGCCGCATCAGGGCCCGACCCGGTTGCCGTTCGAGTCGGTGCCGATTCTCCACATGGTGCGGGCGCAGCGGCAGCTCGAACGCGATGACTGCTCCAACGACCCGCTCGTGTTCGGCAGTCGCGAGCTGCTCCAGCCCGACAGCCGCACCGTGCTGTTCTCGGGCATCTTTCTGCGGTCGTCGATGGTTGGGCTGCTCGTCTGCCACCGTCAGGAGCGGCGGCCGTGGGGCCCCGAAGCGCAGGCCTTCATCGGCTCCCTCTCGGTGTCACTCTCACTGAGCCTCGAGACCGCCCGCCGCCGCGCGGCCGAGAAGTACCTCCAGGAGCACGTCAACGAGCTCGAAGCCGCACGCGCCCGCGCCGAAGCGGCCGACCGCGCCAAGAGCGAGTTCCTGGCGATGATGTCGCACGAGATTCGCACGCCGATGAACGGCGTGATCGGGTTCACCCAGCTGCTCTCCGAGACCGCCCTCGACGAAGAGCAGCATTCGTTTCTCTCGACGATCAAGGGCTCGGCCGAACACCTGCTGGTGATCATCAACGACATCCTCGACTTCTCGAAGATCGAGGCGGGCAAGCTCGAGCTGGCGATCGAAGAAGTCGAGATCGAACCGCTGGTGTGTGGCGTGCTCGAGCTGTTGGGGGCGACGGCACGGAGCAGGGGGTTGTTCCTCACCGCCGAGGTCGACTCGCGGGCGCCACTGCTGCTCGTCGGCGACGTGGGCCGGGTGCGGCAGGTTCTGCTGAACCTCGTCTCCAACGCCATCAAGTTCACCGAGAAGGGTGGCGCGACGGTGAGCGTGTGGGGCGAGGGCAACGACGTCTGCTTCTCGGTGCGCGACACCGGCATCGGCATTTCAGCCACCGATCTCGAGCGGCTGGGCACCCGCTTCACCCAGGTCGACACTTCGTCACGGCGGCGCTTCGGTGGCACGGGCCTGGGCCTTGCGATCTCGAAGAAGCTGGTCGGGCTGATGAAGGGCTCGTTCACGGTGCAGTCGACGGTCGGCGAGGGCAGCGCGTTCTCGTTCAGACTGCCTGCCGTGGCGCCCCCGCCGTTCGTGGAACAGCCCCGCCGGCGCGTGGTGCTGGTCGAGCCCGCCGGCCCCGTCGCGCGGATGTGGACGAAGGCGCTCGAGGCGGTCGCGTTCGTGGAGCGCGTCGATTCGCTGCCGGCATCGGCCGACCCGGAAGCCGTCGTCGTCGTCAGGGATCAGCCCGGTGTCACCGGGTGGCGTGGCGTCGTTCGTCGGGGCCGCTCGAGCGAAGGCGGGGTGGTGTCGGAGAACGCCGTGCGGCCCTCCGTCATGAGGCACGCCGTCGCCCGCGCTCTCGATCCCGTTGCGACGGTCGCCACAGCCACTCCACAGGCCGTCGCGGCTCCGTACACCGGGCGCCGCGTGCTGCTCGTCGACGACAACGTCGTCAACCTGCGCCTCGCCGAGCGGCTGCTGCGGCGTCATGGCCTCGACGTCTCGGTCGCCAGCAACGGGGTCGAGGCCGTCGATCAGTGTCTGACGCGCCAGTTCGATCTGGTGCTGATGGACTGCAACATGCCCGAAATGGACGGCCTGGAGGCCACGCGCCGAATCAGGGCCAGTGAGGTCGAGCGCCGCACGCCCATCGTCGCGCTCACCGCCGACGCCATGGAGTCCGACAAACAGCAGTGCGTCGACGCTGGCATGGACGACCACTTCTCGAAGCCCATTCGGGAAGAGCACCTTCGCGCGGTGCTGGCCAGGTTTCTTCACGCGGCCTGACCCCCGTTCACCCGGGAGCCCACCCGTTTGCGTGATGCACCGCGAGCGCGGCTTCCCGATGATGTCGTCGTGCTCGCGTCCTCTTCGTTGACCGGATCCACCGCCTCCCCTAAAGGCTCCGGCTTCGTCACTTTCCCCGAGGAAGCACGCATGAAGGTTCAGGTCGAGTCGGTGTCGTCCATCGAGAAGCGGTTGTCGATCGAGGTCGACGCGCAGGTCGTCAATCGCGAGCTCACCACCGCGTATGCCACGCTGGCCCAGCAGGTGAAGCTGCCTGGCTTCCGCCCTGGCAAGGTTCCCCGCCGCATTCTCGAGCAGAAGTTCAAGAGTGAGGTCGAGGCCGACGTCGTTCGAAAGGTGCAGGCGCAGGCCACCGTCGACGCGATCAAGTCGCACGACGTGAAGGCCGTCGGCGAGCCGCACTACTCGGGCGGCAAGCTGGTGCCGAACGCGACGTACGCGTTCACCGCGCGCCTCGAGGTGAAGCCCGAGGTGGTCGCCAAGGAGTTCAAGGGCCTCGCGCTCAAGAAGCTCGACACGAGCATCGACGACGCGAAGGTGACCGAGCAGATCGATCGCCTCCGTTCGTCGCGCTCGACGCTCGAGGCCGTGACTGGGCGTGACGTCGCCAAGACGGGCGACATGGCTGTCATCGACTTCGACGCCACCAAGGGCGGCGCCACGTTCCCCGGCAACACGGGCCGCAACGTCACCGTCGAGATCGCCGCCGGAGAGCTCGTCGAAGGCAACCTGCCGCAGCTCGACGGCATGAAGCTCGGCTCGCAGAAGACGTTCGACTACACGTTCCCCGCCGACTACCGCGTCGACGAGGTGAAGGGGCAGACCGCGTCGTTCACGGTCACGCTCAAGGAACTCAAGGAGCGCAAGCTGCCGCCGCTCGACGACGAGTTCGCCAAGACGCAGGGCGCGGACACGGCCGCGGCGCTCAAGGCCAAGGTGAAGGAAGATCTCGAGCGCGGCGCGAAGAATCGGGCCGAGACCGAGGCCCGTGAAGAGCTGCTCAAGGCCCTCATCGCCAAGAACCCGTTCGAGTGCCCGAACTCGATGATCGAGCGCGGCATCGACTACATGCTCGACGGCGCCCTGGGCTCGCTGATGCGTTCGGGCGTCGACCCCCGCATGCTCAACCTCGACTGGGGCAAGCTGCGTGGCGACATGCGGCCCCGCGCCGAGGTCGAGGTGCGCGGCTCGCTGCTGCTCGAGGCGCTCGGCAAGAGCGAGAACCTCACCGCCACCGACGCCGACGTCGAGGCGAAGTACGAAGAGATCTCGAAAGAGACGGGCATGCCCGCCGCGCAGGTGAAGACGCGCTACGCCACGCCCGAGGCGCAAGAGAGCCTGAAGGTTCGCATCGTCGAAGAGAAGGCCATCGCGCTGGTTCGTCAGCACGCGAACTGGAGCTGAACCCGAAGTCCCCACCGAGGAAGCCGAGATGCCCTACATGCCAGTCCCCTACGTCGTCGAGCAGACCCACCGTGGCGAGCGGTCGTACGACATCTACAGCCGCCTGCTGAAGGACCGGATCATCATGCTGGGCACGGAGATCGACGACGACGTCGCCAACGTCGTCACCGCGCAGCTCTTGTTCCTCGAGTCGGAAGATCCCGACAAGGACATCAGCATCTACGTGAACTCGCCCGGCGGCTCGGTCACGGCCGGCCTCGCGATCTACGACACCATGCAGTACGTGAAGCCGCAGGTGTCGACGATCTGCATCGGTCAGGCAGCGTCGATGGGCGCGGTGCTGCTCTCGGCAGGTGCCAAGGGCAAACGCTTCGCCCTGCCGCACGCGCGCATCATGATTCACCAGCCGCTGGGTGGCGCGCGCGGTCAGTCGAAGGACATGGAGATTCAGGTCGCCGAGATGGTTCGCCTGCGTAAGGACCTCTACGACATTCTCTCGCGTGCGACCGGCCACACCTTCGATCGCATCGAGAAGGACTGCGATCGCGACTTCTTCATGAGCGCCGCCGAGGGCAAGCAGTACGGGCTCATCGACGAGGTGATGGAGAAGAAGAAGATCGTGCCGCCGACCGCCGACAAGAAGTGACGGCGCTGGCAGCACCACGCGGCCCGCTCCGTCGACGATGGGGCGGGTCGTCGTGCGTCAGGGCTCTGACGCGCCTGGCGCACCAGTCGAGCAGTGCATCACTCGCACACGTGAGGAAGCCCGGTTAGGGTTCAAACAGTCATGGCCACCAAGAACGTCGGGCGCGACGGCAATCAGACGCTGTGCTGTTCCTTCTGCGGCAAGTCCCAGAAGGAAGTGAAGAAGCTCATCGCTGGCCCGACCGTCTACATCTGCGACGAGTGCATCGGCCTCTGCAACGACATCATCGCCGAAGAGATCGATCGCGAAGAGACGAAGGACACCAAGGTTCGCATTCCGCGCCCGAACGAGATCAAGGCCATTCTCGACGAGTACGTGATCGGCCAGGAGCGCGCCAAGAAGACGCTCGCGGTGGCCGTGCACAATCACTACAAACGCATCGAGTCGCGCGTCGCGATGGACGACGTCGAGCTGCAGAAGTCGAACATTCTGCTGCTGGGCCCCACCGGCTCGGGCAAGACGCTGCTGGCCCAGACGCTCGCGCGCATTCTCAACGTGCCCTTCACCATCGCCGACGCCACCTGCCTCACCGAGGCTGGCTACGTGGGCGAAGACGTCGAGAACATCATCGTCAACCTGCTGCAGGCGGCCGATCACGACATCGAGCGGGCGCAGCGCGGCATCGTCTACATCGACGAGATCGACAAGATCGCCCGCAAGTCAGAGAACCCGTCGATCACCCGCGACGTGAGCGGTGAAGGCGTGCAGCAGGCGCTCCTGAAGATCATCGAGGGCACCGTCGCCAACGTGCCGCCGAAGGGTGGCCGCAAACACCCGCAGCAGGAGTTCCTGCAGGTCGACACCACCAACATTCTCTTCATCTGCGGCGGCGCGTTCGGCGGCCTCGAGCAGATCATCGATCGCCGCCTGGGTGGCCGTTCGCTCGGCTTCGGCGCCGACGTGAAGAAGCGCGAGCCGAAGTCGCTCTCGGAGCTGTACCACCACGTCGAGCCCGAAGACCTGCTCAAGTTCGGCATGATTCCCGAGTTCATCGGCCGTCTGCCGGTCGTGACCGCGCTCGAAGAGCTCGATGAAGCGACGCTGATCGACATTCTCGTGCGGCCGCGCAACGCGCTGACGAAGCAGTACAAGAAGCTGCTCGATCTCGACGGTGTGCAGCTCAAGTTCACCGACGGCGCGATGAAGGCAATCGCGAACGAAGCAATTCGCCGCAAGACGGGCGCGCGTGGTCTCCGCGCCATTCTCGAGAGCGTGATGCTCGAGGTGATGTACGAGATTCCGTCCAAGAAGACGGCGCGCGAAGTGATGATCAGCGAAGACGTGGTGCTCAAGAAGAAGGAGCCCGTGATTCTTCACGCGACGGCCGACGAGAAAGCGAAGGCGGCCGGTAGCGCGGCGTGAACAAGGCGATCATCGGCGGCCCACTGCTGCTGGTGGCCGGGTTGGTGGCCTTCATCATCGGACCTCCCGGGCGCTATGCGTGTGGACAGGTCGTCGGCTTCACGCCTGCGATGATCGAGCTGATCGGGTCGTGTCCTGACGCTGCCCAACGCCTCGGGACCGGGCTCTCGTTCAGTCCGTTTCGAGGTGGGTTTGGCGGCAACTACGAGTCGGGCGGCGACGTCGGTGAGGGCGTCGCGTACGGAGATCTCGTGGTGAGTGGATCGTCGGGCCGTGCCGACGTCGAGTACCAGTTGAGCAAGGGCGCAGGGCTGTGGAGCCCGTCGGTGATGGTGCTCACGTTCGACGACGGGAAGAAGCTCGACATCAAGGCGTGCACCCGGTCGCTGGTCGAAGCGAGGCAGGCCGAGGCCGGGCAGAAGGTCTTCGTCGAGCAGTGCGAGCAGGGCAGGGCAGAAATCTGTCTCGCGCTGAGTCAGATCGCTCACGCGAAGGGTGACGCGGCCGCAGCCGCTTCCTGGGCGAAGAAGGCGTGCGAGCTCGGCGCTAAAGACGCCTGTCGCTGACGCCGAGCCCCGCGAGCTTCTTCGCGAGTGCCGCATCGAGCGGACTCGTCGGGGTGAAGGTCGCGCCTTTGCGGTTCGCCGGCCCCAGCGCTTCGAGTCCGCGCAGCAGGTGGCCTTCGGAATCCGCGCCCGGGCCCGAGATGGCGAGCGAGTCTTTGTCGAAGACCCAGGTGTGCTGCTTCGAGTCACCAAGCTCGGGACGAACTTCGAGCACCGCAGGCCCGAGCTTCGGAAAGATCGCGCGAAACGCCGCCGGCTCGATCGACTCGACGATCAGCCGTTCGAGGCGCCTGGGCCACCTGGCCTTCGCGATGACCGGCGCGGCCTCCTGACGGACCTGCCCGGCGAGGTGCACGGTCTTCAGCTCCGGGAGCGACATGGCGTCGAGGTGGCGGCTCGCAGCGCCCACGCCTCTCTCGTCGTTCCACGAGACGTGAACCCCGAGCGTCGTCAGTTGCGCCGCCAGCTTCTTCGGAACCGCATCGAGCATCACCGCCGGCACTGCGAAGTCACGAACGGCTCCGAGCAGGGGAGACGCGATCAGCTCGCGGAGCGCTTCGGAGGCTCCACCATCGATCCACAGCCGCTCGAGCGTCGCCAGTTGCGGCTCGTCTGGCGGTGGAGCGTTTCCGGCAGGGCCCCAGTGCACGAGGTCGATACCCGTCAGCACACCGCCCTGAAATCGAATCGACCCATTCCGTTTGCTCTTCCAGAAGGCTCGCAGCCAATCGCGCTCGTGCTTCTTCTGCAGCGCGGCCATGCGCTTTTGCGCCTTCGGCTCGAGGTTCGAAGACAGCTGCAGCGCCATGAACTCACCGCGCGGGTTGCCCTGCTCCTGCAGCCAGTCGGCGAAGGCGTGCCTGCGCGAGCGATCGGCGGGCGCTTCAGCGAGCCACCTCAGGAAGTCGGCTTCTGACGTCGGCCCCGAGGACT
>JAACJQ010000034.1 GCA_016879935.1 Archangiaceae bacterium | reverse complement strand
TCGACCTCGCGATGGCGCCGGCCTACGTGGCGTGGAAGGTGGCGCTCGTGGTGCGCGGCAAAGCGACGGGTAAACCGCAGACGTGGGTGCGCACGACGCGCGAGGGTGAGACGCGGCCATGAGCAAGAAGACCCAGGACGCGCAGCCCAAGCTGACCCAGCAGGTCTACCAGCAGCTCGTCGGGGTGATGCGCGGCAGCTGGCAGTCGCTGGTGGTGGTGCCTGCCAGCCCGTCGATGTCGGCGAGCGCCGTGGCCGACGCGATGGTCGAGGTCGCGCGCCTCGCCCGTGGCGCGCCCGCGAAGCTCTTCCTCACCGAGGGCCTCGAGAAGGCCGGCGTGTCGAAGCTGATCGTCGAGATGAGCCAGCACATCGACTCGGGCGGCGTCGCCGTCGTCTGTGTCGAGTCGGTCGTCTCGCAGCAGGCGGGGGTGCCCATCGCGCTCGCGTCAGATGCCGCGCTGCTCGTCGTTCATCTGGGCGTGACGAAGACCGAAGACGCCGAGCACACCGTCGGCATCATCGGGAAGCAGAAGTTCCTCGGCGCCATCACCATCGAGTCGATGCGCTGACGTTCAGCGGCCGAAGTCGAGGGCCTGCTGGCTCACCTCGGTCTGCAGCTTCCCGTTCAGCTCGAGCTTCGAGGTCCACCGAACGGTGCCGCCGGGCACGTCGGGGCTGATGACGACCTCGTCTTTGCTCGTCGCGCCATTCGACAGCTTCTGCGAGCGCACGAACGTCATCGTCGAGACGGCGTGCGAACCGACCGTGCCCGGCGTCTCGAGCGTCTGCGCCACCCACGTGTCGAAGTACGTCACGCCAGCCAGAGCGCCGCGCTCTTCGGAGTAGAGCGGCACGCGCGCGAACACCGACTGGCAGTCGCGACGCACGAACTCCTCTCCGCTGGGGCTCTTCGCCGTGAAGGTCCACAC
This sequence comes from Archangiaceae bacterium, assembly GCA_016879935.1. Lineage (GTDB taxonomy): Bacteria > Myxococcota > Myxococcia > Myxococcales > Myxococcaceae > Xiheimicrobium. Next base: position 23,725 of record JAACJQ010000034.1, on the reverse strand, counting down.
GACGCAGGGGTATTCGCGGCCGCTCACCTTCACCATCGCGACGCCCGCGAAGGCCGACGTCGGGTCACGCGCCGCCTGGTACTGGCCGAGCGCGTGGGGCTGCTTCGGGTCGCTCGCGAAGCTCAGGGTGGAGTCGGTCAGCGCCGAGAGTGCCGTGCGCGTGGTGTCGGTACGGCCCTTCGTCTTCACCCACGCTCCGACGGGGTGCGACGCCCACGGGTGCCACGCGCTCTTCGTGACGGCCGTGTCGACGGGCTCGCCGCTGGTTCCGAATGCCTCGAGCACACGCAGGTCGTGGTTGCCCGTCTTGCGGTTCTCGACGAACTGGCTGACGAGCCCTCCTGGTACGGCCGCGCAGCGCACCTCGATCATCTGCGCTCCCGAGGTGCGGGTGCCCTCGTACCGCGCGCCGACGAGCTTCTGGCCCGAGACGAAGAGCGGCACGTCGGTCGCGGTGAGGGTCAGCGTGTAGCCGACGCCCTCTTTGGGAGCGCTCTCGATGACGAGCGGCCAGGGCTGGGCGGCGCTGCGACACTCACGCGTGACGCCGAGGTCGTCTTTGAACTCGACGTCGTCGCAGCTGAGCGTCTGCTCGCCGAGGGTGACTTTTCGAGACGCGCCCTTCGTGCCGCGCTTGTCGCACGCAGGGCAGGCGGTGCCGAGCTCGTCCCACCCCGTCTCTTCCCGGAGCGCGCCTCGGCCCGCCACCTTGACGTGGGTGCCGTCGAGGCCGGCGTACACGAGCGCGCCGCGGCGGTAGTCGGTGCTGCCGACGATGTACTGAGCCCACGCGCCTTTCGTGAACGAGGCCCACGGGTGTTTGGGAGCGGCGGTGAGCGAGAGGGCGAGGGCGAGGGCGAGCACGGCGCGACGATAGCCGAGGCTCGTCTGCGGGCGGTCGCCTGCTTCGAGCGGCGGCTGATTCGTTCGCGAGGAGCCGGTCAGGCACGCCCCTCTGGCGACGACCCGGCAGCGTGCCCTTCGCGTACCCGTACGTCGGCCCCGTCTCCCTCCTCAGCACGACGTCGCCGCCCGGCAGTCGCGTCGTCAGCGCCGCTGACTTCCCGCAGTGGGCGAACGACGAACTGGTCACCTTCGTCGTCGGGCTCGATGGCGTGTTGCGGCTCGCGCCCCGTCGCTCCGAACACGTCGCCTGCGCCGGCGCCCTCGAGGTGCTGGCCGCGGGAGAACTTCACGCCGTGCGTGCGCCGGGCGGGCTCCGCGTCATCACGGTGTCGAACCAGTCGACGGGCTTCTGCCCCGCGGTGGACTGCTGGAGCGAGGTGGTATCGGCGCTCTCGTTCGACGGGGTGGTGTTGCCGACAGCCTTCACGCACGCCATCGAGTTCAGGCGGTGCCCGAGGTGTCGCGAGACAAACCTGGTGAAGGAGTCGTGGTTCGTCTGCGTGTTCTGCGAGAGCCCGCTGCCGCTGGAGTGGAACGTGAGCGCCCGGCGCGCGGTTCAGAAGTGATGCTTCGTTCCGCGCACGCGGAAGTCGACCGAGCGCGCCGCCATCCACCCCGCGAGCTCGCTCGCCGACCGCTCGCCGTTGATGGGGAAGCGGGGCAGCACCGCGCCGGGCTTTCGCTCCGACAGCCGGTACGGGCGTGACTCGGTCGTCCACACCGTGAAGTCACCGAGCGCACGCAGCAGGTCGACGTGCCGCTGCTGAAAGTGATGTCGGGGCGTGCCGAACGGGACCGCGAAGTGCCGCTGCGGGCCGAAGAGCCGCTCGAAGTCGTCACGAGACGTGCGGTAGTCGCGCGCTGCTTCGTCGTCGGGCAACGAGTTCGGGCTGGCGTGCAGGTTCGAGTGGTTGCCGACGATGACGTTGGGCAGCTTCGCGAGCGCGCGCACCTCGTCGAGGGTCGACAGCTCGAAGCCCCGCACGTCGGCCAGCGCGGCGAGCTCTTCGCGCACGTTCTCGGCGCCCACGCGATGCGGCTCCTGCAACAGCTTCGTCGCTTCGTCGCGGGAGCGGCCCGAGGCGAGGCGCTGCTCCACCACGTCCCACCGGAAGCCAGCCCGCCGCTCGAGCTTCTCGGGGCAGACGAAATAGAAGAACTCGACCGCGGGAAACTGCGCCGCCCTCGTGCGGATGTAGTCGGCCGCGTCGCGGTAGCCGTCGTCGAACGACAGCGACAACCAGTTCGCGCTCGAGCCCGGGCGCTTCGAGAGGAGCAACTCGAGCAGGTCGTCGAGCACCGACGCTTCGATGCTCAGGCCCGGCTGCCAGTCGGTCGCGCGCTTCGTGCCCACGCGGTGCAGACACATCGACAGGCCAAGCCCCGCGAGCGCCGCGCCGACGCCCACCTCGAGGGCAGGGCGGGGCAGCGCCTTTCCCGTCATCGTCGCGAGCGTGTCAGGGCTCAGTCGGGCCATCGGCTTTTCCAGTACCACAGCCTCGAATTCGAGCGTGGCCTCGAACGCGCACGGGTACATTGCCCGTGATGTCTCAACCGCGTCTCACCATTGGCCGAGTGCCCATCGACGTCGTCACCTTCCAGCAGGCGATGGAGCGCATCGAAGCGCTCGTCGACGCGAAGCAGGGCGGCTCCGTCTTCACGCCCAACGTCGACCACGTCGTGAACGTCGACTCCGACGACGTGTTCGCGGCCGCCTATCAGCGCGCCAGCCTCTCGGTCGCCGACGGAATGCCGCTGGTCTGGGCCTCGAAGGTGTTGGGCCAGCCGCTGCCTGAACGGGTCGCCGGCTCCGACCTGCTCGAGCCCACGCTGCAGCTGGCAGCGAAGCGCGGGTGGCGCGTGTTCTTTCTGGGCGCTGCGCCGGGGGTCGCCGAGAAGGCCGCCGCCGTCGCCAGGGAGCGCTTTGGCACCAACGTCGTCGGTACCGACTCTCCGTTCGTGAAGCTCGACGACACCGCGCAGATCGATCGCATCGCCCGACAGCTCGCCGACTCGAAGGCCGAGATCGTGATGATGGCGTTCGGCGCTCCGAAGCAGGAGCTGCTCATCGACCGCATCGCCGAGCGCGTGAAGCCGGCCGTCATGCTCGGCATCGGCGCGAGCCTCGACTTCCTCGCGGGCACGGTGAAGCGGGCTCCGGCCATCATGCGCAGCACGGGCTTCGAGTGGCTCTACCGCCTGAGCCAGGAGCCCGGCCGACTGTGGAAGCGCTACCTCGTCAACGACCCGAAGTTCGCGGTCATTCTGCTGCGCACGCTGAAGCGACAGAAACTCGGCTGATCACTTCGTGCGCGGTGAGAACGTCTGCGGCATCACGAACTTGCTGGGGTCGAGCTTGTCGATGACCTTCGCAGGCACGCCGCCCACCACCGTGAAGGGCGGCACGTCTTTGGTGACGACCGCGCCCGTGCCGACGATGGAGCCGTGCCCGATGGTGACGCCCGGCATGATGCTCACCTTGGCGCCGATCCACACGTCGGTCTCGATGGTGGTCGGCGTGCCCTCCGGGCGCTTGAGCCGGTCGTAGACGTCGTGAAACGGCGTATCGATGATCATCGTGTACGGGCCGATTCGGCAGCGGTCGCCGATGGTGATCTGCTTCGTGCAGCCGATGCTGACGCCGTAGTTGATGAAGCAGTCTTCGCCGATGTCGAGCGTCGCGCCCTCGCCGCACGTCAGCTCGACGGGCACGATGACGCTCCGGAGCAAAGAGTTGCGGCCGATGCGCATGGTGCCGGCGTTGTCGATGCGGGGGCGGCCGAAGCAGCGCACCCCTCGCCCGATGAGCTCGAAGCTGTTGAGCCAGACCTGGGCCGAGGCGATCTCGTACGAGTAGCGCAGCGCGCGCGTCGCAAGACGCGTCGGAGAGACACCCTTCTTGATGTCTCGCATCAACATCGTGGCTGCGCGCTTGATGACGTACCGCATCGACCCTGGACCTCTCACCTGGCCACGTAACACGCCGCCTCATCGAACCCGGTGGGAGGGCCGACTTCTTCTTCGAAGCCGACGTTGTCCCACTCGCGTTCGTCTGCGTACGGAGCGTTCTCCAGATAGAAACGCTGGCCAGTGCGGTCGTTGAAGCTTCTGGAGAACTCGAGGCGCTCGGCGGCCGAGTGATACAGCACTTGTCCGAGAGCAAGAGAGGCTTCAGGCATGGCGAGGCGATTCGCCCCAAAGCTATTACAGAGTCGCTGCTGGCCGTTCACGAAAAGCACGAGGCGGTCGCGGCGAATCCACGCGTCGAAGCGGGTGCGGGGCGAGAGGAGCAGCTGATCGTCGAGAATGCCGGCGCCCAGCTGGCCCTGCGCGTTCTGCATGCGGAACCAGCTCGGCTTGGCCGCTGACGCGGGGTACTGCGCGGGTGAGAGGTTCACCACGCTCTCGCGCTCACCGGCGTCGGGCTTGTTCAACATGACGCGCACGTCGGACTCGGAGCGAGAGGCGCCCGCGATGTCGAAGGGCGAGCCGTCACGCGGGAAGAACTGCAGGCAGCCCCACTTCTCGAGCGAGGGGTTGTAGCCATCGTCCTGGTAGAAGAAGGGCGTCTGCACGAGGTTGCCGGTGAAGTGGCTCATGGCGTCGAAGGTGGCGCCCGCCGTCGGAGCACCGCACACGCCGACCCACCAGTAGCGCCGCGCCGTCGCGTTGGAGGCGACCTCGAACGTCACGTGCAGGTACGTCGTGTCAGACAGCTTCGCCGTGCGCCGCGGCACCAGCACCACCGAGGCGAAGACGTCTTGAATCCAGTCGGGCAGGGTGACGCGGAGCAGGCCGTGCACCTCGTCGAGCTGCGTGGCGTCTTCTTCGTCGTTGTAGACGTACGCGTCCCACTTCGAGTTCGAGAACTTGCGGCCGTCTTTGTGCGTGCGGCCGCCTCCGCGCGCAGGGCCCATCGCCGCGAACGGCCCGCTCTGGCCGTCGAAGTCGTCGAAGAAGTCCTTCGTGCGGGGCGTGGCCTTGCCGGTGGGCGTCACGCGCACGGTGGTTCGCGCGAGCACCTTCGGTGACGCGACTGGCCCCTGTGCGGCGAGCGTCGCGCCCTTGCCGTGGCCGTTGCGAATGAGGCTGCCGTACCGCGCGGTGACCTCGGCCTCGGTGAAGAAGGCGAACGGCACGCGATCGACGACGGGCACCTCGTCGATGCCGACCTTCAGGTCGACGTGTACGGGCGAGAGCAGACCCGGGAAGGGGCAGGCGGTGTCGATGGCCTCGACCACCAGCTGCGTGGGCCCCGAGAGGTCGGTGACTTCGACCACGCGCAGCAGCTCTCGCGTCGCGGCCGCCTTGTCGTTGTGCTGCCGGTAGCCCGCGCAGAAGAGCGTCGTGCCCGTCACCTTCTCGCCCATGCCGTCGATGGTGGCGCGCGCGCCCGCAGGCAATCGGAAGACGCGGTAGTCGACGGCGCCGGTGACGGCGGGCAGCACCAGCACCGCGCTGTCGCGGTTCGCGAGCACCTGCACACCGTCGAGCAGCGGAGCGTCGGGTCCTCCGAACGCGGTGCCGTCTTCGGCGTCGGGCTTCGTCGCCTTGTCGACGACGGTCGCCGGCTGCTGGCCGGGCATGTCGATGGGCGTCTCCGACGTGGGGAGCGGCTCGTTCGACGCGATGCCCGAACAACCGGCCGCCAGCGCGAGGGCACTGGCGAAGAAGCCGATTTCAGTCCAAGTGAATGGCGTGTTCCGTGCGTTCTTCATGGTGGGGTTGTTGTCATGGCTCTGTGCGTGCGTCGAGTGCCCGCGCGTGCCTGGGCTGTCAGCGAGACAGTGCGAATCGCTGGCCGCGCTGGCGTTGCCGCCGTCGCCGCCTCCCGCACGGGGCAACCGGGTCGCCGACGACGAGCGCGCGGCCCTGTTCGGCTTCGAGCTCTTCTTCGACGCGCGCCTCAGTCGTGACGGCACCGTGCGCTGTGCGTCGTGCCATCTGCCGGAGCGGGTGTTCGGTGATGGGCGCGCGACCTCGCAGGGGCTCGTGGCCGTCGATCGGAACAGCCCGTCGCTCTACGGCGCGGCGTGGCACCGCTGGCAGATGTGGGACGGGCGCGCGGACTCGTTGTGGTCGCAGCCGCTCCTCGCGTTCGAGAACGAGAAGGAGATGGACTTCACGCGGCTCGAGCTCGCGCATCGGGTGAAGGCCTCGTACCGCGCCTCGTATGAAGCGCTCTTCGGTGCGTTGCCGGCGCTCGACGACGGCGCCCGGTTCCCGCCGAGGGGCAAGCCGGGGCTGCCGCAGTGGGAGGCGATGGCGGAGGCCGATCGCACCGCCATCAACCTCGTCGTCGCGAACCTCGGCAAGGCGCTCGAGGCGTATCAACGACGGCTGGCGTTCAGGGCCGGGCGTTTCGACGCGGCCGTCTCTGGTGCGCAGACGCTCACGAGCGGCGAGCAGGCCGGCCTCACGTTGTTCCTCTCGCGCGGCTGTGGTGTCTGTCACTCGGGGCCGCTGTTCTCGGACGACGATTTTCATGCCATCGGGTTGGTCGACACGCCGCCTCGTGCGCGGGCTCAGGGGCTGGTGACGTTGGCAGCGTCTCCGTTCAACGCTGCTGGTGCGTTCTTCGATGGCGAGAAGGAGGCGCTGCCCGCGGCGCGCCCGCAAGATGAAGGGGCCTACCGCACGCCGACCCTGCGCAACGTGACCCGGACGGGGCCGTGGGGGCACGACGGGCGTTTCGAGACGGTGCAGGCCGCGGTCGAGGCGCACTGGGCGCTCGCTCCGCACGTGAGCGAGCCTCTGACGACGACCGAGCTCGAGCAGCTCGTCGCCTTTCTGGGCGCGCTGGATGCGACCGATCCCCCGTTGCCGTGGAATGGGTGGCCCGACCGCTGAGCGGGCCCAGCAGGCATTCGACACGCTCGCGGCCGTTCTCTGAATTCCTCCCTGATGAGGCCGCCGCGTCGTGGAACGGGGCGCGAGGACGAGGCTGGCCTCGAGCGAGGTGCGCGAACATGAACTCAACCACCCACGCGGTGGTTGAAGTCGGGTTCGTCGGCCAGCCTTCGTGGTCAAGAACGGGCGGAGCCGGAAGAGACCGCCTCTCCGCCCGCGAACACGAACGTGACCACCAACCAGGTGGTTGAAGTCGTGCTCGCGCCAGCGTGCGACCACGACCTCGGACCTCCGTGGGGGCCGCAAGAGACCGCTCCTCCGCCCGCGAACACGAACCTGACCACCACGCAGGTGGTTGAAGTCGTGTACGCGCGCCAGCTTCCGACCACGACCTCGCGTCGCAGTGGAGGCCCGCGAACACGAACCTGACCACCACGCAGGTGGTTGAAGTCGTGCACGCGCGAGCTTCCGACTACGACCTCGCGTCGCCCTGGAGGCCCGCGAACACGAACTGACCACCACGCAGGTGGTTGAAGTCGTGCTCGCGCGCCAACGTCCGACCACGACCTCGCGTCGCCCTGGAGCCCGCGAACACGAACCTGACCACCACGCGGGTGGTTGAAGTCGTGCGCGCGCGAGCTTCCGGCCACGACCTTGACCTCCGCTGGGCGCCGCAAGCGACCGCTCCTGCCCTCGTGAACACGAACCTGACCACCACACGGGTGGTTGAAGTCGTGCTCGTCCTCGCGCTCCAGGACCTGACTGGGCGCGACGGTGGAGTAGAAACGCGACCATGCGACGTGCGCTCCTGTTGGTCCTCGGTTGTCTTTCGGTCACCGCGTGCCCGAAGCGAAAGCAACCCGAACGTGGCTACGAGCTCGTCTTCACGAAGGAAGGCGATGTGCGCCCCGTGATTGAGAAGCGGCTCGCGCTGCTCGGGGTCGTCGCTCGCATCACCGATGACGCGCACTCCATCACCGTGCGCATTCCCGACCTCGACGCGAAGGGAGACACCTCTGCCGTTCGTCAGCTGCTCACCCTGCCGGCAAAGCTCGAGTTCTGCCCGGAAGCGCCGCCGAGCGCTGGAACACTCTGCGCCGTCGACGCCGGAGTCGTGGTCGTGGCCGAAGACGGGGAGCGACAAGACTGCGCCTTGCAGTCGCCCGACGCGACGCTGCTCCTGGCGTTGGCTCGCGATGCGGGCGTGGTGGGAAGGGTGCTGGTGGGGGGCGTGTCTCCCGATGGGCCGCTCCGCACATTCGTCGCCGACGAGACCGGGTGCCTCGCGCCGCGCTTGATGGAGGCCGACGTGAAACCCGACCCGAACACCGGACGTCAGCAGCTTGCGTTGCTGTTCGACGCCCCCACCGCGACGAAGTTTGGCGACCTCACCGGCAAGCTCGTGCGAAGGCGCCTGCTCATCGTGCTCGACGGTCGCGTTCAGTCGGCGCCTGTGGTGATGGAGGCCATCACGGGCGGGCGGGCGATGATCTCGTTCGGCCTCACGTCGTCGGACGCCGAGGTGAAGCGCTTGTCGCTCGCCCTGGCTGGTGGCGCACTGCCCGGCGTGGTGTCACTCCAGCGGGAGGGTTGGTACGGGCCACCGTCGCTGCTCAAGTGATCGGTCTGACTCGTGCTGGCACCGAAGGGTCGCAAGTCACTCGAGGAGGTCGGAACATGAGAACGATGGTGTTGATGACGAGCATGGTGATGACCGGTTGTTTTGGTTCGGTCGGCTCGGGAAGAGACGCGACGCAGACGCGCGACCTGGGCGCGTTCAAGAAGCTGTCGATTCAGTCGGGTGTGCAGGCCACCGTGACCACTGGCGCCCGCTCCGTCTCCATCACTGCTGACGACAACCTCGTCGATCTCGTCGAGACGGTGGTCGAGAACGAGACGCTCATCGTGCGCGTGAAGCCGGGCTTGTCCGTCAGCACCAGCCGCGGACTTCGCGCGACCATCTCGAACGACGTCATCGAGGGAGTGAGCGCCAGCGGAGGCTCCGTGGTGACGGCTCCGGCGACAGCAGCGACGACCTGGAAAGGCGAGGCGTCGGGAGGCAGCACGTTGACGCTCAGTGGTGTCTCGACCACGACCGCGACCTTCACGGCGAGCGGCGGCAGCACCCTGAGCGTGGGCGGTCAGGCGACTGACACGACCATCACCGCCTCGGGAGGCTCGACCGTGACGTCGACAGGGCTGGTGACGACCAGGCTCACCGTCGATTTCTCGGGCGGCTCCATCGGCAAGCTGCGCGCGACCAACTCCGTGGCCGGCACCGCGGCAGGCGGTTCGACGGTGACGATCACAGGGGCGCAGAGCGTGATGGTCGATGCGAGTGGTGGCTCGACGGTCACGACGAACTGAAAGCGACGCGCGAACATGAGTTCGACCACCACAGGGGTGGCCAGACTCGTGCTCGTTCGGCAGACCGCCCGCCTCGGAGTGGAATGGCTTCGAAGTGGCGTCCGGCGGCCGCGAAGACGAGTTCGTTCACTTCATTGGTGGCCAGGCTCATGTTCGTTTCGCGGCTGAACGGCCAATGCCCGACGAACTTGCCGACGACGCTCGTGCCCAACGCAGGTCTCGAGCGCTTCGGCGCCGCTCGGCTCAGTTCGAAGAAGGGACCGCGTTCGAGTGGCGAGGGTCGCCAACCGTGCCGACACCGCGTAGCGAGTGCGCCACCGATCGGAAACGCTCAGCCCGCTCGGAGACGACAGCGCTCGAGTGCTCGCTGCAACTCGGAGATCAGAGTTGGTCCCCGTTCGTTGAGCGCCTGCCACGTCCAGTGCAAGACGACGAAGCCACGAGCGGCGAGTGCATTGGCCCGCTCGCGGTCTTTCTCGAAGCTGATGGGGTTCGCGTGCCATGCAAACCCGTCTGCTTCGATGACGACGTTGGTTCCGGGGAAGACGAAGTCGAGCCTCCGCCATCGCCCCGCGACCCGTAGGTTGGCCTGTCGACGTGGGCGCGGGAGCCCCTCTGCATCGATCAAGTCCATCACGCGCGCTTCGAGTTCGCTCTCCGTCGGCCCGTCTCCGCCTTCGAAGATGCGCAACATCGAGCGGAGCAGACGAACGCCCCTGCGCCCCTTCGAGCGAATGACCAGCGCACGGAATTCGTCGAGCGACAGCCGTCGGCGTGCGAGCGCGAAATCGACGGCCGCTCTGACATCAGCCGGAGCCTCGGTCGCGGCCAGGTCCAACAGCGTTCTGGCCAGCGTCGTCACTCGAACACCCTGGTGAAGCACGATGTCACGGTGGCCGAGCGAGGTCTGGTGCGTCACCACGCCTTCCGGAGGCGGAAGGGAGGTCGGGTGGCTGACGTGAATGGGGCCGGCTTCGGTGAACCGCGGCAGACCCCAGAGCGCCGCCGCCGTGCGGTGACAGACGACGCCCGTTTCGCCGACCCAGAGCGCAGCCGCGTTCACTTGCTGAAGCCACGTGTGCGGTGCTCCTTCGATTCGGTAGACGCCCGGGAAGACCGACACCCACAGTCGCTTCTCTCGACGCCGATCGATTTGCCGTGCCGTCAACCCGGCCGCCAACACCTGCGCCCGCGCCACCACCCCGTTCTGTCGCGCTGCCAGTCGCAGCACCCCTCGCTCGCCCATGAACGCCCCCATCAGTGTCCTAGCAGGGCGGGCTGACATCGATCGCCGGTGCGCCCCGCGAGCACGTCTCCAACCACCGCCGGGGTGGTTGCCCTCATGGTTTGCACCAGCGGGCTCTCTGGTGGGGTTCACGACGACTCCGCGGGGACAGGTTCGCGTGCGACGAGCGGCCGTCATGATTGCGCCGCCCGCGCTCTGGCGATAGCGACCCGTCGTGCGCCTTCACTTCGAACTCGTCACCGCGTCCTCTGCGCCCGCCGCCGAACGGTCTCTGCTGCTGTTGCACGGCATTCTCGGGCAGGGCACCAACCTGCGAACCCTCGCGCGCCGCTTCGTCGAGGTGAGGCCCGGTTGGCAGGCCGTGCTCGTCGACCTGCGTGCTCACGGTCAGTCGCAAGCGGTCGAAGGCGACGACAGCATCACCCGTGCGGCCGACGACGTGGCCGAGACGGTCATGACGTTGGTGGCTCCGGTGCGCGCGGTGCTCGGGCACTCCTTTGGAGGCAAAGTGGCGATGCTGCTCGCCGAGCGCCTTCAGGGCCTCGAGCACCTCGTCGTTCTCGACAGCGGCCCAGGCCAGCGCACCGACTTCCGCGGGAGCGAGTTGACGATGAAGGTACTTTCGACGCTCGAAGACGCTCCTGCAGTGTTCGGCTCGCGAGAGGCGTTCGTCACCCATCTGGCCACTGCGGGAATCGACAAGGGCATCGGCCAGTGGCTGGGCATGAACCTCGAGCGCGATGAGGGGAGCTTTCGGTTTCGCCTCTCGCTCAGCCGAATTCGGAGCCTGCTCGCTTCGTACTTCGCCACGGATTGCTGGCCGCTGCTCGAGCGCCTCGCGGCCGGCGACGGCCCCAGCTTTCACCTCGTCATTGGTGCGCGCTCGAAGGTCTTCGATGTCAGCGAGCGTGAACGGGCCGAGTCCCTGGCCGCCCGCTCGTCGTCGCGGTGCACGGTCGACCTCCTGGAGACCGGCCACTGGGTGCATGTCGATGACTTCGAAGGCACCCTCCGAGTGCTGCTCGCGCGCGTTCCCTGAGGTTTGCGCGAGCACTGGTTCGGTTCCTCGCAGGCAAGAACTCGTCGCCGCCACCGAAGGAGTACGACCACGATTTCGACCACCGGGAGGGCCGGAAGCGTGTTCGGCCCGATCGACCTTCGACCGGGTGCACGCCGCCCGATCAGTGACCAGACCTTCGGCCGCAGACCCGCACGTGCCGCGGAACGGCCGCGACCACGATTCCGACCACCGGGGAGGTGGGCAGAGTCGTGGTCGGAAGGCTCGCCCTTGGACCGCGCGCACCGGTCCTCTGGCCCGCGCGTGCAGCGGAACGCACCGACCACGATTTCGACCCCCGGGGAGGTGGTCAGAATCGTGTTCGGAAGGGTCGCCCTTGGACCGCGCGCACCGGCCCTCTGGCCCGCTCGTGCAGCGGAACGCAGGCGACCACGATTTCGACCCCCGGGGAGGTGGTCAGAATCGTGTTCGGCTCGGGTCGCTCGTGGACTGCGCGCACTTCGGCCTGGTGGCCAATCGTTCGGACGCCGGCGCGCCCTTGCCGCAACGATTTCGACCACCCATCAGGTGGGCAGAGTGGTGTTCGGCTGGGGCCCCTCAGGCGCGCCCGCACATCCCGCAGAGGGTGGAGTTCGCGAGGCCGGTACGAAACGCGCCGCCGTTGCGTTGGCCTCCACCCGCGCCGTCGCCTCACACGTTCCACCCGACTGACAGGAGGCCGACTGCGCGAAGCACGGCCGAGCGGCCCGGGTCCCGGCCGAAGATTCGCGCGGGCTGCGGAACTCACGCGACCACGATTTCGACCACCTATCTGGTGGCCAGAGTCGTGTTCGGCTCCGATCGCTCGTCGAAGGTATGCACTCGGCCCCATGAGGAGCGCCAAACATCCCGGCAGCAGGTACGCACCAGCGGCGGAATGGACGCGACCACGATTTCGACCACCCATCAGGTGGCCAGATGGTGTTCGGCGCGTGGACGGGCCCGGCGACGCTGAACGCCGGCCGCATGCCCACCACTGCGTCGGGTTCGCCCACCATCAGACCGGGCCGATGCTGGACACTCTGGCCCGATGAGAAGCCCCACCATCCCTGCTCAGACGCGCTCTTGCCGCGTCATGGATCCGACCACGATTTCGACCACCCATTGGGTGGGCAAAGTCGTGTTCGGCTCGGGTCCCTCAGGCATGCCCGCATAGCGGCCCGCAGAGCAGCGACCGACCGCCCCGGCCGAAGATGCGCGTTGGCCGCGAAACGCACGTGACCACGAGTTCGTCCGCGCCCGGCTGCTCGGCGCGCAGTCACGCGCCATCGGCTCGCAAGGCCGGCTTCCGCCCGAGCAACATCGGCCACCTGCATGGTGGCCGGAGTCGTGCTCACCGTCGGGAAAAGCGCGAGGCTGTGCTCGACGATGTGACCGTCACGGGCCCTACTGCTCCCAGCTCAACAAGGTGAGCGGGTAGGTTGGCCCATCGAGCGCGAGATCGACGAACTGCTTCACGTCGCTGCTCTTCAGCGAGAGTGTCGCGAGCTGCTCACGGGTGAACCACTGGGCGAGCATCGAGTGCTCGTCAGCGACCGTCTTGAGCGCCCGGTCGTCGGCTGGTCGGGCCACCACGCAGATGCGCAGGCGTGCTTCTCCACCGTCGACCAGCGTGTGCTGCACCCGAAGCACGCCCTCGAGCTCGACGGGCATACCGGTTTCGGTCGCTGCGTACCGTCTCGCGGCAGCGAGCAGCTCTTCTCCGGGAGCGATGCGGCCGCCGGGCAGCGACCAGGCCACGCCATCACGGCGATCACGCACCAGCGCCACCTTGCGGCCTGCCTTCACGACCACCAACGCGAAGGAATACGTCGGAATGGGAGCCCGCGACATGCCGTCACACTGCGACGGGTGCCACGCCCGACGCAACCGTCTTCACGGGCACGCAAACGGCGCGAGTCGAGTCGTACGTGCCGCGCGGGTCATGCCCGTTCATCGGCCACGGCTGGCTCACGTCGTGGCCACGTGAGCTGGTGATGATGCTCCGGCGCGGCGAGCGGGTACGCCACGCCCGACGCAACCGTCTTCACGGGCACGCAAACGGCGCGAGGGGTGTGCTCGAGTTGTACGTGCCGCGCGGGTCATGCCCGTTCATCGGCCACGGCTGGCTCACGTCGAGGCCGCGTGAGTCGGTGATGATGGCCTGTACCTGCTGCGGCGCGCCGAGCAGGTAGGCCACGCCCGGCCTGCCCGGAATCGGAGCGTTCGCACCATCACGGCTGCAGTCCAGCATGAGGCGCGAGGAGAACCGTCCACCGAGCCGTGCGTCAGACGGCGTCGCCCAGACGATGCGACCGTTCTGCACGACCGTCAGCGCGCCGTTGTCGGAGGCGACCAGCACGACGCCTCCCTGCCCGAGCGCCACCGACGCCGTGCCCGAGGGCGCGATGGGAATCGAGGTGCCTGGCGTGAGGCCCACGGCATCTGAAGCCTCGACCGACTGCAGCTTGAGCCCCCCGGAGTCGACGGTCGGGTACCAGATCACGTTCGAGCTGTTTCCGTTCGCGACGGCGCCCGAACCTGCGGCGCTCCCCGAGAGGGCGGTGGCCGTCGACATGCCGGTCCACCACGCGCCGCCTGCGGCCGTGCCCATCGCGACCTGCGCGCTCGAGAAGTGCTGGGTGGGGAAGAGATCGGCCAGTGGTCCAAGGGGCGAGGGCAGGGCCACGGCGCCCGCGAGCGTCACGCTCACTCCGTTGGTGTTGGCGAGCCGCACGGTGCTGCTCTCGCTGCTCGCGAAGGTGATGTTCTGTGCGGTGGCGAAGAAGGGGCTCTTCGACGACGCGCTCGCCGGCGTCAGCTGCACGTACGTGCACGGAGAGAAGGGAGACGCAACCACCAGCCTGCGCGGCATGGTGAAAGGCTGGGTCGCGATGCCAAACGGCAGCTCGATGGGCAGCAGCCCCGGAAATGCCATGGGCACCTGCACGAGGCCGATGGGGCCTGACACGAGGTAGCCCTGCCCGCCGCTGGGGTCGCAGAGCACCGTGACGCCTCCGTCGCCGCCGAGCGTGACGAAGCCGGCGCCCTGCGCGCCCACCATTGCCGTCTCGATGCCGGAGTCGGTCGACGAGATGACGACATCGGTCGTCGGCACCACGGCGGTCTGCGTCGCAAGCTGCACGACGCCCTGGTGCGACAGAACCTTGAGCCCGGACGAAGGCGTGCCCGAGGTGATCTCCGTGAAGCCGAAGTAGAGCGACCCGCGGCGATCGAGGGCGGGGTTCGTGGTTGCGGCGACACCTCCGTCACCCTGTGCACCGAGAACCCACGCCCACTTCCAGCGCGTCACTGGCAGCGTGGGCAGACGGGTCGGGTGCGACTGGCTCGTGTTCGTGACCGTGGTGCCGTTGACGGTGCCGCTGACCGAGAACGTGAAGCGGCCTCGGAAGGCTTCGAGCACGGGGCGCGAGAGATCGAGCGGGTAGCACGCACAGAAGCCCGAGCCGATGCAGGACGCGCACGAGGGCGCCGCGGCGAGTGCCAGGCTGGGAGTGCCACCGTCGCCCGAGAGCCCGAACACCGTCACCGTGACGTTCGTCGCCGCCGCCGCGTTCGTCACGACCAGGGTCGTGGTCTCGTCGCGCCGGAAGAAGGTACCTGCGTCTTGCGAGGGGTCGTGGGGCTGCAGGCCGGGGCTCTCGACGCGCACGGGCGGCGGTGCCCAGGAGACCGAGAAGTCCGTCGTGATGACCGAGAAGGTGAGCGGCCCGTCGACGAGGCCCGAGTCGGGGAGCGCAACGGTCGCGGCCCACGTCCCAACGGGGAAGCTCATGCTGGTCGCGAAGAGTCCCGCGTCGACGCGCTGGAGCACTCCCGTGAGCCGCCCGCCATCGCCACTGGCTTCGAACGGCAGCGAGCCCGGGTCGTTGCGAGTGCGCCCGTTCGAGAGAATGAGCGACGCTTCGAGTGGAACGCTGGCTCCGCTGGTGAAGATGGTTCCATTGACCGGTGCGCGCCATTGCAGCAGCGCGTAGCGGGGCACGCAGACCAGGCCCCCGACACACTCCTCGAGGTCGGTGCACTGACAGCCCGCGTCGGGGGCGCCACCGGCGCTGCCGCCATCGACGCCCCCGTCCTGTTGGCCCGCGTCCTGGCCGCCTGCGGAACCGCCCGCGGAGACGCCTCCTGCCGAGCCTCCAGCCGTCTGCGCGCCGCCGGCACTGCCCCCCGCAACTGCTCCGCCGCTGGCTCCACCGGCTGACGCCAGGCCTCCGGCTGCTGATTGCCCGCCGCCGTTGGCCGTACCACCAGCACTGGCATTGCCTCCGCCCGTGGCGCCGTCGACACAGAGCCCGTCGAGGCAGACTCGACCGCGGGCGCAGTCGCTGTTGCGCACGCATTCGGTCTCGGGCGGCGGGGGCGTGCATGCCGTCGAGGCGATGACGACAGCGAGCGCTGCGAGGCGAAGGTGCATGGTCGCTCCGGGACGATGTGGCTCCAGGGAGTATTCACCCGCTTGCGGAGTGCCGGCGATCTCGGTGTCGAACCACTCCCATGGCATCGGGCCACCGCGACGAGCACGACTCTCGCGGCCCCGGCGGTGGTTGAAGTCGTGGTCGGCGTCGGCCTCGGGGGCGAGGTGGGGCGGCGCGCGAGCATGAGTCTCGTCACCTGGGCGGTGGTTGAAGTTGTGGTCGGCGGCTGAAGGCGGCGCGCGCGGTGAGCTCGGGGCGGGCGCGACTCTCGTCACCCGGGCGGTGGTTGAAGTCGTGGTCGGCGACTGCAGGCGGTGCGCGGGGGAGGTCGGGACGGGCGCGCGACCACGACTTTCGTCACCCGGACGGTGTTGAAGTCGTGGTCGGCGGCTGTGAGCTCGGGGGCGGGCGCGCGAGCGCGACTCTCGTCACCCAGGCGGTGGTTGAAGTCGTGGCCGGCGACTGCAGGCGGCGCGCGGCGGGTGAGGTCGGGGGTTGGCGCGAGCTCGACTCTCGCGACCCGAGCGGTGGTTGAAGTCGTGCTCGGCGCGTCCACAGGCACCGCGGGCGAACACGGCTCCCGTCACCGCACGGTGGTAAGCGGTCAGGCCTTCGGCAGCGTCACGCCGGTCTGCCCCTGATACTTGCCACCCCGATCGCGGTAGCTCGTGTCGCAGATCTCGTCGCTCTGGAAGAACAGCATCTGCGCCACGCCCTCGTTCGCATAGATGCGGGCCGGCAGCGGGGTGGTGTTCGAGAACTCGAGCGTCACGTGCCCCTCCCACTCGGGCTCGAGCGGCGTCACGTTCACGATGATGCCGCAGCGCGCGTAGGTCGACTTCCCGAGGCACACCACCAGCACCTCACGCGGAATGCGGAAGTACTCGACGGTGCGCGCGAGCGCGAACGAGTTGGGCGGAATGATGCACTCGGGGCCCTTCACGTCGACGAAGCTCCGCGGGTCGAACGTCTTCGGGTCGACGATGGT
Organism: Archangiaceae bacterium; assembly: GCA_016879935.1. Classification (GTDB taxonomy): domain Bacteria; phylum Myxococcota; class Myxococcia; order Myxococcales; family Myxococcaceae; genus Xiheimicrobium. Next base: position 6,893 of record JAACJQ010000034.1, on the reverse strand, counting down.
GCTGTTGATGTTCGTGAAGACCTTGAACTCATCGGCGCAGCGAACGTCGTAGCCGTAGCTCGAGGTGCCGTACGAGACGATCTTGCGCCCCTCGGTCTCGCGCACCATGCCCGCTTCGAAGGGCTCGATCATCTTCCGCTCGAGCGCCATACGGCGAATCCACTTGTCGGCCTTGATGGTCATCGCGCCCATATGCCAGAGCCTCCACGAGCCGTCATCGCGATAAACCGTCGGGCATGAGCACTCCCGCACGCATCGGCATCGTCACCATGTCGGACCGCGCCTCGGCCGGCGTCTACGAAGACCTCTCGGGCAAAGCGATCGAAGCGACGCTCTCGGAGTGGCTTTCGAGCCCGTGGGAGAAGCAGTACCGGCTCATTCCCGACGATCGCGCCACCATCGAGCGCACGCTCGTCGAGCTCGTCGACGAGACGAGGTGCAGCCTGGTGGTGACGACGGGTGGAACCGGCCCAGCGCCGCGTGACGTGACACCCGAAGCGACCGAGGCGGTCTGCGAGAAGATGATGCCGGGTTTTGGCGAGCTCATGCGGCAGGTCTCGCTCAAGAGCGTGCCCACCGCGATTCTGTCGAGACAGACGGCGGGCGTTCGCAAGCAGGCGCTCATCGTCAACCTGCCGGGAAAGCCGGCGGCGATTCGCGAGTGCCTCGAGGCCGTGTTCCCGGCGATTCCGTACTGCATCGACCTGATCGGCGGTGCCTTCCTCGAGGGCAGCGAACGAGCGCCGAAGGTCTTCCGGCCGAAGTCGAAGTGAGCAGGTGGGTCAGCGCTGACGTGGAGCACGGCAGTCGCTGGCCGACCGGTCGCGCCAACCCGTCGACACGTCGTGTGTCCGCTTGAGTGAAGTCACCATTTCGTCAGAGGTCTGACGCGCGGGGCGGCGGCGCGGGCTTTGCTCTGATCGCGCGGCGTGAGCTCGGTGAACGGTCTGACGGTCGTGGTCGCACTGAACGAAGCCGCAAAAGACATGCGCGAGCACTCGTTTCAGGTGCGCATTCGGGCGCTCGACGCGTTGGTGCGCAGCGCCAAGCAACAGTCGTCGGGGTTGGCGGGCTTTCGTGAGGTCTCGCATCAGATGCGCCGGTGGAGCGACGATCTCGGCACGCAGCTGGAGTCGCTGCAGAAGCTGTGCGGTGAGTCGGTGGTTCGTGAGAGTCAGTTCCGCACGATGCTGCGCAAACGGCGTCTGATGGAGCGCGCGGCACAGCTCTCTCCGGCCGGAGCGCTCGAGCACTGCCTCGCCGCCACTTCGACTCGTGACGCGAAGCTACGCACGACCCGCCTCGCCGAGCTGCACCGCACCATCGTCGAGCTCGAAGCGCTCACGCAGCTGGGGTTGATGGCCATCGTGCTCTCGCACACCGCCATGATCGAAGCTGCTGGAGCGGGGAATCGGGAGCGCGCGGTGCTCTCGCAGGTCGCCCGCGAATTCGGAGAACACGCCAACTCGGTGTTGCGCATCGGCAAGCGGCTGGTGCCACTCGCTCGCACGGCCAGGGAGGCCGCATGAAGAAGATGATCACGCTGTACGAGAAGGGCGCGCACTCGTGGCGCGTGGTCGCGCGAGATCCCGCGAGGCCCAACCACCTCATCGACACGAACGAGTATCTGATCAGCCATGGTGACGCGACGCTGCTCACCGACCCGGGTGGGCAGGAGGTGTTCCCCGCCGTCTTCGCCGCCATCGCCGAGGGGTGGGACCCGCGGAAGATCAACACGCTCTTCTCGAGCCACCAGGACCCCGACGTCATCTCGTCGCTCGCGCTGTGGCTCGACTTCAACCCGGCGATCAAGTGCCACACCAGCTGGCTGTGGTGCTCCTTCATTCCGCACTTCGGCGGCGACGAAGGCACGCTGGTGCCGATTCCCGACGAGGGGTGTGGCATCGAGGTCGGGGGCTTCATGCTGCAGGCGGTGCCTGCCCACTTCCTCCACTCGTCGGGCAACTTCCACCTGTTCGATGCCGACGCGGGCATTCTGTTCACGGGCGACGTGGGCGCGGCGCTCCAGCCTCCCGAAGCGCCGCTCTTCGTCGAGAACTTCAGCGAACACATCAAGCTGGCCGAAGGCTTCCACAAACGGTGGATGGGCTCGGCTGCGGCGAAGAACGACTGGTGTCACCGCGCGCGGGCGCTGAAGCCGACGATGTTGTGCCCGCAGCACGGCGCCATCTACCGCGGCGACGACGTGATGCGCTTCATCGATTGGTTCGAGGCGCTCGAGGTCGGCGTGCTCCGAAAAGCGAAGCACTGAACGATTGCCTTTCACTTCGCGCGGCCCGCGTTTCGGTGGCGTGTACCAGCTGGTGCGCTTGGTGAAGGTTGGCTCGGGCCGCGAAGCTCTCGCTGGCGCTCCAGGCCGCGACGTCTCGCGCGACGCGTTGATTGCCCGAGGTGAGCCCGTCAGTGTCGGGCCGACGCGACAGGCGGCAGGGCCGCGAAGGCGTTGCTCACCTTCCGCACCGACATCGACCACGGTGCGCCCGGGAGCCCAGATGAGTTCGTGGCCATGGACGGTCCCCGGCTGCTCACGCCTCGACGCGACCTCTGACCGACCTCACTCGTCTTCGAGCGCGCGAGACAGCACCTGCGCGGTGAAGTTCACCAGCGGAATGACGCGCTGGTAGTTCATTCGCGTTGGGCCGATGACACCGACGGTGCCGACGACGGTCTCGGGCGGGCCGTAGGGGCTGACGATGACGCTGACGTCGCCCTGAGACGAGAACTCGCTCTCGGCGCCGATGAAGATCTGCATCTCCCTCGCCCGCTGCACGCGGTCGAGCAGCTGCAGCAGCTTGTGCTTCTCGTCGAGCGCGCGGAACAGGGCCCGCATGCGTTTGACGTCGTCTGCGAACTCGGGCTGCTCGAGGAACGAGCCGGTGCCCTCGACGACGAGGCGCTCGTTCGACGACACGTCGGTGGCGGCGGCGCCGAGCTGGAGCGCGCGGGCGGCGAGCACGTCGTACTGCGCGCGTTCGCTGTCGAGCTCGGCCAGAATGCGGCCGCGCACCTCTTCGATGGGCAGGCCCTGGCGCAGAATCTCGTTGAGGTAGTTGGCCGACGCGGCGAGCTCTTCGGTGGTGACGGGGAAGTCGACCGACACGAGCTTGTTCTGCACCTGCCCGCCCGACGAGACGAGAATCGCCAGCACCTTGTCGCCCTTCATGCGCACGAACTCGATGCGCGTGAGGGTGGCGGCCGACGGGCGTGGAATGAGCACGACGCTGGCGTGACGCGACAGGTGGTGCAGCACGCGCCCTGCTTCCTGCAGGCGTTCTTCGACCGTCGTCTGGGCGATGCCTTCTTCGATGGCCTTGCGCTCCCTGGGTGACGGCTCGTTCAGCTGCAGCAGGGAGTCGACGAAGAAGCGGTAGCCGTGGTCGGTGGGCACGCGGCCCGCCGAGGTGTGCGGCTTCTCGAGGTACCCGAGCTCTTCGAGTTCGGCCAACACGTTGCGCATGGTCGCGGGCGAGACGTCGAACTCGCTGCGGCGCGTGAGCTGGTTGGAGCCGACGGGCTCGCCGGTGGTGATGAACTCCTGAACGACGGCCTTGAGGACGTCTTTCGTGCGGTCGTCGATCTCGTCTGCCATCTCGCGGTCGATTGTGGGGAATGCGGCCCTGCCGTGCAACAGCGGGGAACGACCGGGCAGGTGAACGGCGTCAGACGAGGCCATGCTCACCGCGCTCCTCGCCATCACGCTGACTGCTGCGCCCGGGTACGACGACGGCCGCCTCGCCCTCGAGGCGCAGCGGGTCGAGCTCGCCAGGGCCTGGAAGAAGGACAAGGCGGGCACCCGGCTCGCTGCGCGGCAGGCGCTGCTGAAGTACCTCGACGAGGTCGCGTTTCCTTCGTGGAGCGGCACGCCGTGGGCCTTCTTTGGAACGACCACGACACCGCGCGAGGGCACCATCGCCTGCGGGTACTTCGTCACCACGGTGCTCGAGCAGGCCTCGTTCAAGCTCGAGCGGGTGAAGCTGGCGCAGCAGGCGTCGGCGTACATCGTGTCGACGCTGGCCCGGGGCACGAAGGTGGAGTGGCTCAAGCCGAAGGACTCGGCCGCGGCGCTGGCGTCGATGCGACGAGCGTTCCCCGACGCGAAGCTGCTCGTCGTGGGGTTCGACCTGCACGTCGGCTTCGTGCGCCTCGACGCAGACGCCGCCCGCTTCTGTCACGCGTCGTACCTGTCGCCCGGCGTGATGACGTGCGAGGAGCCGGTCGCTGCGGGCGCGTTCGCGTCGAGCCTCTACGTGGTGGGTGATGCGCTCAACGACGCGGTGCTCGACGACTGGGTGCTGGGCCGTGAGGTGCCGTCGGTGTTGCCGAAGCGCTCGACGCCGCGCGGCTGACGCTGCGATGGTCGACGGCCGATGCCGTGGTTCGTCTACATCGTGCGCTGCGCCGACGACTCCCTCTACACCGGCATCACCAACGACCTGGAGCGACGGGTGGAGGCGCACTCGACGGGCAAGGGCGCTCGCTACACCCGCTCGCGAGGGCCGGTGACGCTCGTCTGGAGCCGCCGCAAACGCGACAAGCCGGGCGCGCTGCGGGAGGAGTACGCGCTCAAGCAGCTGACGCGCGCCGAGAAGCTCGAGCTCATCGCCACGCGCAAACGCCGGCGGTGACGCAAGCCATGCACCTCGTCGCGAGGCGCGGCCCACGACTTCTGAACGATTGGCCTGAGGCACACACCTTGAACGACCTGTCGCGCGTGCGCCCCTCTTCGACGCACGCGCAGGAGGCTGTCATGACGACCAACAAGCCAGAGCCGAAGAAAGAGGTCCGCCCGCTGGAGCGAGACGTACGCGCCCTCTCCGACGAGGTTCGCCTCAAGCTGCACCTCGCAGGCATGGACGTGAAGTCGGAGTGGGAGCGCCTCGAGCCGCAGCTCGAGCGTGCAGCCAGCAGCGCCGCCATCGTCACCGACGAGGTGTTCCTCGATCTGAAGAAGCGGCTGCTCGAGCTCAAGCAGCGCCTCGCGCACTGAGCAGAAAGACCTGAGCAGGCGAGTGGTGCTACGAGGTTCTTCGTGCCGCTCGTTCTGCTCGGTCTCGTGTTCCAGCTCGTCGCCGTCGTGTGCTGGGTGCTCATCTTCGCGCACGCGTTTCAGCGCAGCCTGGGCACCGGCGTGATGGTGCTGCTGCTGCCCATCTACAACGTGGTGTACGCGTTCACGCAGTTCGAGCACCGCCGCAAAGGCCTCATCCTCGCCGGGGCGATTGGTGGACTGGTGCTCGCGGTCGTGCTGCGCACGGTCGGCACCGCGCTCATTCCTCCAGCCTGAACGCACAGGGCCCCACACACCCGGCAAGCGGCTCTATTTCCAGCCGGGCCACGGCATCGGGGCTACAGTGAGCGCGCCCACGCAACCACTCACGGTGTCGCGGGTTTCATCGATGTGCGTCTTTCGCCGCTGGGCCAGAGTCTCCTCACGGGTGTCGAGTCTCCGATTCGTCTGGAGCAGACGGTGAGTTCGCCCTCGCGCACCTCTCCTTCGCAGTCGAACGCCGTCGTCGAGTCGATGGACTACGACTTGAGCGGCACCGAGCTGGGCCCGTGGCACCTCGAGCGGGTGCTGGGTGAAGGCGCGATGGGCACCGTCTACCTCGCGAAGCACCAGCGCATCGGCCGCACCGCCGCGGTGAAGGTGCTGAAAGCCGAGCACGCGAAGAACCCCGACCTCGTGCAGCGCTTCATCGCCGAGGCCACCGCGGTGAACGCGATTCGCAACGAGCACATCGTCGAGGTCTTCGACTTCGGCGAGCAGCTGCAGCCCGACGGCAGCTCGCTCGCGTGGTGCGTGATGGAGCTGCTCGAGGGCAAGCCGCTCTCGGAGGTGATGGCGCAGCACTTCACGGTCGCCCGTACCGTGCGGCTCGGGTACCAGCTCTCGAAGGCCCTCCACGCGGCGCATCAAATCGGCGTCGTGCACCGCGACGTGAAGCCCGAGAACATGTTCCTGCACAAGCGGGGCGACGACGCCGAGTTCCTCAAGGTGCTCGACTTCGGCATCGCCAAGCTGCTCAAGCCCATCGGCGACATTCCCCAGTCGGGCACGGCCGCCGGCATCGTCATCGGCACGCCCGAGTACATGGCGCCCGAGCAGGCCCTGGGCACCACCACCGATCGCCGCGCCGACATCTACGCCGTGGGCCTCGTGCTCTACGAACTCATCGCGGGCGTTCAGCCGTTTCGTGCAGACACCTTCGGCAAGCTCGTCGTCGAGATCAGCAGCAAGCCGCCGCCCGCGCTGCCCGACAAGAACGCGCTGGGCGAGCCGATTCACCCGACGCTCAAGCGCATCGTCACGCGCTGCCTCGAGAAGGAGCCGGAGCGTCGGTTCCAGACGGCCGAAGAGCTCGCCACCGCGCTCGAGCCGTTCGTCACCGGCGGAGAGATTCGCGCGCTCGCTCCGACGCCGATGCCCATGCAGCCCGCGCTGCCGACGCAACGGCAGGACGAGCCCGACGACTCGTTCGTCGTTCGCCAGTCGAAGGCGCCGATGGTGGTGGCCGCGCTGGTGGTGCTCGCGCTGCTGGCTGCAGGGGTCGCGCTCTTCATGCCGGCCGAGAAGCCCACGCTCCCGCCCGTCGAGCCGGTGAAGGCGCCGCCCGTGGCCGCCGTGCTCGAGCCAGTCGTGCCGCCGCCGCCCGCGAAGGTCTGGCTCGACGTCACCAGCACGCCTCCGGGCGCGAAGGTGACCCGCGCCGACTCGAACGCCGAGCTGGGCATCACGCCCCTGCGTGTCGAGCTGGCGCCCGTGGAGTCGCTCAGACTGGCCTTCGCCCTCGACGGCCACCAACCCGAGACGCGCGACGTGCACCTCTCGTCGAACGCGTCACTCTCGATAGACCTCACCCCCGCCCTCAAGC
>JAACJQ010000271.1 GCA_016879935.1 Archangiaceae bacterium | reverse complement strand
CTTGAGATCGATGACGTACGTCTCGTTTCCCACTTCGAGCACGCAGAGCTGAACGTCGGTGTCGGTCATGCGACGCTCAAGCCTCCGTCGACGCGCAGGGTCTGGCCCGTGATGTACGGGGCCGTGGCGAGGAACACCACCGCGCGCGCCACGTCTTCAGGGCTGCCTTCACGCTTCATGGGAATGCGCTTCAAGATGTCGTCGCGTTGCTCGCTCGTCGTCTCGGCGGCCATCGCGACGGGGCCGGGCGCGACGGCGTTCACCCGAATGGCCGGCCCCAGCTCGAGCGCGAGGGAGCGCGTCAGCTGATCGAGCCCGGCTTTGGCAGCGAGGTAGTGCGAGAAGAAGTGCGTCGACGTGTAGGCGTGCGAGACGGCCATGTCGGTGATGTTCACGACGCCGGCGGTCTTCGCGGCACGAAGCGCAGGCAGCAGCCCCTGCGTGAGGAAGAACGGCGCCGCGACGTTCACCTTCCACATGAGGTCGAGCTGCGCGGGCGTGACGTCGGCGAAGTCGACGTGCGCGTAGGCGGCGGCGCTGTTGACGAGCAGGTCGATGGCCGGGTGCGACGCGCGAATTCGCTGCGCGAGCTTCGAGACTGCTTCCGTGTCGGAGAGGTCGGCCGACTCGACCCACGCCCGGCGGCCGAGGGTTTCGAGCTCGGTCTTCACCTTCAGGGCGGGCTCGACCGAGCGGTTCGCGTGCAGCACGACGTCGAAGCCTGCCGCGCCGAGCGCGAGCGCGATGGCCCGGCCCACCCTGATTCCTGCGCCTGTCACCACCGCCGTCGGCATGAGGCGGCAGGGTAAGGCCTGAGACGGTGAATGGCTATCGAGACGGGCGCAGCCGCATCTCTTCCACCGTGGAATGAACGACTATTTCGCGGCGACGATCTTGAAGTTGAACGCGCCGTTCTTCGTGGCGCCCCAGATGCGAATCCAGATGGGGAGCACGCTCTCGCAGCCGCGCGCGTTGGTGATGTCTCCGAGGTCGAGCACCTCGTCGTCCTTCCACCCGAACTGCGCGAGGAGCGTCTTCACCTTCGCCTTCGCGCCCGCGTCATTGCCGGCCAGGAAGGTGTGGTGCGTGTCGGGTAGCAGGCGCGGGTTCACCATGATGTTGCAGTTCATGGTGTTGAGCGCCTTCACCACGTGCGCCCTGGGGAAGCGCCGCTGCAGCTGCTCACCGAGCGAGTCGGTGTTGCCGACGAACAGGCTGGGCGGCATGCCCTTCGAGAAGTCGAGCGGGTTCGAGATGTCGATGATCGTCTTGCCCTCGAGGTTGTTCTCACCCGCCATGACCAGCGCTTCGACCGAGCCGCTGCCGAGCGTGCAGTTGAAGACGAGCTCACCGAACGACGCAGCGTCAGAGAACGAACCGGCCGAGGCCTTCGCGCCCGCCTTCTTCACCCACGCCGCCGCCTTCTCGTTCGTCGCGGTGCGCGAGCCCATGCGCACCTCGTGCCCGAGCGAGACCAGCTTCGAGGCAATCGTCTCTCCGACCATTCCAGTGCCAAGGACCGCGATCTTCATTCGTGCTCTCCGGTGTTGAGGTGTGCGCGCAAGGTAGGAGCCGGTTTGGAACTCGGGAAGGTCGCCGCTGGCCATATCGTTCATTCCACGGTGGAATGAGTCATGGACCAGCTCCAGCGACTGCGACTGTTCAGCAAGGTGGTTGAGCGCGGTACCTTGTCGAAGGCGGCAGCCGACATCGGCGTTGGCCAGCCGGCCGTGAGCAAGGCGATCGCCGCGATGGAAGAGGAGCTCGGCGTTCGGCTGTTGTTGCGCAGCACGCGCACCCTCACGCTCACCGAAGCGGGCCGGCGGTACTACGAGCGCTGCCGGCAGGCGCTCGCGGTGCTCGACGAGGCGCACGCCGAAGTGGCGGAGGGCGATGTTCCGCGCGGCACGTTGAAGCTGCACGGGCCCGTGGTGCTGGGAGAGCTGTTCCTCGGCCCCGCGACCGTCGCGTTTCAGCGCAAGTTTCCCCAGGTGCGGTGCGAGCTGACGCTGCTCGACAGCTACGTCGATCTGGTGACCGAAGGCGCGGACCTGTCGATTCGGCTCGGAACGATCACCGACGCCTCGGTCGTGCGCCGTCGCCTGGGAACGATGGAGCGGCTGCTCGTCGCCGCGCCCGGCTACTTGAAGAAGCACGGCGTGCCGCGGCACCCCGACGAGCTCGCGAACCATCGCGCCGTGCGCTTCAGCGGGCTGCCGAGCGGGAACACCCTGACGCTGCCGTGGGGCGCGAACTCCATCAGCGTCGAGATGGCGCCGTCGTACCTGTCGAACAACGCCATCACCTTGAAGCAGGCGCTGCTCGGCGAGCTCGGCGTCGGCCTCGTGACGCGCTGGCTCGTCGAAGAGGAGCTGCGACGCGGGAAGCTGATCGTGGTGCTGCCAGACGCGCCGCCGTCTTCGCTCGAGGTGAGCGCGGTGGTGCCGACCGCGAAGTTCACTCCGACGCGGGTGCGTGAGTTCCTGCGTCTGTTGATGAAGACGTTCCTGCACGTGCCGGGAATGGCGGTGACGGCGTTGCCCCCACAGGTCGACTCGACGCTCTGAGCATCATGGCCAGTTGCCCGTCTGGCTCGGCTTCACGCCACGCGTCGCTACCAGCAACCGCCCGCCCTCTTCTTTCACCTCGAAGCACGCCACCTCGGCGCCCTTCGGAAAGAACCCGCGCCCGTCACGCACGTCGAACACCCACGCGTGCAGCGGACAGAAGAGGTGAAACCCGTCGAGGTCGCCGAAGCCCAGCTCGCCATCGCGATGCGGGCACCGATTGTCGACGCCGTAGACACGCCCGCCGACACGAACGAGCGCGACTGAGTGCACACCCACCGTGACCACCAGCTTCTGCTTCTCGGCCAGCGCACTCGAAGGACCTGCGTCGATGAAGTTCTCCACTCCTTTCGACCATACTCCCCCGCCATGCGCGCCACCCTGCTCTGTCTCGTCGCCACCACCGCCAGCGCGCAGCCGCTCGTCGCCACCAACTGGAACCCCGGCTTCTATTCAGGCCCGTGGGGCCGCACGACGCTCACCCTCACGACGGAGAAAGACGGCGCGGCCACGCTCGTCATCGTCACCGAGCAGCCGCCCGCCGAGCAGCGCCGCCGGTTCAACCCGAACGTGTGGCAACCGCAGCCCGAGCGCTCGCACACCCTCACGGGCACGATGAAGAAGAACGTGTGGACCTTCGAGGGCGTCGCCATGACCTGCAAACCGGCGACGCGGCCCGTGCACGTCGCAGCCGCCACCATCGTCAGACGCCCGCCGTGCGATCTCTGCGAGCAACGCTGTTCGACGGCCTCGTGCTGGGAGCCCACCACCACCCGAACCGTCACCGGCCTCTCGTGCACGCTGGCGAACGATCTGCACGGCCTCTCGCAATACGACTCGCTCTTCTTCTCTGCAGCGCCGGGCGTCGAATGGACCCGCTGGAAGGAGGACTGCCCGGTGACTGGCTTTCGCGAAGCCACTCCACCCGCGCCCGACTGGAGCCTCTTCCCCGAAGGCACCACGGTGTTGCGCGACCTGGCGGGTTCACTCGTCTCCAAGAAGGCGCCCACCACGCTCCGCACCGTGGTGACGCGCAAACGAAACAGCATCGAGGTCACGCGCGACGATCGCACGTACACGGCCGCCAGCCTCACCGCGCCCGCGAAGACCGAAGACGGCGCGCACGCACTCTTCCTGTCGTGCTGGGCCGAGGTCGCGACCATTCACTCAGTCGATCTTCGCTTCAGCCCACCGGCGGCCGAGTGCGACGGGAGCGACGAGGTGCCCACGAGCAGGTCGCCGAAGAAGCTGCCGGTGCTGGGCTGTCGCCTGACCGTCGACGGGGACACGAGCGATTCTGCGTTGCGCTTCCTTGGCGGCAAGGTGCTCGAGCGCATCGACCTCGACGCCGACTGCACCAAACGCAAGGCGCTCCGCGCACTTCCCTCGGTCGACGCGCCGGCATTCACCGACTGAGCCGTCGGTTCCGAAATCCGAGGGTGCGAAAGAGGCCAGCTGTGTAAAGCCCTCGCGCCATGTCAGACGCCACCGTGCTCGCGCTCGATCTCGGAACCTCGGGTCTCAAAGCGGCAGTCATCTCGTCGCGTGCCGCGGTCGTCGACAGTGAGGTCGTGCCGCTGGGCGTGTCGATGCTCCCGGGTGGCGGCGCCGAGCAGAACCCCGCTGACTGGTGGGCCGCGATCGTCAAGGCCACCTCGGCGTTGTGGGCGCGCGGGGTCGCAAAGCCGCAGCAGGTCGTCGGTATCGCGCTCTCGTCGCAGTGGGGCGGCACGGTCGCGGTCGACAAGGCGGGCACTCCGATTCGGCCAGCGCTCATCTGGATGGACTCTCGCGGCAAAGACGAGAACCGCCGCATCGCGGGCGGGTTTCCGGCGGTCGACGGCTACGGCATCGTCAAGGCGCTGAGCTGGATTCGGAAGACCGGCGGCGTGCCGAGCCTCTCGGGGAAAGACCCGGTCGGGCACATCGCGTGGCTCAAGAAGTACGAGCGCGCGACGTACGACGCGGCCCACTGCTTCCTCGAGCCGAAAGACTGGGTGAACCAGAAGCTCACCGGGCGCATGGCGGCCAGCTTCGACTCCATCGTGCTGCACTGGGCGACGGACAATCGAGACATCAACGCCATTCGGTACGACGACGCGATGCTCAAGCTGACCGAGCTCGAGCGCTCGAAGCTACCCGAGCTGATTCCTTCGGCCTCCATCGTGGGCGAGCTCACTCCCGAGTCGGCCGCCGCGCTCGGGCTGTCGACGAAGGTGAAGGTCGCCGCGGGTGGCGCTGACATGCACACGGCCGCCATCGGCGCCGGCACCGTCGATGACTTCGACGCGCACCTCTGTCTTGGCACTTCGTCGTGGCTGCTGGCGCACGTGCCGTTCAAGAAGTCGGATCTCGATCACAACATGGCGTCACTGCCGGCCGCGATTCCAGGCCGATATCTGTTCTGCAATGAGCAGGAATCAGCGGCAGGCGGGCTCAAGCTGGTGGCAGAGAATCTTCTCAAACGCAGTAACTACCCCGAGCTGTTTTCCGAGGCAGAACAGGCTCCGGTCGGTAGTGATGGGCTCATGTATTTGCCGTGGATTCATGGCGAGCGCTCGCCCATCGACGACCCGATGGTGCGTGGCGGCTTCGCGGGGCTCTCACTCGAGCACAACGCCAGCCATCTCATTCGCGCGGTGCTCGAAGGCGTGGCGCTCAACACGCGCTGGCTGCAGAAGCACCTCGAAGAGAACCTCGGGCGGCCGCTGAAGGCCGTGACGGTGGTGGGTGGCGGGGCGCGCTCGGGCCTGTGGTGTCAGATTCAGGCTGACGTGCTGGGCCGGCCGGTGCGCCAGGCGGAAGATCCCCAGATGACGAACGCGCGCGGTGCGGGCATCTCGGCGCTCGTCGCCCTCGGGTTGCTCACGTGGAGCGACGTCAACCCGCTGGTGCCCATCGCGAAGACCTGGGAGCCGCGCGCCCAATACAAGAGCCTCTTCGACGAGCGCTTCGAACAATTCCTCGCAGAGTTCAAACACCGTAGATCCATTTCGCGTCGCTTCACGGGTGGTCACTGACATGCAGATTCCAGACGCCGCAAACGCCGTTCTCTCTCGCCTGCCGAAGGGCCTCACCCGCCGCATCGAGGGTGTGCTCGACAAGATTCCCTTCGTCGGCGACATGGTTCGCGCCGAGAAGAAGAAGGTCAGCGACTCGATGCGCGAGTCGGTGCGCAAACACCGCCCGACCGAGCTCGCGTTCGACGCGCTCCCGGCGAAGGGCCTTGGCAAGGAAGAGATTCTCGCGACGTTGAAGATGTTGTCGACGCGCGAAGCGCCGATGTGGCGCGACGGCCGCGTCTCAGGCGGCGTGTACCATGGAGACGAGGCGCACCTGCGCTTCCTCGACGAAGTGTACTCGCTCTATTCGCAGGCCAACCCGTTGCACGCCGACGTGTGGCCGTCGGTGGCGCGATTCGAGGCCGACATCGTCGCGTTCACCGCAAAGCTGATGGGCGGCGACTCGAAGCTCGACGACGACGAGAAGGTCGTCTGCGGAGCGCTCTCTTCTGGCGGCACCGAGAGCATCATGCTGGCGATGAAGGCGTACCGCGATCACGGGCGCAACGTGCGCGGCATCAAACGCGGCAACATCGTCGCGGCGGTGTCGGCCCACCCCGCGTTCGACAAAGCGGCCCACACCCTCGACGTCGAGATGCGGCGCGTACCGGTCGACGCCGATGGGCGCGCCAATGTCGACGCGATGAAGGCGGCGGTCGACTCCAACACGCTGGTGATGATCGGCTCGGCGGTCTCGTTTCCCCACGGCGTCATCGACCCGATTGAAGAGCTGTCGGCCTTTGCCAAACACAAACACATCGGGTTCCACACCGATGCGTGTCTGGGCGGGTTCATTCTCGCGTTCGCGAACGAGGCGGGTTTCCCGATTCCGCGGTTCGACTTCTCGTTGCCGGGCGTGACGTCGATGTCGGCCGACACGCACAAGTTCGGCTACGCGGCGAAGGGCAGCTCGGTGGTGCTGTACCGCGGGCGCGCGCTGCGCCGGCACCAGTACTTCACGACGCCGGAGTGGACGGGCGGGCTCTATGTGACACCGGGCTTCGCGGGCAGCCGTCCCGGAGCGCTCATCGCGCAGGCCTGGGCCACGATGGTCGCGATGGGGCGTGAGGGCTACGTCGCGAACACGAAGGCGGTGCTCGAGACGGGCCGGAAGATTCGCCGGAGCATCGAGGCGATGCCCGAGCTGCGCATCGTGGGCGACCCGCTGTGGGTGATCGCGTTCCGCTCCGAGGTCGTCGACGTGTACCGGGTGCTCGATGAGATGGCGAAGCGCGGCTGGAGCCTCAATGGCCTGCCCCACCCTGCTGCCGCGCACCTGTGCGTGACGTTGCGCCACACGATGCCGGGCGTCGCCGAGAAGTTCGCGAGCGATCTGCGCGCGTCGGTCGATGCCGTGCGTGACTCGCCGCCCGCGAAGGACGGCATGGCGCCGGTCTACGGCCTCGCGTCGTCGCTGCCGTTCAAGGGCCTGGTGAGCGATCTGCTGTGCGCGTACGTCGACGCGCTCTACGACGCCTGAGTCTCGATCACTTCACCGCGGCCGAGATGGCCTTGAACTCAGGGCCACCGGCCTTGCCCAACGCATCGAACAACACCGTCTCGACGGTGGTGATCATCGCGCCCGCATTCCGGCACAGCTCGAGGCCCACGCGCTCGTCGACCTCGCTGCGTGACAGCACCGCGTCGGCCGCGAGGTACGGCGTCAGCTTCGCCTCGCTCAACGCGCGCACGGTCTGAAACACGCACACGTGCGTCTCCATGCCGGTCACGAGCACGCTGGAGCGCCCGGTCAGCCGCTCCTTCACCTCGGGCACGAAGGCCGAGAACTCGAGCTTCTCGATTGGCTTGAAGTCGGGAATGCGCTCCGAGACGACCTTCATCGTCGGCCCCAGGCCCTTCGGGTACTGCTCGGTCACCACGATCGGCAGCCCCAACGCCTTCGCGCCCTCGATGGCGGCCAGCGTTCGGTTGAGCAGCCGCTCCAACCGCGGCGGGCTCATCGCCGCTGCGAGCCGTTCCTGACTGTCGATGATCAAGAGAGCCGAGGCCGTCTTCGTGAATCGGTGCATGCCGCCTCTCTACCACCGTGGCCGCGGGCGAACTCTTCGAGTCTGAGCGCAAGGAGGAGTCCCCATGGTTCGCCTCGTCTGCACCTTGAGCCTCGTCACCCTCGCGTGTTCGTCCTCGACTGGCAGCGGCGGAACGGCGGGCGGCTCGCCCTTCCCCACTGGCGGCGGCTTCACCAACTCCGGCGGCGGGAGCGCGGGCGGAACCACCTCGGGCGGCACGCAGAACTGCCCCTGGCTCGTCACCTGCGCGACCAACTGCTCACAGACCGATCAAGCCTGCCTCAACGCCTGTGGCGCGCAGGCCACCAGCACGGCGCTTGCCCAGTACAACGCGCTCGTCGACTGCACGAACACCAACGGCTGCCAGACCGACGCGTGCGTTCAACAGAACTGCGCAACGCCGCTGAGCGCGTGTGTCGGCTCCACGATGATCGATGGCGGGAGCGGCGGAGGCTCGGCGACCACCTGTCTGCCCAACACGGTCGGCCGCGGCGTCACGGCCCGCGTCGGCACCGACGAGTTCATCACCACCATCACCGCCGTGAACGCAGACCGCGTCACCTCCACCATCTCGACCGGCGGCACCGTGCTCAGCACCAGCGAGGCCATCGTCAGCTGCTCCCAATCGAAGCTGGTCACCACCACCGATCTCGTCGGCTCCATCACCACCTACACCCCGCCGCTCGACACGCTGCCCAGCGCCTTCACCGTCGGCCACATGAACACCGCCACCGCCACCACGGCCATTCGCCTCATGGGCGTCACGCCCTGCACCGGCTCGGTCGAGAAGCGCTACTCGGTGCTCGCGAACGAGTCGGTCACCGTGCCCGCCGGCACCTTCCAGGCGGTGAAGTTCCAGGTCACCTCGACGGCCACCACCACCTGCCCCAACGGCTACGGCGCGGGCAACGCGGTCGACACCCTGTGGTTCGTTCCCGGCGTGGGCCCGGTCAAGACCGAGGGCTCGGGCTCCGTGTCGGAAGTGACCGCGATTCGGTAGGTCCGCGGAAAGAATGATGCACTGCACAATCGCTTGACCCGAGGGCCAGAGGCTGTCACTTCTCGCTTCATGTTGCGGCGCACCATGCGTCGCGACTCATCACGAGCGAGGCACACATGGAACTCAAGGGAGCAGTGGCAGTCATCACGGGCGGCGCCAGCGGCATCGGCGAGTCGGTCGCGAAGTCGATGGCGAGCAAGGGCGTGAAGGTCGTCATCGGCGACATGGACAGCAAGAACCTCGAGCGCGTCTCGGCCGAGATCACCGCGGCCGGCGGTCAGGTCGCCTCGCTCAAGGTGAACGTCACCAACGAAGAAGACCTCGCCAACCTGATGGACCTGGCGATCTCGAAGTTCGGCTCGCTCAACATCTGCGTCTCGGCCGCCGGCATCATCAAAGACGGCCTGATGATCAACCTCGATAAAGAGACCGGCAAGGTGAAGAAGGCGATGACCACCGATCAGTTCAAGGCGGTCGTCGACGTGAACCTGGTCGGCTCGTTCATCACCATGCGCGAGGCGGCGATTCGCATGGCGAACAACGGCTACGCGGGCCTGCTCGTGCCCATCTCGTCGGTGAACAAGGCCGGCCAGACGGGCCAGCTCAACTACGCCTCGACGAAGGCGGCCATCGCGCTGTGGCCGAAGATTCTCGTCGGCGAGTTCCAGATGAAGGGCATTCAGAACAGTCGCTGCGTGGCCATCGCGCCCGGCTACGTCGGCACGCCGATGGTGAAGGGCATGAACCAGGAGGCCCTCGCCGGCATCTTGAAGGGCGTGCACATCAACCGCCTCATCGAGCCCTCCGAGATCGCCGACATCATCATGTTCGCGGCGCAGAACGAGGCCGTCGACGCCACCTGTCTCGAGATCACCGGCGGGCTCATCAGCAACGGCCTGGCGAAGTAAATCCACTCTTCGAGTTCAAAGGAAACACAACCATGAGCAAGGTCAGCATCATCGGGGCGTACAACACGAAGTTCGGGTCGCTCATCGACGTGAAGGACATGATCTCCTTCAAGAAGAAGATCGACACCAAGTCGTTCTACGAGCTCATCACCGAGGCGGGGCGTGGAGCCATCGCCGACGCGGGGCTTGCGGCGAAAGACATCGACGCGGTGTGGATCGGCGCGTGTTCGCCGTCGAAGTTCGTGAACCAGGAGCACGTGGCTCCGCTGGCGACGAGCATCGACCCGGCCCTGCGCTTCAAGCCGATGACGCGCACCGAGGCCGCGTGCGCGAGCTCGTCGGTGGCCATCTACGACGCGACGTACGCGGTGGAGTCGGGCCGCTACAAGAACGTGCTCGTCATCGGCGTCGAGAAGATGAACCTGCTCGACACGCCGTCGATGACGCAGACGCTGGCCATGTGCTCGTACTGGCCTGAAGAGGGCAGCAAGGGCATGACCTTCCCCGGGTTGTTTGCCGAGCTCGCGAAGGCGTACATCGAGAAGTACAAGCTGTCTGAGAGCGAGTGGCGCCTGCAGGCCGCGCACATCTCGGCGCTCATGTACCGGAATGCGGCGAAGAACCCGCTCGCGCACGTGCAGAACGGGCCGCAGACGGCCGAGGCGATTCTGGGCCTGCCCGACTCGGGCAAGGGCTCGAACATGATGATCGCCGCTCCGCTTCGCCTGCACGACTGCTCGCTCGTCACCGACGGCGCCGCGGCCGTCGTCATCACCACCACCGAGAACGCGAAGGCGACGAAGAAGAAGGTCGTCGAGATCGCCGGCATCGGCCACGCCGTCGAGCACCTGCCGCTGTCGCAGCGCGAGAACAAGTGGGAGCTCTCGGCCGGCAAAGCCGCCGTCGCCAAGGCCTTCCAGGAAGCCAGCATCACCTCGAAGGACATCGACATCGCCGAGGTGCACGACTGCTTCAGCATCAACCAGATCCTCACCACCGAGGCGCTCGGGCTGTCGGCCGACGGCAAGGCGGGCTTCGACTACGTCAACGGCCGCTTCGGGCCCGATGACGCGCAGGTGAGCATCAACCTCTCGGGCGGGCTCAAGGCCAAGGGCCACCCCGTCGGAGCCACCGGCGCCTCGATGCACGCCCTCGTCTACAAGCAGCTCATGGAGGAGCCGATTGGCCTGGCTCCGACGAAGAAGACCCCGAAGGTGGGCGTGACGTTCAACGTCGGTGGGTCGGGTGTGAGCAATGCGGTGACGGTGCTTCGCCGGGTGAAGTGAGCTGACGCGACGCCGTTCGGAAGACCGACGCCCCGGGAGCGCGAATGCGTTTCCGGGGCGTTTCAATTCGCGAAGCACCAAGGTGACTCAGGAACTCTTTGGTGAGGCCGGCTGGTCGACAGCAGCTACGGCTTGCGGAACACTCGCGGGAGCGACGAGCAGATCCTTGAACTTGGCTTTGATGAGCGCCTTCCGCGCTTCGATGAAGTCCTCGAAACGATCGAGTTTCCAGAGCTCGGGGTCCTGCGGAATCAGGTGCATATCCAAGTACGCCTTCGGCTTGTCTTTGAACCAGTCCTCCGCGAGGGTAGCCCACTTGCCACCTGCACCATTCTCCTCCTTCGTGAGCAACATGCAGTTGGCGAGTTGATCGCGCACGGGCTGTCTGTATCGCTGAATGTTCCTCCGACCGGTCGCTGTGTTCAGATCCTTCACCGTCGCCAACACGCTCTTCGGAAAGATGTGGTCCACCTGCGGCAAGTTGTTGTCAAAGGCAGGCGAGTAGTTGAAGTCGCGGTACCAAAGGTTGAACAACAGATGGATACCGTCTGAGCCGTAGCCAAGTTCCCAGAGTCTGCTCTCAGTGATCTCGAGGCTTCGGCCCTTCGACCTGATGACACCGATCATCTCGGTCGTGTCCCACTTGCCCAGCGTTCGCTGCTTCTCGACGAGGTCGTCAATGAGCTGGTCGGGAACACCGCTGAAAGCCCCGGCAATCAGTGTCCGCAGCAGAAGACTGTCGAGGTCTTTTGCTGCGTTGAGGGAGTCCGGGTAGTGGTAGCGCGCGTAGATGACGGGGATAAGAACGAGGTACGACGGAATCGCCTTATCCGTCTGCATGAAGGTCTTCTGCCGAACGAAGTCGAGCACCCACTTGATGGCGTTCGAGACCTTCTCCCACTCGCTCTCGATGCGTTCCCGAATCTCCTGCTTCCTGAACTTCGTCACCTCGTAGCGCGCGCCTTGGTCCAGAAGGGTCAGGAAGGTCTTGAGGACGAAGTCGCGCGTGAACGCGAACCCGTGTCGATTCAGATCCTCCAACAGGTCTTCCATTTTCGCGTCGGCTTCGTCCCAGGTCGCGCTGAGGAGTGAGAACAGGAGGTCCGACTTCCCGAGTCTCGTTCCTCCGGAGTTCGCTCGGATGAACACTTCGACGACGTCATCTTCTTTGTATCGGTCAGCATTCTCGATGCTGTCGAGCTCTTGGTACGCAATACCGTCGTCATCCTGAAAGGTCTTGAAGACGTGGGCGATGTTCTTGCCCAAGCGAGTTCGCTCCTCGGACGTGACTACACGCCCTGCAGCCGAGACCACCTTCTCGGTTGCGGTGTATGAGTCCTCGCCACTGAAGACCAAGTCCTTGATTCGCATCCACGGGAACGTCGCCTCGCCCTCACCGAAGAACTCGAACTTGTAGCGCATGTCGTCCGGGGGTGCGGCGTCGCCACTCAGGAGGTCGAAGTACAATTCGCGCCCCTCGTATGCGCCCTTCAACGCAATGTAGAGACTTTGGAGGCGCTGCTGACCATCAAGAACGAGGCACTTCTTCTTGGTCGTCGGCGTTTCATAGAAGTCAGTGAGCTTGATGCCGTCCTTGTAGTTCGCGATGAACTTGCGGCATCGCACCGGCGCTTTCGTCTTCCAGATCAGCAGCGTACTAATCGGGTACTCGCGAAGAATTGAATCGAACAGGCGCGAGATCTGCTCCTCGGTCCAGACGAATGGTCGCTGAATATTGGGCAGCCAAAACCCGCCATCCTCGTCTTCGTCGTTCAGAAAGCTCACGACTTTCCGCAATGAGTGCTTCTGCGTCTTCATTCTTCACCCTCCATCAGGATCCCGGTGACCAACACTCCCGTCCGTTCCGCGCCAAACTCCGTTCTATTTCCTCACCCGCCACAGGCGGTAAATCCGCTCGAGCTCTGAGCGGTCCTTGAACACTCTTCCCCCGGCTCGCAAGCGCTTGACCAGCTGAGAGCCAGCGCCGAGCGACTTCGCCACTTCGGTCATCCGCCGACGTTTCACGCCAACGGCTCGAGACAGGTAGACGAGTTTCTCGGGATGGCCATGCTTGGTGGGGGATACCTGGCGAACTCGAGCGGGGGCCGCAATCCAGACTGAACCATCTCGCTCCTCACAGATCTCAAGCGCCTTCTCGTCAGGCCCCACTTCGACGACCTTTCCGTCCCACTCGATGGCCTCGAGCGTCTCGCCCTGACGAGCAGCTGCCTTCCGCAGCGCGGGCGACTCGCGATTGAAGCGGTCGTGGGTATGGTCCTCCCAGTCGCGCCGAACCGTTCGCAACACGCGCAGAACTGGGAGATCCATCTCGGCGACACGAGGGGCTTTCGAACCGGTCCGCCTTCCTACCCCCGCGCGCGGCTTGTATTGGCTCTTGAGTTCCTTGAGGTCGTCCTTGTCGAGGGGTGCATTGGACGCCCAGCGCATCACCTGGCTTCGCGCGTTTCCAACAGCGCGCCCTGTGAACTCGACGCCTGCCTCAATGACACCACCATCCCAAGACAGGGTCGACGCGTTCATCGAACCAACGACCGCGAAGTCCGAGAAGACAAAGATTTTGGCGTGCAGGTTTCTCAGAGGAAACACGCGCACGCCACGTTTGACCAACTTCTCCAGCTCAAATGGGTTCGTCTGCCCCTGTTCCATGGTGACGCGATCCGCACGCACCACAAGAACGCTGCCCTTCTTGAGCGGCAGGAGCTTGGACATCGCCGTTCCCCACCAGGCAACTGCGATCTGAGCAGGGCCCTTTCGAACGCCGTCTCGAATCCGCGCCCACGCTTGTTCACCAGCAACAAATCGAACTTCGCTTGGCATCGTCCCCCTCAGTCGCGATGGATTCCTACAACTGCGCGCCTAGTCTTCGCAGCAACTCACGCCTCGAATCGCAGTCAGGAAGCACACGCGCCATGGCCCGCCAGAAGGCTGGGCTGTGGTCATCGTGAGTCAGATGCACCAACTCGTGCACGATGACGTAGTCGATCAGGCGTGGCGGCAGCTGAATGACCCGCCAGTGGAAGTAGAGCCGGCCGCCCGCCGCGCACGACGCCCATCGATAGCCCTGGTCGCGAACGGTGACGGATGCTGGCGAGACGCCAAGTCGCTCGGCCCACATGGCCACACGGGCTTCGAGCCAGACCTGAGCGTGCTCGACATACCATCCAGTGAAGAGCTGCTCACCAGCGCGAGCTTGAGCGCGAGGCAACTTGAAGCGGCCCGCCTCGAGGCGCAGCGGGGCGCGTTCACCGCGAACGAGTTGCAGGCGGTAGCTCCTGCCAAGGTAAGGGAAGCCTTCGCCACTCACGAACTCTCGCTTCACTGAAGGCGGCAACTCATCCTTCAGCGCCAGCTTCTCGTAGACCCACAACCGCTTCGCACGAGCGAAACGCTCAAGCTGGTCGCGCTGGCACGTCGGCGGCGCAGTCATCGTCAATGAGCCGTCGCGCTCTACAGTGATCTGCATGGTGCGCCGCCGCTCACTCCGACGCACGGAGAACTTCAGGTCACCAACGACGAGCGCAGTCACGCACGCACCAGCTTCTCGTGATTGGCCTTCGCCAATTCCATGAGTCGATCCGCGACAGCACCGGCCCGCTCGAACGGCACGAGGTCGTTGTCGGAGAGGAAAGAGAACACCTGCCCCCGAAGCCGCTGCTGCGCGATCGTGTTTCGCCAGAAACCCACGACCGAAACCTCGGAGCGAATGACCTCGACGAGCGCGCGCGTGTGCTCAATCAGCCCGCTCGTGACGCCGGCGGTTGCCGCTCCCTCAGCCTTACGCTCCTCTTGCAGAACTGCGTAGAACGGAGCCTGCGTCACTGGATCCAACCCGGTTTCATCGCGTTGGCGCCCGCCCTCGACCTCGGTCACCAATTGGCCCAGCTCCATCGCCATCTGGTCCCAGTTCTCGCCGAACTTCTTGAGCAACTCCTCGAGGCGCTCAGAGAGCCGGGTGTAGTGCACCGGGTCTTCATCCATGTGTTGCGTGATGTGGTACCGAATCGCGTGCTCCATCTCAGAAGCCTTCGCTCGCGGTGAGCGCTGGCACTCAACATGTCTCGAGAAGTCGGCATCGGTGATGGAGATAGGCGGAATCTTCGGGTCGATCCCGAGGGACACAACGTGGTCATCGACCAGCTTCCGCACCTTGGCGCCGACCCCCTTCCCGATGGGCGGCATTCCGACGCGGTAGAGATTCCGCGCGCGCGCGTAGATGAAGCTGAGGTCCTTCGCGTCCTTCACGTACGGAAGCGCCTCCGGTCGAGGCAGAACCACGTCCAACATCTCGAGGAAACGGCGCAGCAACACGGTGAAGCCGGCGCGGAGCTTCTCGTCCGCAAGTAGTGCCACCGCCTGCTCATGATCGGAGAAACCCGGCAGTTTGTGCTCTTTGAAGAGGTCGACGAGTCGCTGATGTCGGTCGCGCAGCGTCGGCAACTCATCGCTGAGGCTCTTCAGCGAGCCCTCGATGTCTTGAACCGCGTAGGCCGCCAGCGCCTCCTTCAGGTGCCGAGCCACGCCAAAGTAGTCAACGATGAGGCCAACCTCCTTGCCATGCCCGGTGCGATTGACGCGCGCGATGGCCTGCAGCAACTCTGCCTCGCGAACTGAGCGGTCGAGATACATCACGCCCTCAACCGGGGCGTCGAAGCCCGTCAGGAGCATCGACTTCACGATGATGAAGGCCAGCGGGTCGGCCTTCTCTGGGTCCTTGTGAATCAGCGCCTTCTTGTACCTGGCAATGCGCGACTTGATCCGAGCTGCGTCGGTCCACTCGCTCCAGCTCGGGTCATCATTGTTGCTGCCCGAGATGATCGCGGCGAACTCAAGACTTCGGAGCAGCTCGAGGCTGCGGAAGGCCCTCACAGCGACCCGGACCTTCTGGGGTCGCGACTGGAGCGCTTCGTCGTCGAGGCGCCGCGTAGCCAAGTCGAGAGATTCGGCTTCATCCACCAACTCGTCGCGAGCCTTGCTGAAGGCGGCCACGTACCGGATTGCCGCGAGACGACTGTAGGCGACGACCTGCGCCTTCAGCCCGTTCGGCAAGAGGGTTTCGACGTAGTGGCGCAGCATGTCGCGCGCCTTGGCGGCGATGAGCTTCTCCGCCTCGAAGACAGTCCCTGCGGTGCCATACTTCTTCTTGATGGCCTCGAGTTCATCCTTGCTGAGGTCGCGGAACAGGTCCTCGAACAGCTGGTCGAGGTTCCGACCATCGCTGATCGCGCCATCTGCAGTACGGCCTTCGTACAGAATAGGGACGGTGGAGTGATCGGCCTCAGATTCCTTGATGGTGTAGCGGTCGATGGACTCGCCGAAGATCTCCGCGGTCTTCTTCTTCGCGCCCATGATGATGGGCGTGCCGGTGAAGCCGATGCGCGCTGCGTTCGGGAGCGCCTTCAGCAAACTGCCGTGCAGGCCGCTCGAGTGAGACCGGTGCGCTTCGTCCACCATCACGAGCACGCTCTCGTCTTCGTTCAGCACGCCCAGGTCCCCGGGCGCCTCGCCGTTCGGGTCAGTCTCGTCGCGCCCGGCGTACTTCTGGATGGTGGCGAACACAATGCCGGGCCCGTGGACCGACAGGAGCTTCTTCACAGCGTCGATGGAGCTCGCCACCGTGACCGTCTCGCCGGTGAGCTCGGCTGTCTCCGACAACTGGTCCTGCAGGTCCTTTCGGTCGGTGACGATGACCACCTTGAAGCGGCGGAGCTGCGGGAGGCTGCGCAACTTCCGCATCAGGAACACCATCGTCAGGCTCTTCCCGGAGCCTTGGGTGTGCCAGACGATTCCGCCGCGACGGTCGTGCTCGCCGTCCTGGCGCCTGGTCTTCCCGATGAGCAGCCGCTGAACCGACGCCTGCACCGCACGGAACTGCTGGTAGCGGCAGACGACCTTCACCGTACGCCCATTGACCTGCTGGTACAGGGTGAAGTGCCTGATGATGTCGAGGAGGTGCTCAGGCCTGAGCATGCCCGCGATGAGCTTCTGCTGGCTCGACAGCGCAGCATCTGGCGGGAGGTTCAGCTCTGCGGCCACGGCGGCAGCCTTCAGCGGCGCGGTGTCTTTCCACTCCAGGTAGTGTTGCGCGTCACCGCCAATGGTGCCGACAGCCGCCTGGTCAAAGCTCGTCGCAACCAGGAACTGGTTGGTGAAGAAGAGTCGCGGGGTCCCTTCGTTCTCGTCGACCTCGCCCGCTTCGCGGCGGGCGTTCGAGTACCGGCGGAGCTGGTCAATGGCCTCGGCGATGGGCTCCTGGATACCTGGGCTTTTGCACTCGACGACGACTACCGGGATGCCGTTCACGAAGAGCACCAGGTCGGGAACGATGTACGGCTTCACTTGGCCGCGGGGGCAATCGACCCGGAACTGGTTCATCACCGTGAACTGGTTGCGGTCGGGGTGCTCCCAGTCGATGAAGTGGACGGTGCGGGCCCGTCCCTGGTCCCAATCGGGCAGGCCCTCGACGTCGGTGCCCTTGAGCAGCAGGCCCGTCGCCAGCTGGTTGGCCTCCATCAGCTTGGGCGTGCCGATTCGCTCGAGCTCACCGACTGCCTGCGAAACCCGGTCATCATCGAGCCAAGGCTGACCCTCGCGCAGGTTGATGCGCTTCAGCGCCTTGCGGAGGTCGTCTTTGATGAGCACGTCGCGGAACGACGCGCGGCCTGTGGCGGATGGGAACTCAGGGTTGCCGCTAACGAACTTCCAGCCGAGCCGAGTGAGGTGGTCGATGAAAGGCGACTCAACCGTTGCCCACTCCGGTCCGCCGCTCATACCGCCGCCCCTTCGAGAATCTCGGTCACGCGCACACGGCCGGTGAGGAGGTCTTCCATGAGCCCCAACTTCAGCCGCCGCAGCTTGCTGACCGTCAGCTCCTCACTGGAAATGCGGTCGCTGGTCGAACGAAGGACAGCTGAGATTCGTTGCTGCTCAGCGAGCGGGGGAAGCGCGATCGCCAACTCCTTCATCTCGCCCACATTGAAATGCTGCTGTGCGAGCCCCCCTTGACGGCTGAGCACCTGCCCCTTCCCAAAGTCTGAATTGACCCAAGTCGCGAGGTACTCCGCAACGACCGTGGGGCCCGGGCGAGTGATGATGATGTCGACGCAGTTCGCCTCCGTCACTTCGGGGGCCACGACTGCAGTCGTGCCGGGGTAGCCCGTTCGCACTGTCACCAAGTCACCTGGGCGGACAGCGCTCTTCGCCATTCTCGAATGATCCTTTGGCGACATGAACTTCAAGTCCGCCATGACGACGCCGTGCTCTCGAACGTTCGCAGAGCGAAGAACGGGGATGCCAGACTCGCGATAGTACTGAGTTGGCTTCACCACGATGCCAACCGTTATCTCGCGGCAAACAGCCTCGCACCTAGCCACCTCCCACGTTCGGGAGATTCCTCCCAGCCCGGTCTGCTTGAACTGCTCGGGGTGCCGCTCGGGGTCGCGGAGCTCGCCGTTCTCGTCGATGCCCCGGGTGAGCAGGTCGTGCAGCAACCCCTGCTTCATCTGCTTCAGCTTGTCGATGACCTGCTCGGTCTTCTGAATGGCCTCGTCCAGCGTGTCGAGCACCTCAGCAACGCGGCGCTGCTCGCCCTCCGCCAGTTTCGGAACCAAGAAGTTGTCAAAGAAACGGGCATCGACTCGCTGCTGACCCGCGGAGCCGGACATGAACGTCTCAGCGCGGAGTCGAAGCAACCGGGCAACGCTCCAGTGGTAGATGAATCTGCTGCTCACCCCGGGGCGGGCACGCAGCGCATGGAACTCAGTGCTGCCGAAGCCGACACCGCTCACAAGCCCCAGAGCGTGAGCCCCCTTGCCGTTCTCCATGCACGGCGTGATCTTGGCGAAGAGGACATCTCCTTCAACGAAGGGTGTGAATCCCTGGAGGCACGCACGGAGAGGCCGCGTCTGGCGGGTGACCCAACGAGCCGAGTCTGAAACATCCGCCATGGGAACGAATGAAACGGCGTCGGAGCGAGCGATACCGGCGGGAATAGACCGTTGGGGATTTACCTCGGCCAACTGGGAAAGCGGAACTTCAGGCAGCGCCATAGCCAAGCCCCTTCAGAAACCCGCCGAGCTTCTTGGCTGCATCGCCGCGCTCGGCCTCGATGGCGCCCAAGGTGACCGCATACTTCTCGGACCAGCCCTCAAGTCCCGCGACGACTGCCTGACGGTGGGCCGCAACGTATCGAGCGATGATGGCATCGAGCGCCTCGCGCATGACCACCAGCACGAGCTTCTCCGCCGCGCCCGCATCGAGGTTCTTGGTGGCGAGCGCCAGGTGCTCAGAAAAATCCTTCTGGAGCGACTTGAGCGCCTTCTTCACCGCGAGCAACTCCTTCTTCTTTTCCTTCAGCTCCATCTCTGACAGCTGGCTCTCCGCCTCTTGCTCCTCACCGTCATCTTCTGGCTCGGCAGTGACCAATGCCGCGTCGAGCTCGGCCTTCTTCGCCTCGAGGTCCGACAGCTTCTCCAGGTAGGAGGGCAGCAGGTGCCGAATTAGCGGGTGCTCGAGCGGATTCTCCTTCGCCTTCTCGTCTTCGAGGGCAGTCTGGATGCCGGTCGCCCAAGCCTCCACCAGCCCCTTGAAGCCACGGGCGGCAAGCGTCTTCAGGTCGTTCTGCACCTCACCCCACCACGAGGCGATGACGCCTGGCACCTGGTACTCGCCCAGCAACCCGACACCACCGAGCGCCTTCTCGAAAGTGCTGAGCAGGTCGGCGCGCACCTTCATGAGGGCCTTCGTGTTGGGCACGCCGCTAAGTTGGCCAGCGGCCTTCGTCCACCACTTCTCGACGGCGGCCTGCAGATCCTTCTCCCTCTTCGCCATGCCCTCGTCGGCGTCGAGGCGCTTCCGCAGCAAGGTTCTCTCGGCGAGACCAGGCTGGAACTCGAGGTACTCCTCGTCGCGCTCCTTGAGCAGCCCCCGTGGGTCGAGGCCGTGGGCGTCGAACAACTTCTGCAGCGCATTAACCTCAGCCTTCGGGATGCCCCCGTGCAGATGGGCCCGGACGTCGTGCGGCTCCGGCGGGGGCGAGTTGTCGGCGTAGCGGCGGATGTTGAGGTTGTCGTCGTTCTTCGCCAGCTCCTCGCGGCCGACCACCTGCGCGAAGCCGGGGATGTTCTCAAACGCCTCCCACGCACGAACGATCTTCTCGATGTGTTCGGGCAGCAGCTCGTTCTGAGCGCGGCCCTCAGCGAATTCACGGTCGGCGTTGATGAAGAGCACGCCCTTGCGGTTCTTCGGCTTCGCGCCCTTCGCCCGCAGCACCAGAATGCACGCGGGGATGCCCGTGCCGTAGAAGAGGTTCGAACCGAGGCCGATGACCGCGTCGAGCTGGTCGTCGTCGAGGATGCCGGTACGAATCTTCTTCTCTTCGCCACCACGGAAAAGCACGCCGTGCGGCATCACCGTGACCACCATTCCTCCGGGCCGCAGCACCGCCAGCATGTGCTGCACGAACATCAGGTCGGCCTTCTTGCCGCTCTCGGGGCAGAAGCCGAACCGGAAGCGTTCTTTAAAGGGCATGCCCTCCTGCGTGTAGTTCTGCGAGAAGGGCGGGTTGGTGATGACGCGGTCGAATCGCATCAGCTCGCCGCCCTCTAGGTGCTGCGGTTTCGCCAGGGTGTCGTCGTTGCGCAGGTCGGCGTCGGGGATACCGTGCAGCAGCATGTTCATCTTCGAGATCGCCCAGACGCCGCCGTTCGACTCTTGGCCGTAGAGCCGGAGGTCCTTGGAGTTAAGTTGATGCTCGTCGAGGTACTCCTTGGCCATGATGAGCATGCCACCCGACCCCGAGCACGGGTCGTACTCGTGCATCTTTTCCTGGGGCTTCGCGATGCGGACCATCATCCGCACCACTGAGCGCGGGGTGTAGAACTCACCGCCCTTCTTGCCCGCGGAATCGGCGAAGTCGCGGATCAGGTACTCGTACGCCGCGCCGAGCAAGTCAGGAAACTCGAAGTCGTCGTTGCGCAGGCGGTACTTCGAAAAGTGCGTGATGAGGTCGCGCAGCTTCTTGTCAGGGATTGTCGATTGGCCGACGCGCCGCTTGAAGTCGATGTGAGTGACGACCCCCTCAAGGCTGGTGTTGCACTCCTCGAGCGCCGAGAGCGCCTTGTTCAGTCCGTCGCCGACGTTCTGGTGGAGCTCGTCGCGGAGGTGCGCCCACCGCGCCTCGGCGGGCACAAAGAACGTGTCTTCGTAGAATGACTTGGCACCGGCTCGCTTCGCCGCCTCTGCGGGTGAGCGGCCTAACTTCTGCTCTTTGGCGAGCAGTTCCTCGTAGCGGGCCTCGAAGACGTCCGAGCACCGCTTCAGGAACAACATCCCGAAGATGTACTCCTTGAACTCCGAGGCATCCATCTTGCCGCGGAGGATGTCGGCGGCGGCGAAGAGGTGGCGTTCGAGCTGCTTGAGGGTCAGTGGCATGCAGATTCCTGGTGCTGATTGATCGAGTGGCGCGGACGATAACCGAACGACCCAATCACCCAAGGAGCATGTTGGACTGTCGGTCGGCTTACATTCAGCTCTGAACGCCTGCTCTTGCCCGCCAGTCAGGGGAAGAACGAGATTGGTGCAATCAGATTCGAGGTGCCAGTGCAGGGGTTGAACTTGCCACTGGCTCGGGTGCCCGAAACGCGCATCCCGTCACAGGAAAGGAATGGTCCGCGGCGACCTTCCTTCAAGTGGACATAGCGGGTTCGGCATTCGGGGCACCGAAGAAGAAGTTGCTCGTCGGCGAGCAGTCGGTTGACCTCAATGAGGATGCTCTGGATTGCAGCCGGAAGAGCCGCGTCACTCAGGACGCGGAACTGCGTTCCCCTGGCAAAGCCGCCCAACTCCAGCGTCACGTCTACACGCTCACGCTCATTGGCCATCCACGCAGAAACCCGCCAACCTCCGCTGTCGGTCCCTCTCTCGAACCGGGATCCAAGTTGCGGCAGAGGTGACATCGCCTGCCTCCGCGCAAAGCCCGCTGCGATGAGCACCCTCTCGAACAAATTCGGGGTCCATGCCTCAATCCTCCATCCTTGGCTCGGCCAGGTCCACCTCTCGAACCATCAAGCTTCGACAGGTCATCCGGCACCTCCGATACCTCGGATGAAGTTCATCCCGCACCTCCGACACCTCGGATGAAGTTCATCCGGTGCCTCCGCCCCCCCGGATGAAGTTCATCCGGCACCTCCGACACCTCGGATGAAGTTCATCCGGCACCTCCGACACCTCGGATGAAGGTTCATCCGGCACCTCCGACACCTCGGATGAAGTTCATCCGGCACCTCCGACACCTCGGATGAAGTTCATTCCGGCCTTCAGTCCATGCGGATGAAGTTCATCCGCACCCTCCGACCCCTCGGATGAAGTTCATCCGGGCCTTCAGTCCATGCGGATGAACTTCATCCCGTGCCGCAGACCGGACGATTCGAAACCGCTCCCAGACATCACGCCCACTTGCGGCTGGCACTTCGCGGGCAATGCCTCTGTCTCGTGAGCGGGAATGAACCCGCTCCGCACCCGAAAGAGGCACACCATGTCGTCGATTCAGAACATCAGCACGAAGTTCGAGAGCAGCAGCCGTCAGTCAGCCGAAGTCACCGCCGCGCTCGCGGGGTTCAACACGCCCAACGCCGTCGAGGCGTACGAGCGGCTCCAGGCCATCGAGACGGCCACGGTGAAGGCCGCGACCGCGAAGCAGAACGCCGCCCGCATCGCCGAGGAGACGACCGCCGCGTACGAGACGCTCCGCAAGAACGTGCGGCTGCTCAACGCCGCGTGCGTCAACATCTGCGAGATTCGCGGCCTCGTCTCGGCTGAGTACTTCACCGTCGTCGACCGCGGTGACGACGCCGGCCTCGCCCGCCGCCTCGAGCCCGAGATGCGCCGGGTGAGCGGCTTCGGCCCGCCGCTGGCCGATGGCCTCGCGCACATGCTCCGCGACCTCGGCGCCGCCGAGACCGCCGCCGCCCAGGCGAAGGCCTCCCTCACCTCGAGCCAGCGCGACCTCGACGCCGCGCTCCTCAACCTGCAGGGCGCCGTCGCTCAGGGCCGCGCCGTGCTCGCCACCCTCGGCATCAAGCTCAGCCGCAAGGTGAAGAAGAAGTCGGAGCCCGTGAAGCCCGTCGCCACCATCGTGCCCCAGGCGGCGTGAACGACATGACAGAACTGAGAAGGCCCGGGCTCCACACCGTGGGAGACCCGGGCCTTCGTGTTTCATGGCGCTTCGACCCGCTCCACGATGATGCGCGCGACGTCGGCCGTCCGCTCCAGCTCGAGGTGGTGGCCCGCGCCTTCGAAGACGAGCTGCTCCCCGTCGCCCGCCTCGTCGGCGATCGCGGCATGCATCGAGCGCCACAGCGCCTCCCACGCCTCGCTCCCG
Organism: Archangiaceae bacterium; assembly: GCA_016879935.1. Classification (GTDB taxonomy): domain Bacteria; phylum Myxococcota; class Myxococcia; order Myxococcales; family Myxococcaceae; genus Xiheimicrobium. Next base: position 3,778 of record JAACJQ010000271.1, on the reverse strand, counting down.
GCGTGCGAGGTCGCGGTCAGCACCCGAACCGGCACCCGCCCGAACCCGCCCGCCGCGCGAAGCTGCGACGAGGCCTGGGCGAACGCCGCCAACTCCTCCTGCTCCACCCGCGCCAGCGACTTCGCCGCGCTCGCTGAGATGCCGCAGCCGTCGAGGTGCCGCGCCTCGCACGCCGACAGAAAGTCTGCCGGCCGCGCGTCGACCAGCACCAGGCCTGCCACCTCGTCGGGGTGGGCCCGCGCGAAGAGCTCCAGGTACGTGCCGCCGAAGGAGTGCCCGACCAGCACGTACGGTGGCCCCACGCCCTGGGCCGCGAGCAGGGCGCGCAGCTCTTCGACGATGGTCGAGGCATCACGCGGCGTCGTCGCCGGCGCGCTCCGCCCATAGCCGGGCCGCGAAGAGGCGAACACCCGGCTCGAGCGCGCCACCTCGAGGGCCGTCGCGTCCCACACGCGCCAGTCAGACCCCAGGCCCGACTCGAAGACGACGGTTCGCTCGCCAGCGCCTGCCGTCACCAGCTCGACGTCACGCCCGTTCACCGTCGTCACGCGCGCGGTGAGGCGGGTGCACCCGACGCTCCCCACCGTCATGCTGAGCAGCATCACGCCCAACGCCCGCGCGCTCATCGGCCGATGCCCATCAGCTCGTGGCGGTGGCTGCCCTGCGACGCGGCTTCGACCATGAACTTCGCCAGCCCGCGAAAGTGCAGCGCCTTCGAGCCCGCTGGCAGCGCGCCGGGCGCGACCCGGTACGCGTCGCTGGCTCCCGCGCCCATCCACGTCGGGCGCACCAGCGTCCACTCGAGGTCGCTGGCCCGGTACGTCTCTTCCATCGCCTTCAGATCCGTCATGTGGTGCCGCGCCGGGTAGCTGAGCAGCCGCACGAAGAGGCTCTGCCCGGGGAACAGCCCCGCCGAGCTGAAGGCCAGCACGCGCGTGACGTTGGCCTGCTTCATCGCCTGAATGATGTTCGACGCGTGGCCCGCCATCGTCCACGTGCGCTTCGAGGGCGAGCTCATCGTCTCGCTCATGCTTGGCGCGAGGGCCGAGAAGACGGCGTCGTGGCCAACCATCGCGCGCGCCATCGCGGGCACGTCGGCGGGGCTGCCCTGAAGCACGGTGAGGCCGGGGCGCGGGCTGAGCTTCTGCGGTGAACGAACGAAGGCCGTGACGGTGTGGCCCTGCCCAAGGGCAAGGTCGAGCAACTGGGTGCCGGTCTTGCCGGTGGCGCCGAGAACGAAGAAACGCATGGGGTGACTCCTGGTGGGTGCAGCGAGGAGTGCCCAAAGTACGAGTCGCCCTCGCGGGCCGATTGAACGAAGGGGCTACCGTGTCATTGGTAGGGTTCGCCCCGATGGCCCGCCGCGCCACAGGCCGCATCGTCTGTTGGGAGAACGGCAGCCTCTGGCTGATGAGCACCGTCTCGCCAGTTGCCCAGAAGACCGCGCCCCACGCCCACCACGCGATTCAGGTGACCGTGGGCCTCGAGGGTGCGTTCGCGTTCGAAGCCGACGGGCGCGTCGTGCGCGGGGAGGCGGTGGCTATTGCTCCAGACACGCGTCACACGTTCGAGCTGCAGGGGAGCGTGGCGCATGTGTTCTTCGAGCCAGACGGCCGGGTCGGGCGCGCGGCGGCGTCGGCCCTGTTCTCGGGCGGGCGGGTGGTGCCGGTTCCGTCGCGGTTGGTGATGGAGACGAAGGAGGCGTTGCGGAGGGCGGCGGGTCAACGCCCGGGGGCGCTCGTCGAGGTGGGCCGCGCGTTCGTGGCCGGTCTGTCGGGAGAGACGAACCCGAGCCCGACCGATGTTCGGGTGCAGCGGATGATCGCCTGGGCCGAGGAGCGGCTGGACGGGCCCATCGGGCTCGGTGATGCGGCGAGCGCGGTTGGGCTCTCGAAGGGGCGCGCACGGCATGTGTTCGTCGAGCAGACGGGGTTGCCGTTTCGCGCGTTTCTGTTGTGGCGACGGCTCACGGTGGCGTTGAAGCATTACGCGGAAGGCAAAGCGTTGACCGAGGCGGCGTATGCAGCGGGATTCTCGGATTCGGCGCACCTGAGCCGGACGTTTCGCAGAATGTTTGGAGTTGCGGCGGCTGAGCTCTGGCTTGACCGGTAGTGCAGATCACGAGGATGCGAAGAGCTGCCGATGAGGCCGGGCGCTGTCGATATCTGCCTTCACGCGCTCCCACGACTCGAGATCCTCACGGGTCGGCTGGCGAACCCGTCGCAGGCTGATTCGGTTCGCCGGATTCCAGGCTGCAAAGGACGCCACCGACGCCGCGCCCGCTGCCGACTCGACGTACCAGGGCAACTGCAACGCTTCGTTCTGCCCAGCCGACCTCGCCGCCTCATCGGCGCGACGCGCGAGCGATTCCACCCGGCCTGGTACCGGGCTGCCGCACCGAAGCCCCTCGAACACGGCGGTCATCAGGGCTGCGGCATGGAGGAGCAGCGCTGGGGTTCTGTCGAGGTGCGCAGCGACCAGAATAGTCGCTGTCGCACGAACCGCCGCCTTCGCGTTCGTTGGGGCAAGTGCGTGCAACGAGTTCAGGTCGTGCTCCAGACCTGTCTCGATGATCCAGCCGAGGTCCTTCAGCATCTCCGCGGCGAGGGCACGCCAGACCTCGACCAAGGCATCGCCTGCTCCTTCGATCGCGCTGTCAGTCACGAGCGGCGTCGTGAGCAGGGCCATCGCCATGTCGGCGATGCGTCGAGGAGTCCACGCAACCCGCGCTCTTGCCTCATCGGGAAGTCGCGAAACGAGCTCAGACAGCGTGGCGGGAGAAGCAAGGATGAGCTGTGTGGCAGTCATCGAACCTCCCGGGAGAACTCGACCAAGTCCGACTTCAGCGAGTCTTGCCGAGCTGCAGGATGGCTGAGAGCAGCGTCGCCTGACCGTCGCGAACTTCTTTCAGAATGGCCTCGCGGGTCTCAAGCCGAACGTGTCTTCCGTCCTGGAGCCCGAGATGCGCCGGTGAGCGGCTTCGGCACGCCGCTGGCCGATGGCCTCGCGCACATGCTCCGCGACATCACCGCCGCCGAGACCGCCGCCGCCCAGGCGAAGGCCTCACCTCGAGCCAGCGCGACCTCGACGCCGCGCTCCTCACCCTGCAGGGCGCCGTCGCTCAGGGCCGCGCGGTGCTCGTCACCCTCAGTATCAAGCTAAGCCGCAGGAAGAAGAAGTCGGAGTTCGTAAAGCCCGTCGCCACCATCGTGCCCAGGCGGCGTGAACGACATGACGGAACGGAGAAGGCCCGGGCTCCCCCACGGTGGGAGACCCGGGCCTTCGTGTTTCACCGCCCTAGCCTCGCGACGTGCCAACCCAGAGGTCAGGTACCGGCAGGCCGTATTCTGTTGGATTCCCCAACTCGTCGGTGATTTCGAACCCGCAGCATGAACATTTGGCCAAGAACACACTCCACCATGACCTAACCTCGCTCTCGTCGTCGGCGAGATCGCAATCATAGTTCGCAATCAAGGCCAGCGACTTGACACCGCATACGAGGCAGTCGCGAACGTCGAACGGTCTGGGGTCATCAAGAGAGGCAGCTTCGGCAGCGTGTCTGCCGATTTGTTGCTCCTGCTCCGTCGTGAGGAGACCATGCATCCTAAGTGGATTGTCGAACGACGCGAGGGCCATCGCCTTGAAGAACGCTACCCGTCGATAGTCGATCTGAGAGGACTTCCCCGGGCTCGTGTGGTGCGCCACGGTTGTTGAGCGTTTGAAGTTGGCATCAATGGTTAGCACCAGCCGCCCTTCGTCAGCCTGAGCAGGCCTCTCG
>JAACJQ010000270.1 GCA_016879935.1 Archangiaceae bacterium | reverse complement strand
GACGTCGTTCCGCGGCGGCCTGGGCAACTTCACCTTCGGCATCGCGTGGAACGTCTTCAACCAGAAGAAGGACGACACCAAGCCGACGTGGATGCTGCGCTTCGAATACACCGCGCCCACGTCGAGCATGTTGAACCCGTCGGTCGCCACGGCCTCCGACATGCGCGGCGCCATCGGCGATCGCGTTCACCACTTCGCGTTCTCGACCGCCGTCTCGAAGCGCCTCGGCGACGTGTTCGAGCCCTATGTCGGCGTCTCGTACGTGCTCCCGTGGATCGGCCCGGGCGCGTACTCGAACTGCGATGACGCGAAGGACTCGCGCATGGCCCGCGCCGAGAACTGCGGCCAGGGCCCGTGGACGCACTCCGAGACCGGCATTCGCCCCGCCCACGTCGGCATCGTCACCTTCGGCAACGAGCTGATCGCCTTCGAGCGCGCTGATCGGTTTCAGCGGGTCGTCGTCGATCTGCGCGGCTTCTGGCAGTACACGTCCGAAGGCCGCTACTACAACGAGCTGTCCGACCTGATGGGCAAGATGCTCTACAACTCGGACTACGGCACCGTGGGCGCGCAGCTGGGCTTCGTGGGTCAGGCCGCCGAGTTCGTGATGCTCCGCGCGTACGGCTCGCTCGCGTACCAGACCGAGCGGTACCTCACGTCGGAGAACATCGGCAAAGACGTGAACGGCAACGGCACCATCGACATCTCGTCGGCGCCGCAGGAGATCAACCCGAACTACGACTTCCGGGTCGATCGCGTGGGCCGCCGCTTCCGCATGCAGGAACAGCTCGTGTGGCGCATTCAGGTCACGGCCACGCTGAACTTCTGAGCGTATGGCCGAAGGCCCGCCGAGCCGTATCGACCTCGAGCACGACGAGCATCACGCGACTCACGTCGGCCGCGTCGACGATGGGCGGCAGTTCTTCATCACGATGCCGTTCGAGCCCGAGCACGGCGACCAGCCACGGCGGGACTTCCTGGCGCTCTTCCTCTGGGCCGCCGACGGCAGGTTCCTCGAAGCGAAGGGCTCCGTCGCGCCACCGGAGTGGGAGGACGTCGAAGAAGCCGTCGAGGCGTTGGTCGACGACCTCGGAGACGTCGAGTTCTGCCGAATCCGTGTCTCCCCTTTCTCGATTCGGCTCTTCGACCTCGACTTCGGGTTGATTCCCAGCCCGCCAGAGAGCGACGACGACGAATGGGCCGTCGAGCTGATGCCCGGCAACTCGATGTGCTTCTTCGCGCCGTGGGACAGCGGCGAATACGACACCTGAACGGTCACCGCTTCGGCTTGCGCCCCACCACCACGCAGTTCGTCGCAGGCCACGGCACCACCACGCCCGCGGTGTCGGTCACCTTCACCTTGCCCTCGTAGCGGTTCTTCACGATCCAGGCGTTGCGGGTCTCTTCGAGGTGCATCGGCTCGAAGCCCGCGCGCTCGAGGCCGGCCTTCCACTCGGCGAGCGTCCACGGGCCGAACTCCTCGTGCACCTCGATGTGCCAGTTCTTGAGGTAGTCCTTCTTGCAGATGAACTCGTTGGCATCGTGCGACGAGAGCTCGACCACCGACTCGGAGATGCGGGTGAACCGCACGCCCTGCCCCTGCCGGAACTCCTTCGCGAAGCGCTCGAACGTCTCACGCGTCTGCTGGTCGAGCAGCTCGAGGCGCCACGTCGCAGGCTCGGGGCTGACGCCGTCACGCATGAGCAGATGACCGCCTGGCGCCAGCTCGGTGAACGCGTTCGCCAGCGCGCGATCGATCTCCGAGGTCTTGTAGCCGCTGTACGAGTGCACCTCGTGCATCACCGACGAGAAGATGACCGTGCTCGCGGTGCCCGGCGGCACGCAGACGTCGATCACGTTGCCGAAGACGAGCGTCACCTCGTCGGTGGCGTAGGTGTTCTCGTCGCAGACGCGGAGGAACTCGCGGGAGAGATCGACACCGGCGATGCGCGAGTCGGGAAACAGCCGCGACAGCTCGACCATCAACTTCCCGGTGCCGCAGCCCTTGTCGACGATGTTGCCCGGCTTCACCCAGCGCACGAGCTCGTCGAGCTTCTGGCGCAGCGACGCATCCATCTGAGCGCCGTAGCTGGTGAAGTCACGCAGGTGGCCGAGCTCGCCGTCGTCGTTGAGGAGCTTCTGGTGGAAGATCGCGCGCACACGATCGATCACGCCGGGGCGCTCGAACACGGCGACGGTCTCGGGTGAGGCGTCGGCCTTCCACTCCCGGCCGTCGACGATGCGCTGCACCAGCTCGTGCGGCGTCAGGCCCTTCACCTCCTGCGTGACGATGGTGAAGCCCTTCGCCTGAAAGAGCGCGTCGACGTCGCGGTTCGCCGAATACACGTGCGTCGTCTTCGGCGAGAGCACCCGCCCGCACTGCGCCTTCACCGCGTCGCCCACGTGCTGCACTCACGCGTCGGAGTCGGGAATGTCATCGACCCGCACCACGTCGAACGGCCGCTTCGTGCGCTCGAGCGCCGGCGTCAGCATCGCTTCACGCGAGGCGAGATCGAGCGGGTTGCGCCGTGTCGCCGTGTGGTTGGCGCTGGTGATGACGCAGATGACGCGATCGATCGGCGCCTTCGACAACGACTCGAGCCACGCCGACTGAGCCTTCGTCACCGCGTGAAATCGACCGAGCAGGAGCGCGTCCATGGGCGGCAGCGTCGCAAACAACACGCAGCACTGGAAACGTGAACGCGCAGGTGACGGAATCTCGCCCTCGCGACACTCACCGGGTGCTCGCTCGCCTCATGCCTGCCCAACCCCTCGATCTCACGACGCTCTACGAAGCGCACGCCAGGCAGGTCTGGCGCACGCTCGCGCGGCTGGGCGTGCCGGCGGCGAACGTCGAAGACGCGGTGCACGACGTCTTTCTCACGGCGCACCAGCGGCTGTCGGAGTTCGGGCAGCGCTCGTCACCGTCGACCTGGCTCATCGGCATCGCGGTGAAGGCGGCGGCGAACCTGCGCCGAAAGTCGAAACGGCAGGGCCTCGTGGTGGCCGCTCCCGCCTCGACGCACGGGCCCGATGACGAGCTGGAGCGGCGGCGAAAGCTGTTCGAGCTCGAGCGCGTGCTGTCACGACTGCCCGATGAACAGCGTGAGGTCGTGGTGCTGTGCGATCTCGAACAACTGAGCGCTCCCGAGGTGGCCGAGGTGCTCGAAGAGAAGCTGAACACCATCTACTCGCGGCTGCGGCTCGGTCGGGCGGCGCTCAAACGCGCGCTGTCGACGGAGGAGTCATCATGAGCGATCTCAACGAAGGCCCCGGCGAGCTGCCGCCCGAGCTGCGCGAGTTCTATGACGCACACCGCGACACGGGAGAACCGACCGGCGCCCAGCTCGGCAAGGCCCTGCTCCGCGTTCACAGCGGCACCCGGCCGGCTGCGCCGATGACGCTCTCGAGGCGGCGATGGTTGCCGCCCGAGCTGCTCGCCGTCGCCGCCCTGCTGCTCCTCACCATCGGTGGCGGCGCGATCGGCTGGTACCTGAAGACCGAGTCGCTGCGGGCTGACGCGATGCTCTTCGATGCACGCGCCGCCTGGGTGGCCGGCGATCTCGACGCCGCCATCGCCTCGCTCGACCGCTGCGGCTCGGACGATTGCGTGAGGCTCGCCGCCGCGGTGAAGCGCGCGAAGACGCAGCTCAAGCAACAGGCTCCGCTCGAAGCGGCCGAGAAGGGCTCGCTGCTCGCGCTCGATCTCGAGCTGTCGGCTGGCCAGCGATCGGTCATCGCCGACCAGATCTCGCCACGCGCGCCGCAGAGCGATCGCGACCTGGCGGAAGCAGAGGCCGATGCGCTGCTTCGGCAGGGCTTTCCGCCCGAGGTCGTCTCGCGCGCCGTGGCGCTCTTCATCGCCGGGCTCGAGGTGTCGGCCAGCACACCCGAGCTCGCGACCCGCAACTTCCGTGAAGTCGTCGCGCTCGTTCCCGGAACGACCCTGGCGAGGCGGGCAGAGAAACGAATGCAGCCGTTGGTGGGCCCCACGCCGCCAGAGCAGATCGCGGAACCGCCCCCCGCGCCGGTCGTCGAAGCAGCGCCTTCACCTGCCGATCAGGTCGACACGAAGCGTGCAGCGCTGCTCGAGCAAGGCAAGCGGGCGAAGAAGGAGAAGAACTTCGGCGCCGCAATCACCGCGCTCGAGCAGTGTCTGGCGTTGTCGCGTGGCGACCTGGAGTGCACCCTGACCCTGGCCACCACCTACGCCGCGAGGGGCACCGACGAGAACAGCCAGGTCGACAACGAGAAGGCCCGAGCGCTCTACGTCGAGTTCCTGCGCATCGCGCCGCCCGATGATCGGCGAATTTCGCGGGTGCAGGCGATTCTCGGCGAGCCGCTCGATGAAGCTGCCCGCGCGCCAGATCCACATGACCTCTACCTGCGCGGGTATCAGCTTCGGGAGTCGGCGCCTGACGAAGCGAGGCGACTGTTCGAAGAGGTGGTTCGACTCGCCCCCACCTCCATCGACGGCCAGAAGGCGAAGGCGCGCATCGCCGAGCTCGGCACGCGGAGCCCAATGGGGCGGCTGCGAATCGCGTCGGTGCCCACGAACGCGCGGGTGTTCATCGACGGAGTCGACACGGGTCGCAACACGCCCGTGCTCCCAGGCGATTCGCTCGAGGTGACGCCCGGCAGGCACACCATCTACGCCGAGGCTGGCGGCCGCCGGAGCTCGACGACGCAGCTCACGGTCGTCGAAGGCGACAACCCCGTCATCCAGCTCACGGTTCAATGACGCAGCGAGCACACCCGTGAGAGCATCGAGGCCATGTTCGTCTTCGCCGTGACGATGTGGGTGACGCTCGCTGCGCCCGATGCCGGCACGGCGTTCACCTCGCCCGCGAAGCTGCTCGACGAGGCAAAGCGGTGGAAGCGCGCGGGTGACTACGACCGTGCGCTGGGCCTCATGCAGACCTGCCTCGAGCTCGAGCCGAAGAACCTCGACTGCCTCATCGCGGCGGCCTCGTCGCTCGCGATGCGCGGCATGGAGGAGAACAGCGAGGCCGATCAGTACCAGGCGCGCGTGGCCTACCAGCGCTTCCTCGAGCTCGCGCCGCCCGACGACAAGCGCGTGCCCCCCGTGAAGGCGATTCTCGACGCCGTCACCGAGCCGCCGGCCATCGGCCCCTTGCGCATTCCGCCGCCGCCGAGGGGACGGGAGAACCGGCCGTTCATTCCGCCCTCCGACGTGGTGGTGATGCCGCCGCGGGTGACGGTGCCGCTGAAGGGCTCGAAGACGGTGCCGGTGTCGACGATCGTGCGCCTCGAGAACGACAACCCCGCGGCCGTCGACGCGACGTTGACCGACGCGGCGAACCTCAAGCTCACGGGTCGCAAGAGCGGTGTGGCGAACCTGAAGCTCTACGATCGCGACCAGAGCTGGCACGCGATGCGCGTCGAGGTTCCGTGATCAGTCGCGCTCACGCTTGAAGCGGTACACCGCGGCCGGCTTCGAGGTGGTGATGCGTTTGCCCGGCGCGAGCTCGAGCCGCCCCTCTTCGAGCCACCGGTTGAACGAGCGCCGGAAGTTGCCGGGGTCCATCGGTTTGCCGAGCACGATGCCGTAGACGTGCCGCAGCTCTGGAATGGTGAAGGTCGCAGGCACGAGATCGAACGCGATGTTCGTGTACTCGAGCTTTCCGCGAATGCGGGTGAGCGACATCTCGACGATCTCGTGGTGATCGAAGCCCAGCTTGAGCGTGTTCACCGTCGACACGTCGAACCACTCGACCTCTGACGCGTCTCCGCCGGCCTTCACGAAGGGCGCGAGATCGGGCCGCACCAACGCGTAGTAGGCGACCGAGATGACGCGCATGCGCGGGTCACGGCCTGCCTTGCCGAAGGTGAAGAGCTGCTCGAGGTAGACGCGATCGGGGTCGAGGCCGGTCTCTTCTTTGAGCTCGCGGCGCGCGGCGTCGTCGAGATCTTCACCCTGCTCGATGGGATCTTCGCCGACGCGAACGAAACCACCCGGGAGCGCCCACTGGCCCTTGAACGGGTGCTCCTTGCGCTTCACCAGCAGCACCCGGAGCTGCGCGTCGATGATGGTGAGAATGACGAGGTCGACCGCGACCGAGGGCCGCGGGTAGTCCTTCGCGCGATAGGCCGTGAGAAACGCCTTCTCGTCGGACATCGTGACCTCTCGTCAGACCGACTTCCGGGTCGCCTTCTTGTCGACCTTCACCGGCTTCTTCGCCGCGGGCTTCTTCTTCTCGGGCGCAGGCTTCTCGGTCTTCTCGGCCTTCTTCTTCGGAGCCGCCGCCGCTGGAGCTGCCTTCTTCTTCGCCGCAGGCGCTGCCTTCTTCTCGTCCTTCGCGGCCTTCTCGGCCTTGGCCTTCTGCGCCTTCACCGTCTTGGCGGCCTTCTTCGCGGCAGCCTTCTGGCCACGCTGGGCTGCGCGCGCCTGACCTTCGGGCGACGCCATGTACTCACGACGAGCCTGGAGCAATTCGGCGGCGCGCTCGTTCGACACCTCTTCGGGCGTGTCGCCGCGGCGGAGCGTCGCGTTCGTCTCGCCATCGGTGACGTACCAGCCGAAGCGGCCCTCTTTGAGCGTGATCTCCTTGCCGCTCACCGGGTCGACGCCCTTCGAGATGCCCGGCTTGGCCTGACCGCGGCCGCGGAACTGCTTGGGCTGTTTGAAGATCTCGATCGCCTCGGCGAGCGTGATGGTGAGGAGCCGTGGCTCGGCTTCGACGCCGAGGTTGCGGCTGTCTTTGCCCTTGGTGAGGTACGGGCCGTAGCGGCCGTTCTGCGCGGTGATCGTCTCACCGTCTTCGGCGACGCCCAGCGTGCGGGGCAGCGTCAGCAGCTCGAGCGCCTGCGCGAGCGTCACCTGCTCGACCTTCATCGTCTTGAAGAGCGACGCGGTCTTCGGCTTGCTGTCGTCGGTCACCTCACCGAGCTGCACGTAGGGGCCGAAGCGGCCGTTCTTCACGTACACGTTGAGGCCGGTGGCGGGGTCGACACCGACGGGCACGTCGCCCTTGGGCGCCGAGAGCAGCTCCATCGCCTTCTCGACCGTCATCTCGTCGGGCGCGAGCGCGTCGGGCACCGAGGCCGTGTCTTCACCGCGCTTCAGGTACGGGCCGTACTTGCCGGGCTTCACGACGATGAGCTCGCCGTTGGTGTCGGGCCCGATGGGAATCGAGTTCACCTCGGCGGCGTCGATCTTCTCGATGTTCTGCTTCACCTGCTTCGACAGGCCCTGGTGCTTCCGGTCGCCGAAGTAGAACTCCTTCAGGTAGCTGACCTTCTCGCGCTCACCGCCGGCGATCTTGTCGAGCTCTTCCTCCATCTCGGCCGTGAACTGAAGGTCGACGAGATCGAGGAAGTGCTTCTCCATCAGCTGCACGACGGCGAAGGCCTCCCAGTTGGGCACCAGCGCCGAGCCCTTCTTCCACACGTACTTGGCCTGCAGCGTGCCGAGAATGCTCGCGTACGTGGAGGGCCGGCCGACGCCGAGCTCTTCGAGCTTCTTCACCAGCGAAGCTTCGGTGTAGCGGGCCGGCGGTGAGGTCGTGTGGCCGAGCGCTTCGATGGCCTCGACCGGCACGGCGTCGCCCTCTTTGAGGATCGGCAGCGGCGCCTCTTCGTCGTCGCGCTTGTCGTCGCGATCGTCGGTGCTCTCGACGTAGGCCTGCATGTAGCCGCGGAAGGTGATGGTGCGGCCCGAGGCGCTGAACTCGACCTGCTCACCGCTCGTCGAGGTGACGCCCAGCTTGAGCGACACGGTCTCGCCTTCGGCGTCGGCCATCTGGCACGCGACGGTGCGCTTCCAGATGAGCTCGTAGAGGCGCAGCTCGGCGGGCGCGAGCTCGTCCTTCAGGTCGTCCATGTGGCGGAACACTTCGCCGGCGGGACGAATCGCTTCGTGGGCTTCCTGCGCGTTCTTCGTCTTCTTCGCGTACACGCGCGGCGCCTGCGGGAGGAACTTGTCGCCGAAGCGCTCCTTCACCTGCTCGCGCGCGGCCTTCACGGCCGTCTCGGACAGGTTGGTGGAGTCGGTGCGCATGTACGTGATGTACCCGCGCTCGTAGAGCCCTTGAGCCACGCGCATCACCTGCTGCGCGCTCATGCCCAGCTTGCGGCCACCTTCCTGCTGCAACGTCGACGTCTGAAACGGCGCCTTGGGCGAGCTGCGGTACGGGCGCTTCTCGGTCGAGCTGACCGTGAAGGACTTGCCGGCGATGCGCTCCATCACGCCGCGGGCCTTCGCCTCGTCGAGCCACACGACGTTCGCCGCCGCCTTGCCGTCGGAGTCGAAGTCACGACCCTGCGCGACCCGCTGCCCCTGCAGGCTGTAGATGTGCGACTCGAAGTTCGGCTCGGTCGGGTGCTTCGCGCTCAGGTCCCAGTACGAGACGGAGCGGAACTTCATGCGCTCACGCTCGCGCTCGACGATGAGGCGAATCGAGGGCGACTGCACGCGGCCGGCCGACAGGCCCGTCTTCACCTTGCGCCAGAGAACGGGCGACACCTCGTAGCCGTAGAGGCGGTCGAGCGTGCGGCGCGCTTCCTGGGCGTCGACGAGGCCCATGTCGATCTCACGCGGGTGTGAGACGGCCTCTTCGATCGCCTTGCGGGTGATCTCGTGGAACACCATGCGGCGCGTGGGCACCTTCGGCTTGAGCTGCTCCTTGAGGTGCCAGGCGATCGCCTCTCCTTCGCGGTCTTCGTCCGTCGCGAGGTAGAGCTCGCTCGAGTCCTTCAGCGCGGCCTTGAGCGAGGCGATGACGTCACGCTTCGTCACCTCGTAGGTGAGCTTGAAGTCGTTCTCGACGTCGACACACAGCCCACTCGAGGGCAGGTCGACGACGTGGCCGACGCTGGCCATCACCGTGTAGTCCTTCCCCAGGAACTGACCGATGGTCTTCGCCTTTGCGGGCGACTCCACGACGACGAGCGGCTTCGATGCCATTCGGCCTCGGTAGCGTGTGGAGTTGGGCCGCGTCAAGAAAGGTCTTTGCGACCCGATACGCGCTCGACGTGAGAAACGCCCCGGACTACGTCGTGCTGCATGACCATTCGCACCACGAAGCGCGTCGAGACGCTGCTGTCGAACAAGACGATCAACAGCGAGAAGAACGACTACCACGCGTACGGCCGCACGCTGCCGGGCCACACGCCTCCGCTGTTCGGCCAGCAGTACATGTTCGGCAAGGCCGAGGCCGTGAAGCTCACGAAGGCCATCGGTGCGAACTACGACGTCGCCTCGCAGAAGCGCGTGCTGAAAGAGATCCACGCGCGCTCGTCGACGAACCAGATGAGCAAAGGCACGGTCGCGCTCACGCGTGACGCGGCGGCCGAGCTGAACAAGCTCGCGACGAAGCTGGGCCTCGACCTCAAGTTCACCAGCGGTCAGCCGCGCCCGATTCACCCGGTGGGCTGAAGCCGTCGTGGCGCCGAAGCAGCGCAAGCTCGAGACGGATGACGACGTGAAGGCGGCGGTGGACGAGCTGTTGGGCTCGTTCGCTGCGCCGCAAGGCTCCGAGCCAGACGACACGGGCTTCTCGGAAGAGAAGCGTCAGCAACTCGACGCTGGAGACAAGGCGCCGCACACCGCGCCGTCGGCCGAGGCCGATGCGTTGTGGGGTGCGAAGCCGAAGAAGAAGCCGTGAAGCGCGTCGAGCTGCCCGAGCCGAACGCGGTGTGGCGAAAGCTGCGTCGCGCGCAGACGGCCCGCACGAAGGAGAGCACCGACGAGCTGCACGGCACGCTCCCCCACTCCGAGGCGGCGCGGCGCTTCTGGTCGAGACGAACCTGGAGCGAGCTCGCCGCAGTGCCGGCCGTCTCGCAGGTCGTGCTCGCGCTCGTCCGTGAGGGGGCTGGCCTGGGCTCCATCGGCGCCTACACCACCATCGCGCAGGACGAAGTGCGGCACGCCGATCTCTCGCTCGCGCTGGCGAACGCGCTGGGTGGGTATGACGAAGAGATTCCCGACGGGCTGGAGTACTCGCCGCGCTCGCTCGCTGCGCCGTCAGACGTTCCCGTCGCGGTGTGGGCGTTGGCGAACGGGTGCTTCAGCGAGACCGTCTCACTCGCCCTGATTCAGGCACGGCATGCGGCGACGAAGCAGCCCACGGTGCGCGCGGTGCTGTCCGAGACGCTGAAAGACGAAGCGCTGCACGTGCGGGTCGCGTGGCAGGTGGCGGGTGAAGTGTTGCCGAAACTCACGCCCCGCGAGCGCAAGGAGCTGTCGGCCTACTCGAACGAGCTCGCCGAGATGATTCGCCGAACGTTCGGAACGAGCGGGCTCTCGCCGAAGCTGCGTGCGTCAGAGAACCGGCTGCGCGACGAGACCGCGAAGGCCGGTCTGGGCGCGCGGTCGGCGTCTGAAGAGAACGTGATCGTGAACGACGCGCTCGATGAGATCAGCGAGCGGCTGCGCGTGCACGGCCTTCGCTGAGGCCCGGCCGCAGCACCGTCATCCAAACGGCAAAGCCCCGAGCCTCAGGCGTGCAGCGCTTCTCCCATCTGCTTCACGGTTCGCGAGGTGGTGAAGACGCGGCGTGCGGCAGGCGCACGGGGAGGCTGGTGCGGCGTCGGCGCTCCCGGGGCCCGAGCCGAAGGCCGGCGCACGCCGTGGAGCATCAGCTCGATCAGCACCGTCAGCGATTCGGCGAGGCTCTCGTGCTGGCCAACGCTCCAGCCCAGTACCGTCATCCACTGCATGATGAGCAGGCGATCGACCAGCTCTTCGGCGTCGAGCGGCACCACGCGGTGATCACGCAAGACCCGCGCGATCAGCAACGCGCGGGCGCGGTCGACGGGCCGGGTCGAGAGCCAGACGGTCGCCGCGGCCGAAGCCAGCAGCCTGCCCTCACCGAAGAAGCGCACGATGACCGCGTTCGCCGCCTTCAGCGCGTCGTCGAAGCCCGCCTCGGCCGGCAACTCACCGAGCGCGGCCGACACCTCGTTGCCCAGCCGCTGGTTCAGCATCTCGATGACCGACTCCTTGTGCGGAAAGTGGAAGTAGTAGGCAGTGCGGCTGGTGCCGGCGGCCTTCGTGATGCGATCGACCGAGGCCGCCTCGAGCCCTTCGCGAGCGATCTCGGCGATCGACTCCTCGTACAGGCGACGGCGCGTGGCTTCCCGCTGGCGGTCTCGATCGGTCTCTCGCATGGCGACACGCCCCAGTGCAGGGTCGGGGCCGTCGTGGAACTCCGCGAGACTCCATGGGTTCGCTGCCGAGGCCGTGTCGCGTCTTCCGGCAGTGCTGCAAATTGCAACGTCTCGAGCGCGGTCAGTGTTCGGCGCCGACGATCACGAACTCGACCCGGCGATTCGCCTCGCGGCCCGCCGGCGTGGCGTTGGGCTGAACGGGTTGATCAGGGCCGAAGCCCCGCGAGGT
Organism: Archangiaceae bacterium; assembly: GCA_016879935.1. Taxonomy (GTDB): domain Bacteria; phylum Myxococcota; class Myxococcia; order Myxococcales; family Myxococcaceae; genus Xiheimicrobium. The sequence goes on along the minus strand of JAACJQ010000270.1, from coordinate 14,129 downwards.
GATGCGCTCCTTCGCGACGCCCGCGGTGACGAGCGTCTCCCGCACGGCCGCGGCTCGGGCTTCGCTGAGCTTCTGGTTCATCTGGCGATCGCCACGATCATCGGTGTGCCCATCGACCGAGACGCGCTCGATCTCGGGGTGCTCCTTCAGCACCCGGGCGATCTGCGCGAGCAGCGCGGCGCTTCGCGGCAGCACCACGGCCTTCCCCGACGCGAAGTAGACCTTGTCGCGAATGACGAGGCGCTCGCGGGTGATCACCACCAACTGACGCTCGGTCGCGGGACACCCCTGGTTCGTCGCCGGCCCCTTCACCGAGCGGCAGGCGTCGAAGCGATCGACGACCCCATCACCGTCTTCGTCGCGATCGGGACAGCCGCGCGAGGCCTCGACCCCGGCTTCGGTGGGGCACGCATCGGCCGCGTCTTCGAAGCCGTCACCATCGGAGTCAGGGCAACCCGAGAACGCGACCACACCGGCAGTAGCAGGACAACGATCGAGATCGTCGTCGAGCCCATCGCCATCACCGTCAGGAGCGGGACACCCTCGACGCGCTGGCGGGCCCACTCGCTCGGGGCAGGCGTCGACGCTCGCGAACACTCCGTCGCCGTCGGTGTCGACATCGGGGCAGCCGGAGAGCGAGGCGAGGCCCATCACGAGCGGACAGGTGTCGGTCGCGTTGGGCACGCCGTCTCCATCGCCATCGGCGCGCGGGCACTCGGGGGCGGGCGGCTCGACGGCGCAGCGATCGACGACGACCGGCGGCGGCGCTTCGGACTTCTTCAGCGGCGTCACCAGGGCCACCCCCGCGAGCACGCGGAACAGCGGAGCGCCGGGCTGATTTCCCAGGCCAGGCCCACCGAGGGCGTAGAACTCCACTGGCCCGACGCGCGGAGACCGAAGGCCAAGCAGCAGCTCGCCCGAGACGGGGCTGCGCGTGAGCGGCACGTCGAGCCGGCCCGAGAGCTCGCCACGCAGGCCGGTGCCCAGCGTCGAGATCATGAGCCCCGCGGAGAAGTAGCTGCCGACCTCGTCTCGAACCGTCGCCGACGGCGACAACGTTCGTGCGCCGCGCGCGAGCACCGACACCGAGCCGCCCACGCGGAAGAAGTCAGGCCGATCGCCGAGCGAGAAGTTGCGGCCCGCGCTCACGGTCGGCAGCACCGAGACGGTCGCGTCCTTCGTGAGCGCGACGTCGCTGCCGAGGGGAAGACCGAGACCGAGCCCGACGGAGAGGTCGAGCAGCGCTCCACGCGACTGCTGCAGCGGAGCCCCCCTCACCTGCAGCCACGGCGTGCCGAGCGCCACGGCGCTGCTGATGCGCGCGATGCCCTGCGCCGAGAGATCGTCTCCCGCCTGCCACAACACGACAGGCACCTGGACCCCGACCTCGAGCCAGCGCGTGATGCCGAAGGCTCCGGTCAGGTGGGTGCCGACGCGGCTTCGAACGAGGCTGGCGAGGCGTAGGTGCGCTCGTTCACGACGATGAGGGGGTCGTGCTCGTAGTGGCCAGTGAGGCCGACGCGGAGCTCGAGGGGCTCGAGCAGATCGGCCGAGTCGACGACGAGCCCTGCCCTCGCGCCGGGGTTGAGGCGCAGCCGCTCGAGCTCGAAGGCAGGCGCCGGCGTCTGCGCGAACACGGCAGCCCCGACCAGCAGCGCCACCATCGCCGCGGCGCGACTCACTCGTCTCCCTCGGTGGCCTGGCCGAACTGGGCGAGCTTTCGGTACAGCGTGCTGCGATCGACCTCGAGCGCATCGGCCGTCTGCCGCTTGTTGCCCTTCTTCAGCGCCAGCACCTTCAAGATGTAGCGGCGCTCCATCTCGGCGAGCGGGAGCAGCGTCGAGGGTTCGAACTCGTCGGGCAGCTGAGCGGCGCGCGACTTCTGGAGCCGCTCGGGCAGATCGTCGACCCGCAACGTCGGCCCGTCGGACAGGGCGATGGCGCGCTCGAGCACGTTGAGCAGCTCGCGCACGTTGCCCGGCCAGTCGTAGTCGAGCAGCCGCTGCGCCGCCTCGGGCGTGAGCGTGCGCACGGGCACCGAGTCACGCTTCGCTAGCCGCTCGAGGAACGCCTGGGCCAGCAACAACACGTCGGTGCCGCGCGCTCTCAGTGGAGGCACCTCGAGGTGCACGACGTCGAGGCGGTAGTAGAGATCTTCGCGAAACCGGCCAGCTGCGACGGCCGCGTTCAGATCGGCGTTGGTCGCGCAGACGATTCTCACGTCGACGGGCAGCTCGCGATCGGCGCCGACGGGCCGCACCGTGCGCTCCTGCAACACGCGGAGCAGCTTCGGCTGGAGCGAGAGCGGCAGCTCTCCCACCTCGTCGAGGAACAACGTGCCGCCGTGCGCCTCACGAAACGCCCCCGGGCGATCGCTGCGCGCATCGGTGAAGGCGCCGCGCAGGTGACCGAAGAGCTCGCTCTCGAGCAGGTTCTCGGGCAGCGCGCCGCAGTTCAACGCGACGAACGGGCCGCTCTTTCGACGGCTGGCCTGGTGCACCGCGCGCGCGACGAGCTCTTTGCCGACACCGCTCTCGCCCGTGACCAGAATCGTCGTCATCGAATCAGCCGCGCGGCCCAGCACCCGGAACAGCTCGAGCATGGGCGGGCTCTCACCGAGCAGCTCGGGGAACCGGGGGCGGTTCTGCGTGACTTCACTGCGCAGTCGATGCACCTCACGCAGCAACGAGAAGTGCCGCACCGCGCGCTCGACCGTCAACGCGAGCGCCTCGAAGTCGAACGGCTTGGTGATGAAGTCGTACGCGCCCGTACGAATCGCCTGCACCGCCGCCTCGATGCTGCCGAAGCCCGTGATGATGATGACGGGCAGGTGTGGCTGCCGGGTGACGAGCTCGCGGCAGAGCTCGAGGCCGCTGCCGGTGCGCAGGTTGAGATCGGTGATGACGGTGTCGAAGGGCTCGTTCGCGCTCAGCGAGAGCGCCTTCTCGGCCGTCGTGCACCACGTCACCTCGTGCCCGCGCTGCTTCAGATCGAAGGCGAGCATCTCGCAGAGCGCCGCGTCGTCGTCGACGAGGAGCAGCCGCGCAGGCTCACGCGGGGAGGTAGACGGTGAAGCAGGTTCCGGCGCCACGCGTCGTGTCTACGTCAATCCACCCGTCGTGGTCGCGAATGATGCTCAGCGAGACCGACAACCCGAGGCCCGTGCCTTCGCCGGTTTCTTTCGTCGTAAAGAACGGTTCGAAGACGCGCGTCAGGTGCTCGTTCGCAATTCCCACGCCGGTGTCTTGAACGCGCAGCGCGACGAAGTTGCCGGGCGCGAGGCCCGTCTCTTTCGGAGGCGTCTTCCCCAAAGCCTCGGCCATCGAGAGCTCGACCCTGCCGCCCGGGGGCGTCGCCCCGATCGCGTTGGCGACGAGGTTCGTCATCACCTGCAGCACCTGGCTGCCGTCGAACGCGATGATGCGCGGCGTACCAGGGTCTGAGAACCCGAGGGCGACCTGCTTGCGCGCGGCGACCGGCCCGAGCAGCCCCACCGCCTGCAGCATCACGGTGCGCACGTCGTAGCGGCCGGGCTTCGGGCCACGGCGGCGCGCGTAGTCGAGCACCTGGCGAATGATGGCGGCCATGCGCTCCGACTGTTCGGCGATGGTGCGCGCCGCTTCGGGTGCCTGCTCCGGAGGAATCGCTCCAGCGGCGAGCTGACGAGCGCGCCCACTCACCACGGTGAGCGGTGTTCCCAGCTCGTGCGCGAGGCCGGCTGCGAGCTGGCCCACCATGGCGAGGCGATCGGCCCGCTCCACCGAGCGGCGGAGGGCGATCGTCTCGCGTTCACACTCGAGCGCGCGGCCGACGTGACGACCGAGGGCCTCGAGCGCCGGTGGAACGCCGGAGCCCGCCTCGCGCCAGACCGCCAACATGCCCAGCGACGAGAGCGGAACGGCGACGAGCTCGCCTTCGACGAACGAAGGGCCGGGCGTGCGGAGACGGTGGGGAAGCGACTCCGACGCGGGCTCATCGGCGAGCACCACCTCGGCGCGCTGGCCCTGCGTCAGCGCCACCGCCAGTGCGCGCACGTCTTCGAAGCGGTCACTCATCGCGACACCTCGTTCAACGCACGCACGATGCGACGGCCGACCTCACCCCAGTCGAGCGGCAGCGGCAGCAGATCGAACACCCCGGCCTCGATCGACTTCGTGAGCGTCGCGAGCGCATCGGTCTTCGCGCAGAGCAACACGGGCCGGCCGGGCGCCTGCTTCACCAGCGCCACGGCCCGCTCGAGCGAGGTGACGATGACGACTCCGGCCTCCGACAGCGTCGGAACCTCGCGCGCGCCGACGCCAGCGATGGCGGTCTTCACGAGCTCGACGTCCGACGCGGCCAGACCTTCGAGCTCCAGCGCGACCGGCGGCGAGCCTGGCTCGGCCACCACGAACGCGGGAGGCGAGAACGCCGACACCCGCGCCGCAGGCTCCCGGCCTTCGGTCTGCAGCGCGTGGTCGAAGGCGCGCCGCATCTCGAGGGCCGACGAAAACCGCGCATCAGGTGGCTTCGCCAGCGCGCGCCGCAGCACGGCCTGCCACGCCTTCGGAACGTCGAGCACGCCGCGCTCCTCGAGGGCTGGCGGCTCCCTGTACAGATGAGCGGTGAGCACGTTCACCATGTTCATCGACTCGAACGGCGCCGAGCCCGTGAGCAGCTCGTACAACACGCACGCAGCCGAATAGAGATCGCTGCGCGCGTCGGCCCCTTCTCCACGAATCTGCTCGGGCGACATGTACTCGGCCGTCCCCGGCGTCTGGTTCTCGGCCGTGAGCCGTGGCGTCGCCGTGCCGTGCAGCACGGCCAACCCGAAGTCGACGACCCGAATGAACGGCGCGGGCTTCGAGCGATCGAACATGAGGTTCGCGGGCTTCAGATCGCGGTGAACGATGCCCTGAGCGTGCGCCGCTTCGAGGACCGAGAGCAGCTGACTGGCGATGGCGGCGACCTCGGCGAACGGAAGCTTCCCCTCCGTCGCGAGGCGTCGATCGGCCGGCTCTCCATCGACCAGCTCCATCGCGATGGCGAACAGCGGAGGATCGACGATGAGCTCGTACACCGCGACCGTGTGCGGGTGATTCAGCTGCGCCAGCGCGCGCGCTTCACGGCGAAGGCGCTCCAGGGCGTCGGGCTGTGCGGCCACGTGCGGCAGCAACACCTTCAGCGCGACGTGCCGGCCGATGCCCGGTTGGATCGCCTCGTGCACCGTGCCCATGGCGCCCGCCGCGAGCCGGCGCACGAGCTGATAAGTGCCAGACGGAGTCGAGAGCGGTTCCATGTCCTTCGGGGAAGCAATGCCGACGAAACGCCGGGGAGTGTCGTTGTCGTGGCAGGTCACCGGGCTGGTGGCTGCCGTGACGATTCCGTTGTTGCTGGCGCTCGGTTCGTTCGCCGTCGTCAGAAACCGCAGCGCGCTTACCATCGACGCCCAGCACCTGCACGCCGCCCTCGCTGGTGAGGTGCGCCAGGAGGTCGAGCAATCACTCGAGCGCAGCCGCGCGTCACTCAGTCAGGTGGCCGAGGTGCTCGCGACCGATCGGCTGACCGATGACGATGCCCGATTCGCGCTCGCCACCGCGGTGCTGCGGGCGTGGGGCGGTGCCGCGGCGGTCACCGTGTACGATCTCGAAGGCCGTCGTCAGGGCGCCATTCGTATCTCGGCCGACGCACCTGCGGGCCCCGAGCGGCTCGACGCAGCACTCATCGGAACCGGTGAGTTCTCGCTGGGCACGATCTCGCTCCGTGACGGAGCGCCGTTTCTGCCCCTCGTCGTGCCCGCGCGGGTCGATCCAGCCCAGCCGCCGGGCTTCCTCGTCTACGCCGAGCTCGACGTGAGCCGGTTGAGCACGCTGATGCGCAGCCTGGGCGAAGCACCGCCGCTGCGAGACGTGAACGCCGTCTACGTCATCGACGCCACCCAGCGCGTGGTGCTGCACGCGGACGCCACCCGGTTGGGAATGCCGGTCGAGGGGCTCAGCTCGGCGTTGCGCGGTGCGCCCTCGTTTCGACAGGGGCTCGCCGTCACGACCGACTTCGAGCAGGCGGGAGCGCCGATGATGGGCGCGCTGGTGACGCTGCCGACCTATGGGTGGGCGGCAGTCGTGCAGGAGCCGGCCTCGCACGCATACGCGACGCTGCTCTCGCTCGAGGTGGCCGTGGCGCTCGCCGTCGTGTTGGCCGCGGCGCTGGCGGTGCTGGCCGGCATTCTCGGAGCGCGACGCGTCGTTCGGCCGCTCGGCTCGCTCATCGGCTCGGCAGCGCTCATCGCGAGACGGCAGTGGAGCCGCACCTCGAGTGACGTGAGCGGCCGAGGTGACGAGGTCGGTGAGCTCGCGCGCGCCTTCGACGACATGTCCGAGCGGCTCGAGGTGGGTGAACGCGAGCTGCTGGCACAGACGCGGGTTCGCACGGCGCTGGCCCGCTACCTCGCGCCCGACATCGTCGATCTCATCGTGAAGGAGCCCGGCCGGCTGCAGCTCGGTGGCGAGCGCCGCGTGGTGACGGTGCTGTTCGCCGACGTGGTGGGCTTCACGCAGCTCGCCGAGGCGCTGCCGCCCGAGGTCATCGTGTCGGTGCTCAACGAGTACTTCACGATCGCCACCGAGATCGTCCACCAGCACCAGGGCATGATCGACAAGTTCCTCGGTGACTGCGTGATGGCCGTCTGGGGCGTGCCCACGCAACGAGAGGACGACGCCAAGCACGCGCTCGCCGCGGCCCGGGCGCTGAGACGGTGGGTCGAGGCCGCAAACCTGCGCTGGCGCGAGAAGTACGGCGTCGAGCTGCAGCTCGCCATGGGGCTCAACACCGGGCCGGCCGTCGCAGGCAACGTCGGCAGCGAACGTCGGCTCGACTTCACGGTCATCGGAGACGCGGTGAACGTCGCGTCACGGCTCGAGGCGAGCGCAGCGCCGGGGCAGATTCTCGTGAGTCAGTCGACGCTGCTTGCACTCGGAGCACCGGCGAAGTTGGTGGAGCTCGGCGAGCGCCACTTGCGTGGCCGAACCAAAGCAACGACGGTCTTCGAGGTTCCAAGCTGATGCCCTTCATCGTCGCCACGCTGCTGCTCGCCGCCGCCGAGATGCCAGAGACCTGGGTCGTGAAGCAGGGAGACACCTGCGACTCGATCACCCGCGCTGTCTATGGCGACCCCAAGCGCATCGTCGATCTGCACAAGTGGAACACGCTCGGCCCCACGCCCCACCACCTCGTGCCCGGGCAGGTGTTGCGCCTGCGTGCACCCGACGACGCGCCGGCTGGTGGCCCCGACGCGACGCTGACGTTCCTCCGCCCCGCCGTGCGCACGCGCCACCTGCTCGAGTGGAGTCCGGCGACGCTGGGCATGGGCCTGTTCCGGCTCGACGAGGTGAACACCCTTCGGCGCGCGGGCGCGGCGCTGCGGTTTCGTGACGAGAGCACGCTGGTGATGGACGAGAACGCGCTGGTCGTCATCTACGGCGACGTGCCGGCACCGAAACAGCCCGGGGGCGTCTCGCTCGTCGATGGAGAGCTTCGGCTCGCGCTCTCGGCGCTGAGACAGAAGGCGCTCGCGGTAGCGACTCCAGCGGCGCAGATCGAGACGGCCGCGAAGACCGAGGGCGTCGTAGCGGTCGATGGTTCGCAGACGAGTCGGGTGTCGATCTTCGACGGCAGCGCGGCCGTCGCCGCCACGGGCGCGAAGGTGACCGTTCCGTCGAATTCGGGCACGCGCGTTCGTGCGGGGCTGGCGCCCGAAGCCGTGACGGTGCTGCCGGGAACGCCGGTGCTCGCACCCGAGACGCCGCGCTTCGTGGTGTGGCGTGGGCCGGGCACGGCCGTCGACCTTCGCTGGGCGCCGTCGGAGCGCGCGACCCGGTACCGGGTGCAGCTGGCTCGTGACGAGCTCTTCGTCGACCGGGTGGAGGATCAGCTGACGGATCAGCCGGCTGCGCGCGTGCTGCTGACGAGCGAAGAGCCGCTGCGGCTGCGTGTCATCGCGTTCGACGAGCGGGGCTTGCAGAGCCGGCCGTCGAAGTCCGTCGAACTCGGGGTCGTCGTGGTGGGCGGTGCGCCGACGCAGCAGGGCGTCGTTCGACATCGGGCGCCCGCGCCGCTCGAGGTGAAGCTGCCCTCGGGGTGGACGCTGCAGCTCGGGGGCAAGCCGGTTCTGCTCCCGCTCGCCCTGCCGGTGGGTCGACACGTGCTCACGCTCGTCGATGCTTCGGGCGTCACCGCCGGCGAGGTGAACGTGAGCGTCGCGCCGCGGCCCCCGACGATGAGACGCGAAGGCGCCGAGGTGGTGGCGACGTTCCTCGACGAGGTGCCCGAGGCCCTGCCGCCGGCTCTGAACGGCGCTTCGATGCGGCGCCGCTCGGCGCTCGTGTGGTCGCTCCCGCAGCCCGCCGGAGCGGTCGAGCTCTCGTGGGACTCGCAGCCGCTGGTTCGAGCCGAGCTCACCGACGCCGGCCGCTGACCTGGTTTCGATGCCGCGGTCTGCACCAGGTGTTGCGTTCCGCGACATCGCTTCGGGTGGTGCCCGGGCACTGCCGCTGGCAGGGCGCTTGCTGACTTGAAGCGCCGTGATGTCCACTACGCCAGAGCCCGTCTCGCAGCCCGTCGAGGCCCTGCATCGGCAGAACGTCCTCTTCATCGATCGAACGGGCGGCACCGTCTTCCGCTTCGCCTACTTCGCGCTGTCACAGACGTTTCGCGTGCTGTGGTCGGACTCCCGCGAGCGCACGGTGGCGCACGTGCAACGAACGAACGTCGCGTGCGCCGTCGTCGCGGTGGACAAGGTCGGGCAAGACGATCTCCTGCCCCTCGTCGTGTGGCTGAGGCAGGTCGGTATTCCGGTGATCGCCTCGTGCGTGAGCGGCGACGACGCTGCAGCGCTGCGTGCCGTCGGCGCCTCGGTCGCGCTCTGCCGGCCGCACGGGTCAGCAGAGCTGCGAGCTGAGATCATGCGCGCCCTCTGAGCCGCTCAGCTGCGGTGTGGTGTGAGCGCCTGGTGCTTCGTCATGCCTCCCATCACGAGCGACATCACCCGTACCCGGCCCCACCGCGGCAGGAACATCAGCGACCACTCGAGGAGCTTCGAGAGGAAGCCGGGGCGAACCGTGCCGCTTCGGCCGAGCGCCGCGAGCGTCGCGTTCGCCACCACGTCGGGAGTGGCCGCCATCGACATCTGCATGTTGGCGCGGGCTCCGAAGCCGGAGCGCACTGGCCCGGGTGCGCACGCGAGCACGTCGACGCCCAAGGGCCCGAGCTCGAGCGCCAGGCCTTCGGCGAACGCCTGAACCCACGCCTTCGTCGCTGCGTAGTTCGCTGCATGTCGCACGCCCTGAAAGGCCACCAGGCTGCTCAGCAACACGAGCCCACCCCGCCCTCGCTTCACGAGCCGATGACCGAATGCATGCGTCAGCGCGGCGACCGCGCGGCAGTTCACGTCGATCATCGACAGCTCGGCCTCGCGCGCGTTGTCGAGAAAGGCGCCCGACGTTCCAAAGCCGGCAGAGGCGACGAGCAGGCCGACGTCGAGGTCTCGCGTCTCGGCTTCGACCCGCGCGAGCCCCTCGCCGGTCGCGAGATCGACGTCGACGACGCGAACCTCGGTGCTCGTGAGCTCCTTCGCGAGTGACTCGAGGGCTTGCCGTCGCCGCGCCACGAGCACCAGCTTGAAGCCCTCCTTCGCCAGCGCGCGGGCGAACGCCCTCCCAATTCCATCGGAGGCACCGGTCACCACGGCCCACGGGCCGTACGTCGTCAATCGAGTCGTCATGGTCGTCTTTCGAAGTTCAGCGGGGGAAACAGCGGGCGAAGCGATCGAGCAGCGCGCGGTCACCCGAGATGCGCAGCTTGCCGCGCACCACCATCCACACCGGGTTGCGCTTGCCGGTCACCACGTCGAGCCAGGTCTGCGCGTCGCCGCGAATGGTGACGTCACCCTGGCCCTCGAGCGCTGAGGCGTTGACGGTGAGCGCGCCGTCGTCGATGCGAACCGTCGCGCGGTGGGTGGTGCCGGCCGCGTCGGTCAGCTCGAAGTGAAACGTCGCGCGCCAGCCCTTCGCGGGGCCGCGTTGAAAGACGAGCGGCAGCGCGCGGAAGAAGCCGGGCGCAGTCGTCGCACGAAGACTCGAACGCACCACGCGCACCGGCTTGTGAGGGAAGCGCTTTCGAACGTGGGCTTCGGCGTCGGATCCGCGCACGACGTAGACAGGCTCGGAGCGCTCGGTGAGCGGCCTCAGCACGTCGTCGAGGAACTTCGGGCGATCGGCGACGAAGGGCCCGAGCACGTCGTCACCGGCCGGGCACACCGCGACGCAGTGCGCGGCCTTGTAGTTGGCCTTGTACGTGAGCGACTGCCACATCGAGGCGCTCTCCGAGATGGTGAGCCGCTCCCGAAGCTCGTGTTTGTCGCGGCTCTCGACGACGTCTTCGAGCACGTCACCGAACCCCGTCATGAACTCGCGGTAGTTGTGATCGAGACAGGCCGAGAAGCGAAAGGCGCCGTCAGGCTCGATGGCACCGACCGGGCACGCGGCGACGCACAGCTTGCAGTCGACGCACGGGTCGTACGCGAGCCTGGGGAGTCGGTCTTCGATTCGAGCGGAGGTGAGGACCGTGCCGAGCACGATGAAGGAACCGAACCGCGGGTGAATGACGTTGCGGTGCAGGCCCATGCGCCCGAGCTGCGCAGCCACCGCCACGCGCTTGTGCGAGACGACCCACGTTCGACCGGGGAAGTCGTCCATCTCCATCGGGAACGCCATGGCCGGGTTCAGCGCGCGGTGGCCGGCAGCCACGAGCCGAGCGACCAGCGCACGGGCGCAATCGTCGACCGCTTCTCCTGTGTGATGGAACTCGTGGTTGGCGACGCTCCGGGCAGGGCTGCGCACGTTCTCGGGGTGCATTCGGACCACGAGCGAGATCAGCGAGACAGCTGCGGGGAACGCGCGGAGCACCGGCACCCGCTCCTCTTCCAGCTCCGGGTGATCGAGCTCGACGACGCCGACGTCATCGGCTCCCGCTGCGAGGGCCCACGCCCGCAGCATCTCGAGCGAGATCGTCTGCGGCGCGGCGGCTTCGGTGCGCAGCTTCGCGGCGGCGATCGCCGGGTGCTCGACTCGAATCGACTTTGGAATGATGGTCATCATGTCTCTCGGCGCGAGTGAAGAATCGACTGCAACACGGTGAACCTCAGCGACGGCGGGCGACGGCGAGCAGCCGGGCGGTCAGGCGCGGGTCGTCGAGCAGCCTGGCCAGCACGATGGCACCCACCATTCTCGACGTGACCTCGAGCGCTTCGTCGCTCGGCGTCTTCTGGCGCGAGTCGAGCTTGTCCTGCACGAGCTGCAGCAGGCCGGCGGCGGCCCAACTGAAGGCCTTTCGAACCGGAGCGCGTTGCCGCGGAGCATCGGCTCCCAGCGCGGCGACGACACAGCCGTGGTCAGGGTGCTCGGCGTGCTGCGCCGACAGGTACTTCGCGAGCGCCTCGTCGAGGGTCGGAGCCGGGTCGAAGACGCCTTCCGCCGTCTCGAGCGCCGCGTGACGAACGGCTTCGGCCACCAGCTCATCGCGATCGGTGAAGTGCGAATAGAAGCCGCCGTGCGTGAGCCCGACCTTCTTCATCAGCGCGGGAATGCTCACGCCATCGAGCCCGCTGAGCCTCAACGCACGGCTGGCGGCCTCGACGATTCTGGCTCGCACGGCGTCTTTGTGTTCGTCGGGGTAGCGCATGAGATGATGCCCATCATGTCACTCGCCGATTTTTCGCGCAATTCGAACTGAGGTCCGTCACTCCCCGGGGCCGGGAATGCGCTCGTCGCTGTCACCGGGAATCGAGGGGAAACGACCGTGCTTCCAGTCGAGGCGCGCCTGCTCGAGGCGCTCCTTCCGGCTCGACACCCAGTTCCAGAGCATGAAGCGCGGCCCGTCGAGTGGCTCGCCACCGATGATCGCCACGCGCGAGGTGGTGAGGGCGGTGACGCACGTCGCGCCCGACTCCAACACGCCGAGCTGATGCGTCGAGAGCGAGGTGCCTTCCACGCCGACGTCTCCCGAGACGACGTAGACCGCACGCTCCGACGCCAGCGCAGGGAGCTCGAGCTGTGCGCCGGCCTCGAGCTCCGCCACCGCGTAGATGGTCGGCGAGGCGAGCTGAATCGGCGAACGACGACCGCTCCACTCACCGAGGATCACCCGCAGCGAGACACCGTCGGTCTCGAGGATCGGCAATGCGCTCGCGTCGGCGTGCTGAAACGACGGCTCCGATTCTTCGAGCGCCGTGGGCAGCGCGACCCACAGCTGCAGGCCGTGCATCGTCATCGGCTTGCCGTGCCACGCCTTCGGGTTTCGCTCGGAGTGCACGATGCCCCGGCCGGCGCTCATCCAGTTCACGTCGCCGGGCCGAATGAGCTGCTCGTTGCCCAGACTGTCGCGATGCAGGCCTTCGCCCTCGAAGAGGTACGTGATGGTCGCGAGCCCGATGTGCGGGTGGGGGCCGACCCCGCCGCGCGCGCTGCCGATCGACGTGGCAGGCCCCATGTGATCGAGAAAGCAGAACGGGCCGACGAAGCGCTGCCCCACCTGAGGCAACGCCCGCACCACCTGAAAGTCGCCGACCGGAGCGGCCTTTCCGTCGAGGACCTTCACTTCGGGCGGAACGAGTCGGTCGCGAGGATCAGCTCGTGAAGAATGCCGGGCTCGTGCGCCGCGTGACCGGCATCGGCGACGACGTTCAGCTTCGCCTCGGGCCACGCGCGGTGCAGCGCCCACGCAGACTCCATCGGGCACACCACGTCGTAGCGGCCCTGCACGATGACCGCGGGGATCTTGCGAATGCGATCGATGTTGGCCTTCGCGAGCAGCGCCTTGTCGGCCTCGAGCCAGCCGTGGTTGACGAAGTAGTGGCACTCGATGCGCGCGAACGCCGTGGCGAACTCGTCTTCGCCGGTCTTCGAGATGTACGCCTCGTTGGGCAGCAGGTAGCTCGTCTTGCCCTCCCACAGACTCCACGCCTTGGCGGCCTCGGTGCGCACGTGCAGATCGGGCGAGGTGAGCCGGCGGTAGTACGCGTGCAGCAGATCGCCGCGCTCGGCCTCGGGAATGTGGTGCAGGTACGGCTCCCACGCGTCGGGGAACAGGTGGCTCGCGCCGTCCTGGTAGAACCAGTCGATCTCCCACTTGCGCAGCAGGAAGATGCCGCGAAGCACGAGTTCGGTGACGCGCTGCGGGTGGGTCTGCGCGTAGGCCAGCGCGAGCGTCGAGCCCCACGAGCCGCCGAAGACCTGCCACGTCTCGATGCCGAGGTGCGTGCGCAGCTTCTCCATGTCGGCCACGAGATCCCACGTGGTGTTCTTCTCGAGCGAGGCGAAGGGCGTCGACTTGCCGCAGCCGCGCTGATCGAAGAGCACGATGCGGTAGGCCTGCGGGTCGAAGAAGCGCCGCTGCTTGCCCTCGGTGCCTGCGCCCGGGCCGCCGTGCACGAAGACGACGGGCTTGCCGTGCGGGTTGCCCGACTCTTCGAAGTACAGCTCGTGGCCATCGCCAACCGAGAGCCGGCCGGTGCGATAGGCCTCGATGGGCGGGTAGTAGGTGCGGCGGGGAGCAGGCGTCATGCGTGGGCGAGTACCACGAACGACACCGCGATCGTCAGCTCCGACGGCGAACCGACTCGAGCAGCGCGTCGAGCAGCTCGCCTGCTTCGGCCCGCGTACGCTTCGGCTTCGACGAGCGGGTGATGGTCATCGCGCCTTCGACGATGGCGCCCTTCACCATCGCGGCCAGCAGCTCGATCGACAGCGGCTTGAGCAGGCCGTCTTGCTGCAGGCGCAGCAGCGTCGTCACCAGCAGCACGCCCGTCTTCGACTCTTCGATGCGGCGCCACTCGTCGAGCCCGACGATCGACGGCGCCTCGTTGTAGGTGACGCGCACCTCGTCTTCGAGGCAGCAGTCGAGCACGCAGTGAACGCCGGCCCGCAGCTGCTCCCAGTCGTCGTCGATGCCCTCCATCGCCTTCGCGGCCTTCGTGGCGACCGACTCGGCCACGGCCTCGACCACCGCCCGCAGCAAGCCGTTTCGATTGCCGAAGTGGTGGTACAGCGCGCCGGTCGTCAGGCCAGCCGCCTCGCAGATCGGCACCACCTCGACCG
>JAACJQ010000269.1 GCA_016879935.1 Archangiaceae bacterium | reverse complement strand
CTCGACGATGGCCTGCTCGACGGCGCGACCAACGTGCGCGCCTTGCGCTCGGTGCTCGAGGGGTAACGAAATGACGCGCAAGGGACACTCCACGAGATGGAGTCCCGCTACAGTCGTCGGTTCATGCGTTCCGTTCGTGTCGTTGCGTTCTGCCTCGTCGTCTCGGCCTGCAGCCCGTCGCACCTCGAGCCGTTGACGCCCCCTGCTCCGCTGACGTCACTCGGCACGACCCGGCTGATGCTCGAGCTCGACGTCGGTGGCACGCCGGTCTCCCTCGACCTCACCCGCAAGACCGAGCTCGTCAGCCCCGACTTCAAGGTGCTGGTGGTCGACGGCGAGCAGGTGACCGAGCGCGAGGTGCGCACCGACTGCTTCTACGACGGTGACGTGCGACCGCGCTCCGGCGCGCCGACGCAGAACTCGTGGGCCGCGCTCAGCACCTGCGACGGGCTGCGCGGCATCGTCGTGCTCGAGGGCGTGGCGTGGTCGGTGGAGCCCGGAGCGACGGCCAACGAGGTGCTCGTTCGTCCCGCGGAGCGCGAGCCGCAAGCCCCGGTGCGCTCGGCCGTCACGCGAACACCAGCTCCAACGGGCGTCACCCACGCAGCGCTGCTGTCTCCGACGAAGTACCTCGAGCTCGCCGCCTTCGCCGACACCACCTTCGCCACTGCCAACGGCGTGAACACCCAGCTGCGCGTGCTCGAAATCGCCAACGTCGCCGACTCCGACTACCGCCGTGGCGCGCTCAACCCCGTCATGGCCCTCACCGTGAAGAGCGTCGTCATCTTCTCCACGTCGATGCCCTTCACCTCGACGACGAACTCGTCGGCGCTGCTCGCCAACTTCAAGACGTGGCTCAACACCTCGGGCTCACCGCTGGCGCTGACGGGCGACTCGCGCTCGCTGCTCACCGCGCTCGACTTCGACGGCTCCACCATCGGGCTCGCGGGCGTGGGCACCATGTGCGGCACCGACAGCGGCACCGTCACCCAGCACACGTTCAACACGGCGGTTCACGGCAACACGCTGGCGCACGAGCTCGGCCACAACATGGGCATGCAGCACGACACGGGCGCGACGGGCACGGCGTGCGACAACGCGGCCTACGTCATGGCGGCGGTGGCGTGCTCGAACTGTGGCTCGCAACCGACGACCTTCTCGTCGTGCAGTCAGACGAACTTCGCCGCCTGGCTCTCGAGCTCGCAGCAGACCTGCCTCGACAACCTGCCCACGACGTTCGTCTCCCCGCGCTGCGGAGACGGCATCGTGCAGGCCGGCGAGCGCTGCGATTGCGGTGACACGAACTGCACGGTGAACGACCCCTGCTGCAACGGCGCGACCTGTCAGCTCGTCGCCGGCGCCACCTGCGCGACACTCGATGGCTGCTGTGATTCCTGCCAGCTCGCGACGACGGCCCGCACCTGCCGGGCAGCGGTGAGCGCCTGTGACCAGGGCGCGGTCTGCAACACGCTCAGCCCGTACTGCCCGCCGTCGCTCAGCGTCACCGCTGGCACCACCTGCAACGACGGGAACTCGCCGACCGGAGGCAAGTGCTACCTCGGGCAGTGCGTCAGCCACCTCGACCAGTGCCGCGACGTCGCCGCGAACTTCTCCGTCACGGGCGTGACCGCCTGCGCGCTCCAGGCCTCGTTCAACAACGGCAACTTCTGCAACGTTCTGTATTGCGGAACGAACAACAACCCCAATTCCTGTACATCGTTCGCCGCCTCGCCGGGCAGTGTGCTCGTCGCGAACGGCGTGAGCTGCAGCGCTACCGGCCAGTGCGTGAACCAGGCGTGCGTGCCCAGCAACACCATCGACCCGGCGCGCACGTTCTCGTTCCAGACGGGGCCGTTCGGCACCTGCTCGGCGACGTGTGGTGGAGGCACGCAGACGCGCAGGGTGGTGTGCCTCGACAACCTGAACCGGCTCACACCTGACGCGTCGTGCGCCGGCGTGAAGCCCGCGACGTCCCAGGCGTGCAACACGCAGGCGTGCCCGGCGTATGTGTGGCAGTCGGGCGCGTTCGGCACCTGCTCCGCGCTCTGTGGCGGCGGTACCCAGACGCGCACCGTCGTGTGCTTCGACCAGACCTCGTCGACCGTGGTGGCCGATGGGCTCTGCAGTGGGAGCGGGCCGAAGCCGCCCACGAGCCAGACGTGTGGAACCCAGGCGTGCAACTACCAGTGGGTGAGCTCGCCGTTCGGGACGTGTTCCGCCACCTGCGGCGGTGGAACGCAGACGCGCTCGGTGACGTGCGTGGAGCAGTCGTCGATGACGCCCGTTGGTGATGCCCTCTGCGCGGGCGCAGGAGCGAAGCCGGCGACGTCACAGACGTGCGCGACCCAGGCATGCAACTACCAGTGGGTGACGAGCGCATTCAGCACGTGCTCGACGGTGTGCGGCCCGGGCACGCAGACGCGCACGGTGACGTGCCGTGAGCTGACGTCGATGACGACGGCGGCCGATGCGCAGTGTTCGGGCGCTGGGGCGAAGCCGGCCACGTCGCAGAGCTGCAATCTGCAGGCGTGCACGTATCAATGGGTGAGCAGTGCGTTCAGTACCTGCTCGGTGGCGTGCGGTGGTGGAACGCAGACGCGCACGGTGACGTGCGTGGAGCAGCCGACCATGGCGACCGTTGCCGACTCGCAGTGCGCGACCGCAGGGACTAAGCCGGCGACGTCACAGACGTGCAACCCGCAGGCGTGCGCGACGTTCGACTGGTTGGTGGGCAGCTTTGGCGTGTGCTCCGCGACATGCGGGAGTGGAACGCAGACGCGCCCGGTGACGTGCGTTCAGACAGGCTCGACGACTCCGGTGGCTGAGACGCTCTGCACGCAGCCGAAGCCGACGACGACGATGAGCTGTATCGGAACGGGCTGCGTCGACGCTGGCGCGGGTGGAGGAAGCGCGGGCGGTGGATCCGCGACGGCTGGTGGATCCGCATCGGCGGGTGGATCCGCGACGGCTGGTGGATCCGCGACGGCGGGTGGATCCACGACGGCAGGTGGATCCGCGACGGCTGGTGGATCCGCGACGGCTGGTGGATCGGCGACCGCTGGTGGATCCGCGACGGCAGGTGGCGATGCGACAGGCGGCGGCGAGGCGGCGGGCGGTGGAGCCGCGACTGCAGGCGGATCCGCGACCGCCGGCGGTGAGGCAACCGGCGGTGGAGCGGCGAGCGCAGGAGGAAGCGCGGGGGGCTCGTCCTCTGCCGGCGGAGACGCGGGTGGTGGCGAAGCTGGAGCGACCGGCTCGGTCGGCTGCTCGTGCAGCGCGTTCGACACCTCGACCGCATGGTTGCTCGGGCTGGTCACACTCCGACTGGCCCGACGCCGCCGGTCCTGAATCAGCGCAGCAGCACGATGTCTTCACGCAAAATCCGCCCGGCACTTTCCGTCCCCCGCGCGAGGGTCTTGCACATGAGACGATTCACGCTGGCGCTGCTGCTGGCCGCAGCCGGCTGCAGGCAGGGCGGAGTCTCGGGCGTCGATCTCGAGCCGCTCGGCGTCTCCACCCAACCCATCGTCTTCGACGACACCTTCATCGGCTTCACGTCTCAGCGCGCGCTCAGCCTCACCGTTCCGGGAAAGTCGACGCGTGAGGTCCGCCTCTCCGTCACCGGCCCGTTCGAGGTGCCAGACCAGCTGCAACTGCCCGGCAGCGAAGCGGCCGACGTCGCCATCACCTTCCGCCCCACCACGGTGGGAATCACCGAAGGAACGCTCGAGCTCGTCGACATCGCGCTCCAGCAGACGTTCTCCATCGCGCTCACCGGCCGCGGCCTCGCCGTTCCCGACTGTCAAGCCAGCTCGCCCTGCGTCACCAGCCGCTTCGAGCTGAGCGCGCGTGGCTGCGTCGAGACACCGGTCGCCGATGACACGCCGTGCACCAGCCCGCTCTCGTGCTTCTCGCGCGCCTCGTGCGTGGCGGGTGAATGTCGCGGCACCACCGTCACCTGCGATGACGCAGACCCCTGCACGCTCGACGTCTGCTCCGACCTCGGCTGTGGACACGTCGACGGCACGCCGTACTGCCCCGGCTCGACCAACCCATGCCTCGTGCCGACGTGCTCCCGTGACGCGGGCTGCGGTCTCGCCGAGGTCCCCGATGGCACCGCGTGCGGAGAACGCTCCTGCACGACGGCGCTCATCTGCATCTCCGGCTCGTGCGTGCAGCGAACGCCACCGAAGAGCCAGGCGTGCGCTGACGTGCTCGTCGGCGTGCCCGCTGGCCGTGGCTTCGTCGACGGGCGCGCCGACGATGCGCGATTCAACGCCGTCGCCTCCATCGCGGTGCAGGGCGAAGACGTGCTCGTCGTCGACGACGCCCGCATTCGACAGGTGCGCCGCGGCAACGTCACCACCCTCGCGGGGCGCTCACCGAGCGCGGGCATCGTCGACGGCGTCGGCGCCAACGCCAGCCTCGGCGCGCGCGCTTCACTCGCGACCTCCAACACGCCGGGCCTCTTCTTCCTCGGAGACGGCACGACCATTCGCCTCGTCTCGACCCGCGGAGCGGTCACCACGCTCGCAGGCAGACCCGACGCTGGCGGAGCGCTCGACGGCATCGGCGCCGCCGCGCGTCTCTCAGTGAGCTCGCCGCTCACGCCCGGCGGCTCGGGCGCACGCTGGGTGCAGGTGCCGCGCGACACGACCGCGCTCTCGCCGCTGCTCGTTCGTGAAGTCAGCGGCACCGGCTCCGTGCGCACGTTGCAGTCGTTCGACCTCAGGCAGCTGCCCGCCATCGACGCAGGGCCGAATGAGGTGTGGTTCGTGTACAGCTCTGGCGTCGCGCCGGGTGAACCCTTGACGGCGTGGGTCACCCTCAACGACCCCTCGCGGGCGTCATACGCCTACCGGCTCACGTGGACCGATGCTGGCGTCTCCATCGTGCCCTCCAACGAATACATGCGCTGGCAGAGCACCAGCGCGACCATCACTCACGAGCCCTGTCGTGTGACGTTCGAGAGCGACGCCGGGCGGGTGACCGTGCAGCCACCCTCGTGCATCAACGCGGCGACGTTCGACGGCGACCGCACCGTGATGGTCGGCGGCGGCGAGTCTGTCATCGCGGTCACCGCCGCTGGAGCGCGCGTCGTCGCCGGGCCGCTCCCCGACCGGCGCATGGTCGATGGAGACCGTGACGCCGGGCGCACTGCCTGGCCACAGAGCCTGAGCCCGGCGCCCGACGGCGTCTTCTTTCTCGACACCACGCCCTCACTCAATCGCGCCCGGCTGCTTCGCCTCAGCCCCAACGGCAGCCGCGCCTCGCTCGAGACCGTCGACGCAGGGCTCTCGTTTCAGACCAGCCTCGCGTTTCACCAGGGCCAGTTGTGGATGCATCGGGACGACAACGTCGGGCTCGTCACGGTGCTGGAGCCGTCGGGCACGCTCGTGAGGCGGTTCTCGTCTTCCGTTCCCAACCTGGGGCAGCTCCAGTCGAACGGTTCAGTGCTGCGCGGCGCCCAGTTCTGGTTTCAGGAGCTCTCGGCCGACGGCGGCGTTCGCCGCATTCCCGGGCTGATGAATGCCCAGGCCTCGGCGCCAGGCCAGGCAGGCGTCTGGTACGTCTTCGCGGCGCGCGACCCGAACGATGGCGGCTTCGCCACCGAGCCGCGCCAGCTCTTCCGGGTCGAAGCCGACGAGTCGTTCACGCCCGTCGCTGGCGACGTCACGAAGACGACCGACAGCGATGGTCCCGCGCTCACCGCCGGCATCACCACGATGCAGAAGCTGACGGTCGCTCCCGATGGAACGGTGTCGTTCCTCGGCGCGAAGAATCAGCTGCGACAGCTCCGCAATGGTCAGGTCACGACGCTGATGACGTTCAGCGACACACCGCTCGACCTCGTCGCGTTGTCAGACGGAAGCCTGGTCGTCGCCGTCGACGCCGCGTTCCTGCACGTGTTTCCCTGATCAGCGCTTCTTCGCAGGCGCCGGTGCAGGAGCGGGCTTCTCGTCGTCGTCGTCGGTGTCCGGCGGGAGGGGAAACATGGTGCCGTCGTCACGCTGCCCGACCGCGAAGCCCGTGAACCGGTCAGGCCGCACGTTCTTCGGAGCAGGCGGCACCGCGGCCGCCACCTCGGCCTCGAGTTCGGCCAGCGACGCCTCTTCTTCTTTGGTCAAAGGCATCACGGCACCTCTTCGAGATAGATGACGTTCTTCGAGAGCTTCTTGTCGAAGGCGTTCTTGAGCACCTTGAACTCGGTGCCTGGCGCGAAGAGCACTTCTTTCTCGTCGGGAAACTGCGACAGCATCGACACGTCTTTGCCGCCGCCCTTCGATTTGATGACGAACATCGTGTTCTTGTTGAAGAGCTGCTCCTGCGTCTGGCCGAGCACCATGGCCTTGTTCTGGGTGGTGCTGGTGAAGCCACGCTCCGAGATGGTCTCACCGACTTTGTACCCGGCGAGCCGCTCGGGCGTCATGTTCGCGCCGCGGTACACGGTGCCCTTCACCTCAGGCATCGCCTTGAGCCCCGAGGCGGCCGTCTTCACGATGGGCGCCATCTCTTTCAGCGCCGTCTTCGAGCCGCGCAGGCCTTCGTTCATCTTCACGTAGCCGTTGGCCGTGTACTCGCGCAGCCCGATGAGGTCGTCGGTGCTGACCTTCGCGAGGGCGGGCGTGTTCTTCTTCGTGAACTTCACCATCGACTCGTGCGTGTCGAAGGTGCCCTGCTCCTTGAGCATCGCCTTCGCGGCCGACTTCGTCGCAGCGTCGGACTTGACGGTCGAGAGGTCGACCGGCGCCTTCTCGCCGGGGAACTTCGTCGCCACCACGTTCTGGCGCATCGGGTTCACTTCACCCGCCACCACCTTCGCGCCCGCCATCGCCGCCGACTGGAGCGCCGACTTGCCGCCCGCGAGCCCCGTCGACGCGAGCCCTTCAGCGAGGCCTGCGTTCCACGTCTCGTCGCGCAGCGCCGTGTCGGCCGAGCCCTGAATGAGGCCCGACACTGCGCCCGAGACGGCCTCCTGTGCGACCTTGCCCATCACCGTCGAGGCGGCCTTGCCGACGACCGCGCTGCCAGCCGTGCCACCGAGGCTCGAGATGACGCCCGACGCCGCGTCACGCATCGCATCGTCCTTCGCGTACGCGCGGCCTTCCATCGCGCCGCGCGCAGCGACCGAGGCGCCGGCACCTGCAGCAGCGGTGACGAGCAGCGGAGCGCCAGCGCCTGCCGTAGCGACGGTAGCCGCGACGGCAGCGACGGTTCCCGCGGCCTGCGCGGCGGTGGCCTTCTGCGCGACGTACGTCTTCGCTTCACCCGTCGAGCGCGCGACGAGCTCGGCCACGCGCGCCTGCTCCGCCGCGTCGAGGTGACCATCTTTCTTGCCTGCAGCGAGCGCCTGCTGCGCCGCCTTCGTCGCTTCGTCGAGCCGGCCACCGGAGTCGCTCACGCGGTCCATCACGAAGCGGCTGACGGCGTTGAAGCCACCCGAGCGCTCGAAGTCGTGTCGCTGCTGCGCCTGGCTGAGCTGCTCCTCTGGCGTCCTCGGCGCGCCCTGCAGCGCCAGCTTCGCTTCGAAGCGCGCGCGGCCCGAGAGCTCCTTCTCGATGGTGGCGTCGAGCGACGTGCCGGTGCGCTGCTGAAAGTCGGCCTTCAACTTCGCGACGTCTTCCTTCGAGCGCCCACCGAGCACCGAGTCGATGGCCTTCTCGTCGGCGCCGAAGCCCTTGAGCGCAATCTGAATGCGGTCGACGTCGTCGAGCTTGCCCGCGAACGCCTTGCTGATTCGCTCGCCTTCACGTCCACCGAAGCGCTGCACGACATCGGCTTCGATGCTGGTGCCGTACTTCTGCTGATACGTCTTCTGGAGCGCTCCGCGCTCTTGCGGCGAGACCCCTTCGAGCACCGCGAGCGCGCCCGTCGCGTCCTTGCCGAGCCCGAGGAACTTGCCCTCGACGGCGTGTGTCAGCTTCGCGGCCTTGAGGCCCAGCGTGTCGCCCGCGACCATCGCGAGGGCCATGTCCTTGTCGGTGCCCTTGAGCTTCGCGGCGAGGTCCTGCGCGAGCGGCTTGCCCTTGCGCGCTTCGTAGGCCTTCGACACCTGTGCCATCGCGTCGGGCGGCAGCTGCGAGAGGCGCGCGAGCACCTCGGCGGGTTTCTGATTCAGATTCAACGCGGCATCGAGGTGCGCGGCGCTGGCGGCGGCAGGGTTGCCCTTGAGCAGCGCAAGCGCCTCGTCACGCGCGGGGCCCGACAGCGAACGCGAAATCGCCTGGTCGAGCGGGCCGAACTGCGCACCGAAGCGGTCGGAGATGCTCTTCATCGCGCTCGGCGGCGTGCTCTCGAGCAGCGACAGCAGCTCCTTCGTGTTGGTGCCGAAGTAGCCCGACGTCGCCGACTTCAGCGCCTCCACCTGCCCCTGCACGCCGTCGCCCGCCATCAGCGCGGTGGCGCGGCTCAGCTCGCGGCCGCTCAGCTCGCTCGAGAGGTCGGCGTCGAGGCTGCGGTGAAAGTGCTCCTGGTAGACGCGCTTCACTTCGCCGAGGTGCTGCGGGCTGCGCTGGGCGAGCACCTGAAAGAGCTTGTCCTCGTTGGTGCCGATGCCGCCCATGCCGCCGAAGAAGGCCGAATGAATCGCCTGCGCGTCGGCGACGACCTGCGAGGCCTCGATGGGCGCGCGCTCTTTGACGGGTGGCCGGCCGACGGGGCCCTGGCTCGCCCAGCCCGCGTTCGGCGCAGAGACGGGCGTCGTCGTTTCGGTCTTCTGCACCGGAGCCGACGGCTGCGTAGGAGTGCTGGCGACGAGGGGGCGGTCAGGACGAATCGCGGTCATACGGGCGTCGGCAAGACACCCCACCTCGAGTCCAAGCGCAACCCGAGGGCTGTCACGTTTTCAGCACGGATGGATCAGCGCACCCAGAGGTAGCCCCAGGCAGGCGCGTTGCGGTCGCCCACCCCCGTGCCCATCGCGTTGACGGCTCCGAAACACGCCCGGTTGCCCGCCGAAACACCGACGCCACCCGCGCACTGGTTCGGAGCCTGACCGCCGAGGCCGATGTACGAGTCCCACCCGCCGCAAGAGCCGGCGTCGGCGATGTGCCCGATGCGCACGCGGCCGTAGCCCGAGTAGTAGGCGTAGCTACCGCCGCTGTTCTTGCTGGCTCCGCTCTGGTCGCAGTTCGGTTGCAGGGCTGCGTTGGCGGACAGCGACATCCACGTGGCGCGGCTGCCGAAGCTCACGCCACTCGTCACCATGTTCTGAGCGTTCGGCGCGATGACGCCGAAAATGGCAGTGCGCAGGTCGATGCCTTCACGCAGGCCGACGAGAATCTCGGTGAAGCCGACCTCGTTGTACGCCTGCGACTTCATCTCGGTGTCGGTCAAGTTGGTGGAGCTGGGGTTGAACGTCGCAGCGTCGCTCCAGAACGAGCTGTCGTAGTTGAACGTCTGGGCTGCGCCGTTGATCTTCATCGTCAGCGTCCACCCGCCTCCGCTCGTCGTCATGTCGCAATAGACGTCGTACGTCGTCGCTGCCGGCCGAATGGGGAACACGCCGGACGGCAGTGCGGGATACGCCGTGTGCCACGCATTGCACGACGCCGGCGTGGCAGCGCACAGAATGGCCACGTTGGTGACGTTACCCGTCGCGGTTCCCGAGCCGTTGGTGACAAGACAGAGCTGGCCCACGGGCTGGGTGACGATGGAGACCGTGTACATCCCTCCGTTGGGAATGCGCGGAGAGAGCGTGAACGGGCCAGAGACATTGTTGGCCGCGCCACCGTTGACGGCGAGCTGCAGGCCCGTGCCGGTCAGGCCAGTGACGGTGCCGCCGATGGACCAGGTGTTCACGCAGGTGACGACGATGCTGGTGACGTTGGCGTTCAGCACGGTGCCGCTGGTGCCCGTGGCGGAGCACAGCTGATTGGCAGGAGACCCGGTGACCGCCGCGGTGAAGCCGGTGCCAGTCACGACCAGGCTGGGGAACGAGAACGAGCCGTCGCCCGATGGGCTGACGCTCTGCAGGCCACCCGCCGAGAGCGACAACGAGAGCCCTGTTCCGACGAGGCCGCTGACGGTGCCGCCAACCGTGTACGCATTGAGACACGTCACCGGCACGCTCACGTCGGCGCTGGTGATGGTGCCGGTCGCATTCATGAGCGTGCAGAGCTGACCCGCCGGCTGCTGCGCGATGGCGACGGTGTACGAGGTGCCGCTGAGCAGCGCGGGCGTGAGCGTGTAGCTCGTGCCGCTGACGGCCTGGCCCGCGCCGCCGTTGACGCGCAGCTGCAACCCAGCGCCCGTGAGCCCGGCGATGCTGCCGGTGACCGAGAAGCTGCTCGTGGTGCACGAGACGGTGACGTTGGTGACGTTCGCGGTGGTGACGGTGCCCGTCGCGTTGCCGAGCGTGCACACCTGCGTCGGCATCGACGGCTGCGTGTCGACGGTGACGGTGTACATCGTGCCGCTCGGAATCGCGGGGCAGGTGAAGCTCGCGCCCGTGACGGGCAGCGCCGCGCCACCGTTCAACTTGAGCGCCAGCCCCGAGCCGCTCAACCCACCCACCGTGCCGCCGACCGTGTACGAATTCGTCGTGCAGTTCACCTGCACGTTCGAGACGTCAGCCGCGCCGATGGTGCCGGTACCGTTGGCGACGACGCAGGTCTGCGAGGGCGACGTGGGGTTCGTGCCCACGGTGACGGTGTACATCTGGCCGCTGGCGACCTGCGGCGTGAGCATGAAGCTCGTTCCGCTGACGGTCTGGGCCGTGCCGCCGTTGAGACGCAGCTGCAGGCCGCTGCCAGAGAGGCCCGTGATGGTGCCTCCGACGGTGTACGTGTTCGTGGTGCAGTTCACCGCCACCGAGGTGACGTTCGCGCCCGCCAGCGTTCCCGTGCCGCTGGTGACGCTGCACGTCTGGCTCGGCGTGGAGGGCTGGCCGGTGACGGTGACGCTCCACATCGTGCCGCTCGGAATCGCGGGAAACGTGAAGGACGACGTCGTCACCGACAGCGACGCACCATTCATCGTCAGCTGCAGCCCGCTGCCAGTGAGGCCCGTGACCGTGCCACCAACCGTATAGGTGTTCGTGGTGCAGGAAATCTGCACGTCGTTGATGTCGAGGTCGGCGACGGTGCCGCTGCCGTTCATGACGGTACAGGTCTGCCAGGGTGTCGTCGGCTGCTGCGCGATGGTGACGGCGTAGGTCTGCCCGCTCGAGATGTTCGGCGTGAGCGTGAAGGCCGCGCCCGAAACCGCCTGCGCCGGCCCGCCGTTGAGCCGCACCGACAGCCCCGAACCCAGCAGGCCCGTGACGCTGCCGGCCACGTGGTACTGATTGGTGGTGCAGGTGACCTGCACGGTCACGTTCGCGCCCGCCACGGTGCCGCTGGCGCCCATCAGTGTACAGGTCTGTGCCGGAGACGTCGGCTGCTGCACGATGGTGACCGCGTAGGTCGCTCCGCTGTCGAGCATGCCGAGCGAGGCCATGGCGGTGGAGACGGTCTGCGCCGCGCCGCCGTTGAGGCTCAGCTGCAGGCCCGTGCCCATGAGACCGGTGACGGTCGCGCCGATGGCGTACGCGTTGGTGGTGCACGCGATGGAGATGGAGGTGACGTTGGTCGCGCCTGTCGTGCCCGAGCCGTTGCTGACGACGCACGTCTGATGCGGGCCCGTCGGCTGTTGCGAGACGGTGACGGCATACGCTCCGCCTTCGACGACGGTGGTGGGGAACGAGAACGAGCCGTTCGCCGTGAGCACGAGCGAGTCACCACCGTTGTTCAACAGCGTCAGGCCCGTGCCCACGAGGCCCGAGACGGTGCCGCCGATGACGCGCCGGCCATTGGCGCAGCTCACCGAGACCGAGGTGACGTCGTTGGTCGCGATGGTGCCCATCTCGCCACCGAGGGTGCAGGTCTGCATCGGGTTCATCGGCTGCGTGGCAATCTCGACCAGGAACGTCTGCCCGCTGTCGACCGGCGTGGGGAACGAGAACATTCCGTTCATCGAGACGGCCAGCGGTGTACCGGCATTGAGCCGCAGCGTGAGGCCCGAGCCGGTGAGCCCCGAGACGTTGCCGCCGACGCGATAGGCGTTCGTGGTGCACGCGACCGAGACCGAGCTGACATCGACCGAAGCCACCGTGCCGCTGCCGTTGCTGACGATGCAGCTCTGCGTCGGCGTGGTGGGTTGCGTGCCGACGGTGACGTCGTACGCCGCGCCGCTGAGCAACTTCGTCGCAAAGGTGAACGTGCCCGCGTCGGACACGGTGAGGTCGTCGGTGCCGTTGTTGCGCAGCACGAGGCCGTTGGCGGGCTTGAGCTCAGGCAGCCCGATGGAGGCGACCATCGCCTCGAGCTGCGCCAGCGGAAACGTGGCGACTTCCTGCACCGACACGAGCTCGCCGCGGGCAGGGCCGCGAGGCGGAGGAGCGGATGGAGGGGCGCCGCAACCCAACAGCGACACGAAGCACAGCGAAGAGACAGAGATGAAGAGGAGACGGCTCATGGACGACTTCCTGCTTCGCGCAGTGCGGAAATGCGCTGCGACGACCCAACAAGTAGCCCTCCAGTCAGGGCGCGAGCGGGCAGCGCACGCCAGCTTTCGGGCCTCCGATGCCAGCGGCTGTCCTTTGGCCAAACCCTCACACGTCTCATCGATGACGTCGGCATTCAGCCGGGTCTCCAGGAAACTCCATGACGCTCCCAAAAATGATGAAGGCCGCCCAGGTGCAGCAGCGCGGCGCGGCGAAGTTCGAAGTCGTCGAGCTGCCCGTTCCGCAACCCGGGCCAGGGCAGGTCGAGCCACCTCGGCGTGGGAACCACCTTCACCATTGAGCTGCCGCCAGCAGTGGCGACCGTTTCAGTTCAAAACGGTCTCGTTTCGAATTGAACGCCCTCCGACGCCAGGCCCGTCGAGCGTTTGGGTGGCACCAGCGGTGCACTCTCCGGGGCTGATGACGACCTCCACCGCGCCGCAGCTTTCACGCACGTGGCAGGGTCACCCGCTCTGGCTGGTGGGTTTTCGTCCCTTCTTCCCGCTCGCGTGCCTGCTGGCGGTGGTGACGCCGCTGCTCTGGGTGCTGATGCTGGCGGGAATACTGGCGCCTCCGACATGGCTGACGCCGATGCAGTGGCACGCGCACGAGATGTTCCACGGGTTCGGCTTCACCGTCTTGGGCGGCTTTCTACTGACGGCCACCAAGAACTGGACGCAGGTGCGGGGGCACCATGGGCGCACCCTGCAGCTGCTGGTCGCCACCTGGCTCGTCGAGCGTGTCGCCATCTGGTTCGGTGGCGCATGGCCAGCGTGGCTGCGGTGGGCGGCCGTCTCGCTGTACACCGCGTGCCTCGTCGGGCTGGTGCTCGAGACCCTGGTGCGCGGCCGCCGAGCCGACACCTTGCCCGACAACTGGCTCTTCGTCGTGGCGCTGCCGGTGCTGCTGGTGGCGCGAACGCTGGTGTTGCTCCCCGAGCACTTCGCCGCTGGCGTCACCCTCACGCTCGCCTTGTTCCGCCTCGCCTTCATCGTGATGCTCGAGCGCACGCTCCCGCCGTTCATGAAGGCGGCCTTTCAGGTGACGCTGCCCCGCGTGGGGTGGCTCGACACAGCCATCAAAGGGCTCGCGCTGGTGCTGGTGGCGAGCGCGTCGCTGCCATCGGCGCGGCTCGTGCTCCAACCAGCGCTTGCGTTCCTGGTCGCGGCCCGCTTCATGCGATGGAGCCCACACCTCGCGTTTCGTCGCATCGAGCTGGCGGTAATGTACCTGGGTGGTCTGGCGTTGGCGGCGCAGCTCGTGCTCGAAGTGCTTCCGGTGAGGTGGGTGGGCACCCTGCCCGTGCATGTGTTCACCTTCGGCACCATGGGCCTCATCATTCCCGCCATGTTCTTCCGCATCGCAGCCGGGCATACGGGGCGGCCGGTTCAGTTCGGCTCCATCGAGAGGGCGGTGCTCTGGGTGATGCTGGTCGCCTTCGGCGCGCGCGTCATCGCGCCGCAGCTGGCGCCGACGCTGTACCGTGAGCTGCTCTGGGTCGCTGCCGCTTGTTGGATGGTGGGCTTCACCGTGGTGGGGCTTCGCATCACCCCGATGCTGCTGGCTGAGCGCATCGACGGAAAGGAGCACTGACCGCACTCACGCCCTCAGCGCCCTCACCACGCCTTCGAGATGTGAGACGTAGGCGTCGATCCAGGTCCGCGCCGAGTCGTCGGGCGACGAGAGCAGCCACGGGTTCATCAACGTGTGACGAAGCATGAAGAGCCCACTTGCGTCAGCCGACTCGAACTCGACGCCAAGCATCTTCGAAAGCCGCGCGCGCTCGGCGGTGCCAAGGTGGGCCAGCGGGACCGTGGTGCAGGAACCGAAGAACGCCGCGTCTCCTCCGGACTGGTCGGCCGGGCGCACCGCGAGCGCGTCGAACAACCGTCGGGTGAAGGCGTTCGCCACCGCGAGCGAGCGGTTGCCCTGAGGGTTGAAGGCAAGCCCCACGACGTTGCAATCAGGCTCGAAGGGCACCGCGACTGAGGCCAGTCCTTCGAGGCGAGCGCGCAAACCAGGCACCTGGTCGTACAGCGACTCGCAGGCTCGGACCGAGCGCGACAACAGCTGGCCGTAGTGTGCATGGTCAAGCGGGAGCACGCGGTGGTTGAGGGCAACTGCAGCCGCAGCGGCACCGGGTCGAGACCCCTCGAGGCTGAAGCGGGCGGCATTTCGAAAGCGCGCCTCGTCGTCGCCTGTCGAGGTGAAGACATAGGCGGCCTGCTGCATGGCGAGTTCGAAGGCACGTCGGTCGCGGCAGAGGAACGCGCCCGCGCCGTAGGGCACGTAGCCGAGCTTGTGCGGGTCGACGGTGACGGAGTCGGCTTCGGCGAGCGCGGCCGTCGAGCGATAGACCCGCTCACTGGGAAAGTGCCTGAAACCCGCCGACACCTGCTCGCGCGGCCGGAGCGACCCATCGGTCTCACGAAACACCGATGGCAGGTAGCCCCCCCCTGCAGCGTCGACGTGAAGCCAGAAGCTCCTGTCAGCTCGACGCAGCCCAGCGATGCGGTGCAGCTCGTCGAAGGAGCCGAACTCGGTCGTTCCGTAGACGCCGATGACGGCGAGCACGGGCGTGCGGCTGGTCTCGAGCTCTCGCAGAGTGGTCTCGAGCCCGTCGACCTCCATACGCCCCTCGCAGGTCGGCACCAGCACGAGCTGATGCTCTCCGAGGCCGAGCAAACGCATCGCCTTGGCCCATGAGTAGTGGGCGCTCGCAGGAGCCACCACCACGCAGCGACCAGCAGCTGGGTGACTGGCCGCGAAGGACACGAGCCCTCGGGCCTCGACACGTGCGGCGGCGAACGCTGACGACAGGTCGGGCCTTCTTAGCACCCGGTGAACGAGATCGAGCGCACGAGCGGTCGGCCACCCGAGCAGCTCGACGTCGTCGGCGTCGCGGAGCGCCGGCTCCACCCACGCACCCGTGGCCTCGCAGGCGTCACGCACGGCGAGCGGTGCAAACCGCGTCGCCCGCGCGAGAAAGAGCGCCTCGTCGTTCGCCAGCGTGCCGCCCGAGGTGAGGTGACCGGCGCCACACGGCACCGCCTGCGTGTTCGTCGCGTACCCCACCATGCGGCACAGCTGCTGGCCGACCTCGTGCTCGAGCGCGAGCGTCACCGGCGCGACCTCGTCGACGATGTTGTTGGGGTTGTAGAGCGTGGTGACGAGCTGGCCGATGAGGCCAGGCAGAAGCAGGTCGCTCGTCATGTGCCCGATGTAGCGTGGGTGAAACGTGGGCACCGACCGCTTGAGCTGCGCAGCGAGACGATGAAGCTCGCGCTTCATGTTCGCGACCCGCTGCTGGTAGCCCTCGTCGAACTGAGCGGCCGTCGAGATGGGCGGTGTGTCGTCAGGGTGGAAGTTGCGGCGCCAGTAGACATGGTCGCGCAACAACTCGACGAGCACACCTTCGAGCAGGTCGTTGTTCTCACCGAAGGCACCGAGAAAGTACGACGCCAGCTCGTCAGCAGGGCCAGAGGGTGTCGCCATGACCGGCCAGCCCTGCACGACGCGGGCCATTCCGGCTCGTGGTGCACTCCCCTTCGCCTTCGAAATGGCCGACGGTGCCCATGTTCTGGGTGATGAACTCGCGCAGGTTGCGGATGCTCGACGCGCCGGTGGTGCCGTCCTGCATCTGGCTATCGCTCAGCGCGACTTCGGGGTGCACTCCCCTTCGCCCTCGAAGTGGCCGACGGTGCGCATGTTCTGGGTGATGAACTCGCGCAGGTTGCGAATGCTCGAGGCGCCGGTCGTGCCGTACTGGCCCTGCGGCAGCGCGGTGAGCTGCACGGTGGCGAGCTCGTCGAGCGTTACCTTGCCGTCGTTGTTCGCGTCGGCGTTGGCGATGGGCTCGAAGCGCAGCTTCGCGTCACCCGAGAGCTGGTCGTAGAAGAAGTGGTCGCCGTGCACGGTGAGCTGCACCATCACCTCTTTGCCCGGCACGAGCGTGATGCCTTTGAGGCCGCCCGCGCGTTCGCACGCGTCGTAGAGCGTGTTGCTGGTGAACGACCACTCGAAGCTCTTGGTGACGCCCGCCTTCGTGCCGGTGCCGATGGCGATGAGGCTCGCCGTGCGCGACTTGAGCAGCGCGAGGTCTGACGCTTCGATGTTCGTGGCGTCGGCGTTCGAGTCGGGCGCGATGGCGTAGCGCACCACGTCCCACGCTTTACCCGGAGCCGTCGCCGCGAAGACCTCGACCGGCCCCTTCTTCGTCAGGTCGAACGCCTTCGCGCCCGGCTGCTGCGCGCCGACGACGCCCGTGGAGTCAGCGATGGCGGTGTCGCGGAGAATGACGAGGAAGCGGGAGAACTTCACGCTCCAGCCGTCTTCGAACTTGTCGGCGGGAATGCCGGTCTCGATGAAGTCTTCACCCCAGGTCGTGAACTTCACGACCGAGATGGGCGGCTCGCAGGCGGTGATGGTGAGCAGAGCGGCGAAGAGCAGGGTGTTTCGCATGACGGGAACGTTCCTCAGTTGGGCTGCCAGGTGAATCGGTAACTTCCAGAATCCGTGACGCCGCGATCGAAGCCGTTGAAGGCGACGCTCGCCGGGTCGAAGGTGATGACGCCGTCGGCGCCAGCGGTGCTGCCGTGTTTGTCGACCTCGAGCCGCACCCGCCCGCCCGACGTGTCCATCTCGTGTTCGAAACGAATGCCCTCGAGCGGCTTGCCGAGCGTGAGCGGGCCGGTGTCGAAACGAATCGTCTGATCAGCCTTCACCGCAGTGCCGCGAACTCGAACCGTGCCGAAGCCCAGCCTCGCCGAGCCGTACGAACCGGTGACCGCGTTCGCGTCGGCCCACGGCAGCACGTCGCGCTTCGAGAGGTCGAGCTCGAGCGGCACCAGCACCTCGGCCATCGACGCACCGGCCTGGTAGTGCCCGGGGTGGGCGTGCGCGGTCGAGATGAGCAGCTCCATCGGGTTCCACCGGGCGACGAGCACTCGGCCTTCGAAGAAGCGCACCTCGGTGAGCGGCATCGAGCCGGTGAGGTCGGTGACGGTCCAACCCGTCTCGAGCGGCGCCGTCGGGGCCGTCACCACCACCTCGACGGGACACGTACGGCGCGTCTGCTGGGTCGCGACGTCGCAGCCGACCAGCAACAAGGAAAAGAGGAGTGTTCTCACAGGTGCATCTCCACGGTGACGAAGAGGGAGCGCGGGGCTCCGGCGGTGAAGTGACGCGACGGCAGCTGGCTCGCGGTGCGCGACGGGTCCCAGTTCGAGGAATAGGTGAACTCGCCATCACGCCAGCGGCTGTCGAACAGGTTCTGCACGTCAAAGACGAGCTCGACGGCCTGCCAGCGCAGCGACACACGGGCATCGGCGAGGAAGACGGGGCGTGAGAAATCTCCGAAGGGCAGCGGGCGTGGACCGAGGAAGGTGAGCCCAACTCCCGCGTGCGCCGTGAAGGGCCCGAGCTGGCGCGTGTAACCGCTGTCGAGGCGGCCGACGGTGGGCGCGAAGTACGGCAGCAGCGCTCCCGTCTTCACGACGCGCGCGGTGGCGGCGGTGAAGCTGCCGCTGATCACCCAGCCCTCGAGCGGCTTCGCGGTGACGATGAGCGAGGCTCCGCCGCGCAGTGACGCCCCGAGCGCGACGGTCGAGCCCACGGTGTGGTCGAAGAACGCGTCGTTCGCCACGTGCGAACCGAAGAGCGAGAGCTTCGTCACCACGCGCGAGAACTCCACCGACGTGCCCACCTCGGCGCCGCGCACGTTCACGAAGGGAGCGAGCTCACCATCGGCCAGCTGCCGCGCCTGCGGAGACCGAAAGCCATCGCCGTAGTTCGCGTACGCCCGCACGTGCTCGCCGAGCTGCCGCTCCACGCCCGCCTTGAGGCCCCAGTGCACGCCGAACGACGCGGTGCGCGCACGAACGCCGAGCCGGTCGACGACCTCGAAGCCGAGCGCATCGGCACGCCCACCGAGCATGAAGCGCCAGCGCCCGGGAGCCATCGACACCTCGGTCCACGCGTTCGCGGCGCTCTGAATCACGTCGGCGTCGATGGTCGCAGGCAACACGGTCGCGTCGTTCTCGCGATAGCGGCGCTGCGATTGTTCGATGCCGTCACGCCGCCCGCCGAGCCCGAGGTCGAGCGAGAGCGTCTGCCCGAAGAGGTGCAGGTGGCGGTGGTGCTCAACGCGCGCGCCGAGCAGCGCGTCGTGGTGCGTCTGTTCGAGGCCGTCGCCACCGGGCCCCGAGGTGTAACCGGTGAAGTTGTTCTTCAGCCGCAGGTCGGACAACACGCCGAAGACTTCGAACGAGGTCTTGCCGTCACCGAGCAGGTCGACGCCGAGCAGCAGTTGATGACGCGATGACGAGCCGCCCTGATCAGCGCCGGACGCGTCGAAGAAGCCCGCGCGCGCATCGTCGCGAACGACACCGGGAGAATCGAAGCGCCCCACCGCGCTGCCGACGACCGCGCGCAGCTTGAGCTTCTCGAGCGGAACGACGACCTGCCCGAGCACCGACGCCCGACCGAACGCGCGCTGCGGGCCGAAGCCATCGCCTCGCACCAGCTCGAGAGCGGCGAACGTCTCGGGTGACTCGAACGGCCGCACCCCCGCGAACAATCGCGCACGCCCGAACGAGCCGTAGCTGCCCGCGACCGTCACGCCCTGCTCTTCCAGGCCCAGCTCGTAGCGAACCGTGCCGGCGACGGCGAAGTCTCCCTGCCACGCGCGGTAGCTGCCCTCGGTCACCTTCACCTCGCGCACCGCATCGGCGATGAGCCAGTTCACGTCGGCGTACCCGAGCGCATGAATGTGCGAGACCTCGTTCACCGGCAGGCCGGCGACGTTCAGCTCGACGTCCTGGCCGTGCACTGCGTCGAAGCCGCGCAGGAAGAGTTGGTGCGCCTTGCCTTCACCGGAGTGCTGCGACGCGACGAGGCCGGGCACGAGCCGCAGCAGGTCGACGGCGCCGGTCCGCGGAGCCGCCTGAATCACGTCCTGCGTGATGGTGACCTCGGAGGCACTGCGCGAGAGCCGGCTCGAACGCACCGTCGTCTCACGTCTTCTCGGTTCGACTCCGGCGTCGCCGCTCCTCGGGCGCTCGTCTGGCGTCGTCTCACCTGCCGGCGGCTCGCTTCCGCCATCAGCCGCGCTGGCCGGAGCGCTCGGGCGTGGCGCGACTTCGACGCCACCGTCTGACACCGCGCGCTCGAGCCGTTCTCCCGCGTCGACGAGCTGCTCGTCGTCATCATCATCGTGGGCGAACGAAGGCGTCGCGCCGAGAACGCAGGTGCACACGATGATGAAGCGAAGCCACCGCACGGCGGACCTCTGGAGAGACCGGTTGAACGTGGACCAGCGAACGCGTGACCGCCGCACCGTCAGCCGACGGAGCGCGTGAGCCTGCGAGTTCGACAGGGGAACGACCTCGGGTCGCTACGGGCCCTGCGGTTGCTCCGCCGTCCACCGCGCCGAGACGTCGACAGCGTGTCGTGACGTGGCCTGAGGAGTGCCC
Source organism: Archangiaceae bacterium (assembly GCA_016879935.1). Taxonomy (GTDB): domain Bacteria; phylum Myxococcota; class Myxococcia; order Myxococcales; family Myxococcaceae; genus Xiheimicrobium. The sequence goes on along the minus strand of JAACJQ010000269.1, from coordinate 12,592 downwards.
AGCGCGACGGCGAAGAAGGTCGGCTCGACGATGGCAGCTGGCGACGAGAAGGCGAGCGATTGGTGCTCGAGCGAGCCGGCTCCGTGACGGCTCTGCGCCGGCCCGTGCGAGTGCGAATGCCCGTGGTCGACGCCGTGGAGCAGCGGCGCGATGAGCAGACCGAAGGCCAGGAGCACCAGCCCCAGCCACGCTGCGTCTCGCCGGTCTCGCCTCGTCACGTCGGCCTTCTCCCTCGGGGCCCGCTGGGTTTCCAGCCCTTCGGACGTGGGCCACTGGCGGATTCGACCTACAAGCACGCCATGGCCGCTTCGAAGCCGCTCTCGCTCGCACGTCGTGCCGAGCTCTTCATCGTCGAGACCGTGGGTGCGTTGCTGGGAGACGCCGGCTTCAGCCGGAAACGGTTGATCTTCCGCCGCGTTCACGGGGGCGTGCTCCAGCTCGTGCAGGTGTACGTCTCGGTGACGGTGAGCGGCGGAGCGTCTCCACCCGAAGGCTACCTTCGGGTGTGGGTCGGCTGCGCAGCCGCTGCGCGAGAGCCGACAGTCGAGTCGGAGTGTGACGTGCACTTCGAGCTCAAAGATGTCGTCGAGGGCGCGCCTGGCTCGTTCAAGGTGCCGCCCACCCGCGGGCCGAAACGCGAAGGCGTGGCGAAGGCGCTGACTCCGCTGATTCGACAGCTCGTGAAGTACCTCGACACCGTCGCCACCACTGCAGACCTGCGGCGCCCGGGCATGCTCCGACTGAGGTGAAGGTACGGCTCACGAATCGCTTCGCTGCTCGGAGCGGCAGCGGACTTCGACTCGCGACAGGGTGCGGTTCGCTGCTCCGAAGCCCGCTGGTCCACGCGCTGTGTCGCACCAGCCGCCACGCACCCTATTCTCATCGTGACGAACGCCCAGCCCTCGCCGCGCTGCGCCGTCCCGCACAGCCGCCGACCTCGACGCACACGGTTTCGTGACCGCCGGGCGATCGCACGGGTCCCCCTTGCATGCGCCTGCGCCTCGAGTTTCCCGACAAGTACCGCCTCTGGGCCGAGCTCGCGAAGGCGCACACCGACCGCGTCTTCGTCGAGACGCCCGTCACCATCGCGAAGCTGGGCTCGCGGGTACCGCTCGAGCTGACGGTCGGTGGCGTGCTGCTCGTCACCGTCGCCGAGGTCATCGGGCTCCGCACCGAAGGCGGGCGCTTCAAGCAGGGCGTGTGGGTTCGGCTCGACGACTCCGAGGTGCTGAAGGTGCGGCGCTTTCTGGGCCTCGAAGAGGAGCCGCTGCGCGCCATCACCGGGCGCACGGCCCATCGCGAGGTGTGCTCGCTCGACGCGCGGCTCCGCAAACCCGAGCTGCCCCACGGCGTGAAGGTGAAGAACCTGTCGGAGACCGGCGCGCTGCTCGAGACGACCGCGCCGCTGAAGGCCGGCCAGTTCGTCGAGCTGTCCATCTCCTGTGACGACGGGCAGCGCATCGAGGCCGCCGCCGAGGTGACGCGTGAGCACCACGACTCGTACACGGGCGTTCACTTCGTCGAGCTGAGCGACGCCGCGAGCGCCGCGCTCAAGGCCCAGATGGAGCGCCTCTCGTCACGGCCCGCGAAAGCGCGGCAGCAGCTGCTGGTCGCCGACGACGACGCCGACATTCGCGAGTTCCTCACGCGCGCGTTGTCGAAGCATGGCTTCGAGGTGCTGAAGGCGTCGGGCGGCAACGAGGCGATGGCGCTGATTCGCGAGACGCGGCCCGCGCTGGTGCTGCTCGACATTCTCATGCCGGGCATGGATGGCGTCGACATCTGCAAGGCGATGCGCGCCGACGTCGAGCTCGTGGGCACGCCCGTCGTCTTCGCGTCGGCGCTCGACGCGGGCCGGCTGCACGTCATCGCCGACGAGGCGGGCGCCACCGACTACCTCTCGAAGCCCCTCACCCTCGGAGACCTGCTCAACGTCGTAGGCCGTTACCTGAAGACCTGAACCCTTCTGGCCGGGCCCAGCCTCTCACCGTCACCATGGCTGACGCGAAAGAGCTGATCATCACCCTGCCCGGAAACCGCCGTGTCGACGCGGCCTTCGGCCATCACATCGTTCACACCGACCAGCCGCTCGACAACGGCGGAGAAGACACGGCGCCCTCGCCGTTCCAGCTCTTCCTCGCCTCCATCGGCGCGTGCGCAGGCATCTTCGTGCAGGGCTTCTGCGCCAAGCGCGGCATCGACCCGGCGGGCGTGCGCATCGTCGAGCGCCCCATCTACGACGAGCAGGGCACGCTGAAGGACGTCACGCTCGACATCGAGCTGCCGGGCGCGTTCCCCGAGAAGTACAAAGAGGCGCTGCTGCGCGTCGTCGAGCAGTGCTCGGTGAAGAAGGCCATCGCTGCGCAGCCGACGTTCACCGTGCGCGCGAACATCGGCGCTCCAGTGTCGTCAGCGGCCTGAGCACACGTCGACGCCGATGCCCGGTGCGCTCTCGGCAGCGGTGAACGCGAGCGAAACCTGATTCACGGCGGCATCAGCGCTGATCAAGTCACGACGCCGCTGCTCACTGCTTCACGCACAACCGCAGGGTGATGTGCTGCAGCTCGCCCGTGATGGTGAGGTTGGCGTCACCGTTGGCGCCCGCGGCGGGACCGACCCGGCCCGTCGGCGTGTGCGTGTGCACGCCCGAGCTGCCGATGGTTCGTACCGCGTCGAGCCGCTGCCCCGAGCCGTCACCGTTGGGCGTGCCGTAGTCATCGGTGTCGCCCGAGTCGAACCAGTAATAGTCGTTGTACGAGTGCGTGTGCGCGCCGCCGGTGATGGAGAGGCCGCTCAAGTCCTGGTGCTGGTGCGCGGGCGCGGCCAGGGTTCTCGCGACGGGCGTGAGGCTGGGCGTGCCCAGGCGCAGGTACTCGCCGCCCTGGTACGCCGTGTAGCCGGCCGGGCACGTGGTGGTGGTGAGGACGGCCGCGCCGGGGTTCTGAATGAGCCACTGAAAGTTGTCGTTCACCTCGCTCGCACGCGCTGGGGTATCGGCAGTGAAGACGTTGAAGCCCGGCGGTGCCCAGCCCACCTGCGCGTACAGCGTCGAGCTGGCGAGCATCACCACCACGCCGACGGCGCCAAGCAGCCAGCGTCGTTGGGTTCGGTGACGTCGTTCGAGGCGGTCGAGACGTTCGACCAGCACCTCGAGCCGGGGGTCATTGGGGGCTTCCATGGCATGTCCTCTCGGGCTGCGCGGGGGTCCGCACGAGGGGTGGCAGCCCGGGCTGATCCGTTTCGCTACTTTCCGTCGAGCCAGGCCTGAAAGGCGTCGAACTGGTACGGCCGCCCCAGGAAGTCGGCCACCAGCGCGCCGGCCTCTTTCGTGCCGCCGGGCTCGAGCACCTTCTTGCGGTACTCCGTCGCCACCTCGCTCGAGAGCATGCCCTTCGCCTTGAAGCGGGTGAGCAGGTCCTTCGCGATGACGGTGCTCCACTGGTACGTGTAGTAGGCGGCCGAGTAGCCATCGAGGTGGCCGAAGCCGAGCTCGAAGTGGGTGCCCTCGACGTACTCCCGGCGAAACGGCTCGAACTTCGCCTGCAGGTCCTTCAGGGCGGCCGAGGTGTCGAAGCCGGGCGCGCGGTCGTGGTACCCGAGCGACACGGCCGAGAGGAAGAACTGGCGGCGCATCGAGAGGCCCACGCCGAACTCCTTCGCGGCCTTCAGCTGCGCGACGAGCGCGGGTGGAATCACCGCGCCGGTCTCGTGGTGCTTGGCGAAGGCGGCGAGCGCGCTCGGGTCGAGCGGCCACTCCTGCAGCAGCATCGAGGGCACCTCGACGAAGTCCCACTCGGTGCGAATGCCCGACACGCCACCCCACTGCTGCCGGCCGGCGAACAGCTCGTGCAACAGATGGCCGAACTCGTGGAAGAACGTCTCGACGTCGCTGTGCTGCAGCAGCCCGCCCGGCTTGGGGAAGTTGCAGACGAGCACGGCCTCGGGCAGCTCGCGGCCCTTGCGGCCCGTCGTCAGGCCGAACTGCGCCGCGTGTTTGTACTTGTTCTCGCGCGGGTGCATGTCGAGGTGGAAGCGGCCCAGCAGCGCGTCGCCTTCGTAGACGTCGTAGGTCTCGACGTCCTGGTGCCACACCTTCGCGTCGGTCACCTTCACGTACCGAACGCTGAAGAGGCGCGAGGTGATGTCCATCACGCCCTGCTTCACGCTGCCGTACTCGAAGTAGGTGCGCAGGGCCTGCGAGTCGAGGCCGTACTGCTCGTTCTTCACGCGGTCTTCGTAGAAGTCCTGCTCCCAGGGCTCGACCGACTTCGCGCCGGGCACGTCTTTCTGTTTGCGCGCGAGCAGCACCGCCATGTCGGCCTTCGCGCGTGACTCGGTGGCGGCTCGGCCCTTCTCGATGAACTCGGCGGCGGCCTTGCCCGTCTTCGCCATCTTCGTCTCGAGCGCGTAGTCGGCCCACGAGGCGTAGCCGAGCAGCGTGGCGAGCTCGTGGCGCTTGGCGAGCAGCGTCTTCAAGACCTCGACGTTCGGCGGGAAGGCGCGGTTGCGGTAGGCGCGCCAGAGCTCTTCGCGCAGCTTCGCGTTCTTCGCGTACACCATCACCGGCACGTAGTCGGGCGGGTTGGTGGTGACGCTGACGAGGCCGTCGGTGCCGGGCGCGTGGCCGTCGAGCCAGTCTTTCGGCAGGCCCGCGAGGTCGGCCGGCTTCGCCTTCACCGTGCGCACGTCGTCGCGAATGTTGCGGCCGAACGACTGGCCCAGCTTCACGAGCTCTTCGTTGAGCGACTTCACCTTCTGGCGGGTCGCGTCGTCGCGGTCGACGCCAGCGCGGCGGAACTCGCGCAGCGTCTTGAAGAGCCAGAAGGTGGTGACGGCGTCGAAGGCCTTGCCGTCGATGGTCGAGAGGGCGGCGTACAGCGCCTTGTCCTGCGCGAGGTCGACGTTGAGGGCCTCGATGCGCTGCTCGCACGCCTCGGCGGCTTCGCGGAACTTCGCGTCGGGGTGCACCTCACGCGCGAGGCCGCTGCGGGCGCCGGCGTTCGAGAGCGCCGTCATCGCCTCGTCGTAGAGGTGCAGCTTCTGCTCGTCGTCACCGGCCTCGAGCGCCTCGAGCTTCGCGATGTTCGACTTCGCCCTCGCCAGCGCGTCGTCGCACATGGCGGTGAACTCGGCGGGAGCGCTGGAGAGCAGCGTCGCGGCCTTGGGCAACGAAGCCACGCTCGGGGCGGGAGCGGCGGGCATGGGGTCGGCCTTTCTGACGGGGGTCGAGCTGGTGCACGACGCAGCGAGCACCAGGGCAGCGAGGGCGCGGCGAATCACTTCTTCTTCCCGGCTGGCTTCTTCTTCGGGGCGGGCTTCTTCGCCGGCTTCTTCTTCGGTGCCGGCTTCTTCGCGGCGGCCTTCTTCGGCGCGGGCTTCTTCGCCTTCGCGGCCTTCTTCACCGGCTTCTTCGCGGCGGGCTTCTTCACGGGCTTCTTCGCCGGGGCAGCCTGCTCGGTGGCCAGACCGTCACGCGCCAACATCGCCGCGCGCATCGTGTAGTCGAGCCGCAGCTCGCCGGACTTCACGAGGCCCGAGAGCACGGTGGGAATCGCGGCGGTGGCGATGGCGGCGTTGCCGGTGCCAGTGACGAGCGTGGCGTCGAGCAGCGCCTGCAGGCCCTTGCGCGCAGCCGCGGGAGCGCCATCGATGGCGGTGCGCACCGCGTGGAACTGCGCGATGAGGGCCGCGCCCGAGCGACGGCGAATCTCGGCGACGCCCGCTTGCGAGAAGCCGCCGTCGTCGTCGGTGAGGTCTTCGAGCTCTTCGAGGAGCGGCCCCGTCCACGCGGTGGGTGCGGCCGGGTTGGCGCGGGTGGCGATACGGCCCATCGCGAGGTGGAGCGTCGAGGCGGATTCGAGCTCGGCGCGGAGCCGCTGCAGCGTCTGCGTGTGCATGCGTCGCCTTGTGCCAGCGTCGCGGCGTCACGTCACCCGGGAAAAATGGACTGATCAGCCAGCCGCAGCCTTTGCGCTGGACGGAAGGCTTGACGAATCAGGCGGCCTGCTGCTTCGCGCCCCGGCAGGCGGCGATGACCTGCGCGAGCGCCTGCAGCGGCAACACCTGCTGCGCGGCGCCCAGCTTGATGGCCTCGGCGGGCATGCCGAACACGATGCTCGTCGCTTCGTCCTGCGCCACCGTCATCGCGCCCGACTGCCGCAACGCCAGCAGCCCGCGCGCGCCGTCGTCGCCCATGCCCGTCATCAACATCGCCAGCGTGCGCGAACCGACCAGCTTCGCGACCGAGTTGAACAGCACGTCGACGCTGGGCTTGTGCCGGTTCACGTGCGGTGCGTCGAAGACCCGCGTCGTCAGCGCGCCACCATCCGAGACGAGGCTCATGTGGCGGCCACCGGGCGCGATGTAGACGTGGCCGCGCTCGAGCACCTCGCCGCCCTTCGCCTCATGCACCCGCACCTTCGTCAGGCTGTCGAGCCGCTGCGCGAACGCGAGGGTGAACTTCTCGGGCATGTGCTGCACGAGCACGATGGGCGGCACGTCAGCGGGCAACGCGACCAGCACCTGCTCGAGGGCGATGGTGCCTCCCGTCGAAGCGCCGAGCGCGACCAGCGACACCTCGGGCGTCGACGGCGCTGACACGTTGACGACGCCGGCCGGCTTCATGCCGAGCGCGCTCACCCGGCTCGCGGCCGCCTCACGCACCATCGACACGAGCGCCTGCTGCACCTCGGGCGCGCCCTGCGCCGCCTTGAGCTGGTTCTTGGGGAACACCGACACCGCGCCTGCGGCCAACGCGCGCACCGACGCCTCGGCGCCCTTCTCGGTCAACGTCGAGCACACCACGACGGGCGTGGGCCGCTCGGCCATCACCTTCTTCAGAAACGTCATGCCGTCCATTCGTGGCATCTCGAGGTCGAGCACGATGACGTCGGGCCAGCGACGCTTCATCTTCTCGAGCGCGAAGAGCGGGTCGAGCGCGGTGTCGACGCTGATGTCGTGCGCGGCGGCGAAGGCGGCCGTCAGCATCTGCCGCATCAACGCCGAGTCGTCGATGATGAGCACGGCGGTCATGGCGAGGGCTCGTACCGGAAGACGGCGACGGCGATGGACTTGAGGTCGGCGCTGGCGTCGCGCACCTGCTCGGCGTGGCCCGGCAGCAACAGGCCACGCGGCTTGAGGTGCTCGAGCACGGCCTTCACCACCTGCCGGCGCCGACCGTCGTTGAAGTAGATGAGCACGTTGCGCAGGAAGACGACGTCGAAGCGGCCGAGCGAGGCGGGCAGCTCGAAGAGGTTGGCCACCTCGAAGCGCACGCGCGCGGCGAGCGCCGGCTGCAACCGGAACGTGCCCTCGGCCTCGCGGGTGCCGCGCAGACAGTGACGACGCAGGCGCTCGGGCGAGAGCTGCACCGAACGCTCCATGGGGAAGAGGCCGTCTCGTGCGCGGCGAACGGTCTCGGGCGCAATGTCGGTGCCCACCACCTCGAAGCTCAGCGACGGGTCGACCTCGGCGAGCGTCATGGCGATGCTGGCGGCCTCTTCGCCCGTGGAGCAGGCCGCGCTCCACACGCGCAGCGGCTTCGGCTGCTGGCTGGCGAACTGGCGCAGCACCTCGAAGTGCGCGGGCTCACGGAAGAACGAGGTCTCGTGCGTGGTGAGCGCCTCGACGATGGCGGTCTGCTCGTCGACGCCGGCACCCGAGCGCGCGAAGCCCACGTAGGTCGTCAGGCTCGAGTGCCCCAGCGCCCGCGCACGCGAGAGCAGCCGGCCCCGCACCAGCGCCTCTTTGTCACCCTTGAGCGCGATGCCCGTGCGGTTCTCGAAGAACGAGCTCAGCCAGCGAAAGTCCTCCGACGAGAGCGTCTCGTCGACCTCGAGGGCGCTCAGCATGCGGCCTCCTTCGCGCGCGCCCGGGGCGTGGCCCCCTTCTTCACCAACTGGCCGACGTCGAGAATGAAGCCGACGTCTCCGGTGCCGAGAATGGTGGCGCCGCCGACGCCCTCCATGTGCTGGAAGAGCGGGCCCATCGGCTTGATGACGGTCTGCACCGCGCCGTGCAGCGCATCGACGACGAGGCCCACGCGCTTGTCGGCGTGCTCCACCACCACCACGCTCTCTTTCGCCGGCCGCTCGCCGGGGAGCGTGAACAACTCCCTCAGCCGAACGAACGGCACGACCTGCCCACGAATCGACAGCCGGTGATGAGGCTCGCTCTCGACGACGGATGAGAAATCAAGACACTCGTGTATCGATTTGAGGGGAACAATCCACCTGCCGGTGCCGACCGAGACACCAAAACCATCAATGATGGCAAGGGTGAGCGGCAATCGGAGGCGCAGGCGGGTGCCCTTCCCGTCCTCCGACGAGAGCTCCACCGTGCCGCGCAGGCCTTCGATGGTGCGTTTCACGACGTCCATCCCCACGCCGCGGCCCGAGATTTCACTCACCTGCTCCGCCGAGCTGAAGCCGGGCAGGAAGATGAGCTCGTCGATGTCTTCGGTGGCCAGCTTCGCGCCCGTGGGCACCAGGCCCTTCTCGATGGCCTTGGCCAGAATGCGGGGCCGGTTGAGCCCGCGCCCGTCGTCGGAGACGTCGATGACGACGCTGCCACCTTCGTGCATCGCCGAGATGCGCAGGGTGCCCGTCGGAGGCTTTCCTGCGGCCGTGCGCTCGGCTTCGGTCTCGAGCCCGTGGTCGAGCGAGTTGCGTACGATGTGCGTGAGCGGGTCGACGAGGCGGTCGACGAGCGACTTGTCGAGTTCGGTGTCGGCGCCCTGGAGCTCGAGCTGAATCGACTTGCCGAGCTGCTTCGAGAGGTCGCGCACCACGCGATGAAAGCGGGAGAACGTCTCGCCCACCGGCACCATGCGCAGGCCCAGCGCCGTGTCACGAATGCTGCCGACGAGCTGGTTGAGCGTCGCGAGCGATTCGGAGGTGGCGGTGTCTTTGTTGCGTGACGCGACGGCTTGATTGGCGGCGGCCGCGATGACCAACTCACCAACGAGGTCGATGAGCTCGTCGAGCCGGTCCGCGGGCACCTTCACCAGGCGCGTCTCGGCGGCCCGCGGCGTGGCGCTCTCGGCCGAGGGCTGGGGTGGTGGAGGTGGTGGTGGCGCGGCTTCGACGACCTCGGTCACCACCACCTGCGTGCTGTCGAGAATGAACTCGAACGTCGACTGCACGGTCTCGGCCGAGACGGGCGTGACGAGCGTGGCCTCGACGCGCAGGTAGCAGCTAGTCGGGTCGAACGCGTCGCCGTCGGGCAGCTCGGGGAACGTCGCTTCGCAGTCCGTGAGCTCGCCGAGCGTGGCGAGAAAGCTGATGAAGCTGATGGGGTCGAAGCCCTCACGCATCACTGGCGCGCCGAAGCGCACCGAGACCGAGTAGCGGTGCTTCGCGGCGGCCTTCTCGACGGGCGCGGCGGGAACTGCGGCCCCACCGGCGCGCGCGAGCAGCACCTGCACGAGCTTCTGGTCGCCCTGACGTTCGTGGCCCTGAGCCACCTCGTCGATGAGGCGCTCGAGCTCGTCGTGCGCTTCGAGCAACGCCTTCACCGTCGCGTCGTCGAGCGCCACCGTGCCCGCGCGCACCGACTCGAGCACCGCCTCGGCCGCGTGGGCGAACTGCACGACGCCTTCGAGCGAGAACAGACCGGCGGCGCCTTTGAGCGTGTGGGCGCTGCGAAACAACGCGTTGATGGCCTCGGCGTCACGCGCCCCACGGTCGAGCAGCCCGCGCTGAAATACCGCGAGCAGGTCTCTGGCCTCGTCGAAGAAGATGGGCGGAATGTTCGGCGTCATGGCGACACCATCGTCTCGAGGCCGATGAGCGCGAACGTGCGCTGCACGCCCTTCGGAGCGCCGACGAGCCTCAAGTCCTTCGACTGGTACGTCTTGAGCCAGTGCAACAACTGCACGCCCGCGGTGTCGATGAGCTCGAGGCCCGAGAGGTCGAAGCGCCGCACGCCCGTCGCGCAGGCGTTCGAGAGCAGGGGCTTCGCCTCCTTCATGGCGGCCAGGTCGAGCGTTCCGTCGAGCCGCGCAGACGAGCCATCGATGGCGACGAGCGAGAACATGTCAGTGGCTCGTTCGCTGGCCATCGAGTGACGACAGCTCTTCGACTGACAGCACCTTCGCGACGTCGAGCACCACGAGGAACTTGTCCTTGTGGCGCGCGATGCCCGAGATGAAGGCGTCACGAATCGACGCGCCGAAGCTCGGCGGTGGCTCGATGACCGAGGGCGGCAGCTCGACCACCTCGGAGACGGCGTTCACCATCACACCGACGAGGTGCTTCGTGTCGTCGGCGCTCACCTCGGCGATGACGACGCTCGCCCGTCTCCCCGCCGTGGTGGGCTCGCGCCCGAAGCGCACCGAGAGGTCGACGACCGGCACCACGCGGCCGCGCAGGTTGATGACGCCCTTGAGCACCGGCGGCATCATCGGCACCGTCGTCACGCCGGCGTACTCGATGATTTCCCGAACCTGGGCGATGTGCACCGCGAACGTCTCGGCGCCGAGCACGAAGAGCAGGTGCTGCGTGGTGACTTCGGCGTTCTCGTCTTCGACTGGCGTGGTGGGCGTCATGTCGGTGCCTCACGAGAAGGGAACGAAGCGATCGTCGGCCGGAGTCGCTCTCGCGGGTTTGCCCAGCGCGACGGCGTCGACGACCGAGCTCGGCTGCCGCGGGGAGGCTTTGGCGCCGTTCGCGAAGAAGCCGATGACGGCCTCGAGGCGCTCGGTCGCGGCGGCCATCTTCTCGCTGGTGGCCGAGAGCTCTTCGCTCGCCGCGGCGTTCTGCTGCGTCGTCTTGTTCATCTGGTTCATCGCGGCGTTGATTTGCCCGACGCCGGTCGACTGCTCCTGCGAGGCGGCGGCAATCTCCTGCACCAACTCGCTCGTCTGCGTGATGGCCGGCACCACCTCACCGATGAGAGTGCCCGCGCGCTCGGCGTCTTTCACGCTGCCGCCCGCGAGCGTTCCAATCTCCTGCGCGGCCACCTGACTGCGCTCGGCCAGCTTGCGCACCTCGGCGGCGACGACGGCGAAGCCCTTGCCATGGGCGCCGGCGCGCGCCGCCTCGATGGCAGCGTTCAGGGCGAGCATGTTCGTCTGGTAGGCGATGTCGTCGATGATGCCGATGCGCACGGCAATCTGCTTCATCGCTTCGACCGTCTGGCGCACCGCCGAGCCACCTTCGCTCGCTTCACGCGCGGCCTTCTCGGCACGCCCGCTGGTGAGCTTCGCGCTCTCGGCGTTCTGCGTGATGCTGGCGGCCATCTGCGAGACGCTCGAGCTCGTCTCTTCGACGCTCGAGGCCTGCTCGGTGGCGGCAGACGCGAGCGACTGACTGGTGGCGCGCACCTGCTCGGCGGCGGCGGCCAGCTGCGCAGCGGTGGCGACGACCTCACTGATGGTGGTCTGCAGCTTCTCGCCCGTGGTGTTGATGGAGACGCGCAGCGTCTCGAGCTGCCCGCGGTACGGCGTCTCGACGCGGCGGGTGAGGTCGCCCTGGCCCATGGCGCCGAGCACAGCCATCGTCGCGTTCACGGGGCCGATGATGGAGTCGAGCGTGGCGTTGACACCTTCGACGATGCGCTTGAAGTCGCCCTGATGACGGGAGCCGTCGGCGCGCACCTCGAGCCGGCCTGCGACGCCCGCGTCGGCCAGCATGGCGGCGTCGGTGACGAGGGCCTTCACCGAGGCGGTCGCGGTGTTGAGGTTCTGCTTGAGGCGGTTGAAGTCGCCGCGCCACTCGTCGGTGATGGGCTCGGGCAGGCGGCCCGCGGCAATCTGCTCGACGTTCGCAGCCGCGGCGGTGAGCGGCCGAATGACGGAGTCGAGCGTGGAGTTCACGCCCTCGATGATTCGCCGGTACTCGCCCTGGTGCTTCGTCGGGTCGGCGCGCACCGAGAGCTGCCCTTCGCGCGAGAGAGCTGGCGCGCATCAGACATCATCGCCTTCAGCGACGACTGCACCGAGGCGAGCCGGTCGATGAGAATGCCCACCTCGTCGTCGTGCTGCACCGCGAAGGTGGTGCCGAGGTCTCCGGCCGAGATGCGGTTGGCGGCGTCGGTGGCGGTGCGCAGCTTTCGCGTGAGCGGGCGCAGGAGGCCGGCGCCCAGCAAGAGCAGCTGGAGCAGCACGGCGGCGGCGGCGAGCGCGGCCAAGAGCACCTCGAGCGTCGAGACGTCACGTTTGAAGGCCGCGGCGCCTTCGTCGCCACGGACCTGAACGGCGGCCAGCGCGAGCTCGGCGGCGTCGTGCACCTCACGGTCGAGCACCGCGAGCCGGCGCTCCATGGCCTGCACCTCGGCGTCGACTCTGCCGCCATTCTTCTCGAGGCGTGGCAACAGCTCCTGCTGCGTGAGCGCCACCATGGCCTCGAAGGGCTTCGTCACCTGCGCCAGCTCGGCTTCCGAGAGTCCCGAGCCCTTCGCGGAGGCGAGCGCCGCGCGGCCGGCTGTGATGGCCTTCTCGATGTCGGCCTTCGACTCCTGGAGCCGGCTCGAGATGATGGCCGACTTCACGGCCGAGGAGAGGTCGGCGCCAATCTGGCCGGTGTGCACGTCGGCGACGACCTGCCGCCGCGCGGCGCCAAGCTCGGACTCCCTCGACCCGAGCCGCTCGACG
>JAACJQ010000268.1 GCA_016879935.1 Archangiaceae bacterium | reverse complement strand
TGCAGGTCTCGCGAAGCCAACTTGCAGGTCTCGCGAACTCAGGCCTGCAAGCTGGAGCGCCCGAGCGCGATTCTTCTGCGCGCAGGTGCCGGGCGGTTACTCAGCCTTCGGTCTTCGTCGCAGGGGCGGGCTCGGAACCTGCTCCCGTCACCCTGGCGAGCAGCTTTGACGGAGGCAGGGCCGGAACGGCCTCGCCAGCTTCGCGAGCGCGGCGAAGGCTCGCGGCTGCGAACACCATTTCGCGGAGCACGCGGCCCTCGATGCGGTTCGTTCTCGCTGAGTCCTTCCCCCGCACCTCGGAGTACGTCGCCTCGTTCGTCTCGCGCAGCGACTCCATGATGGCCGAAACGGAACTCAGGAACTCGGTGGTGAGCCCCGCGTCCTCGCTCAGCAGCTCGCCGTCGTCGGAGCGCCGCGCCCGCGTTGCCAACTCGAGCAGACCCGTCAGCGTCGACTCCAACGCGTGCGCCGACTTGCTCGACTCGTTGCGGTTGGTGATCTCATTCGCGAACGCCTCATTGCCCAGCGCGACCGCCATCAGCCCGTTCACCAGCCTCTTGCGCGCCTTGTCGGCAATGGAGACCGCGGCCGCGCGATCGGTCCTCGCCGCGTCGACCGATTCGGTTCCATCGGCGTCGACGGCATCGTTCAGTTCGCCGACGAGGTGACAGAGCCACGCGAGGCGGTAGGTGCTGTACCCCGTCACCGGCGTCTTCTTTAGAATCGAGTGCAGTGTTCCGACGAAGCGCTCGGCCTCACCCTCCACCTCGTTGGCCTTCGTGCGCGAGCCCCACGCGTCGCAGGCCTCGTCCGAGAACGCCGCGCGGTAGACGCGCCGACGCCGCTCATCCAGTGGCGGAAGCTCGGTGAGCAACTTCACCGCGATGCGCTGCTTCGCCGGAGCCTTCGCCTTCGTCGCCGCCGGCTTCTTCGCCGCTGCTGCCTTCTTCTTCGCTGCCATGGTGGTCCCTCCCAGGAATCGAAAACCGGGCGGACTCTAGCGGGCCCGGCGCACGGATCGAGGCTCACCTTGCGGCGGCCGCCGCCGCGACCACGACTCCAACCACCGCCCAGGTGGTTGAACTCGTGTTCGGCGCGCGAACTCGGAGAACCACCTTGGTTTCAACCACTTGCCACCCACCTTGCGTTGGGTAGCAACTTTCCCTACACGCAGGCCGAGAAGCACCCGGGAGGCATCATGCGGCAGGCACTCGTAGGCGCAGCGATGGTGGTGATGGCGGCGTGTGGCAACGGCACGGCCGTCATCGACGACGAGGGCTTCGACGAGACCGACGTCACCGAAGGCCCGCTGGGCGTCGCCGGCCAGGACTCGAGCGACCGCGCCTGCAACGTGGTGCTCCGTTCACTCGCGCGCGTGCCGAACGGCCCGGGCTTCACGACGAAGTGCACCGCGACCACCGGTTGCTCGGTCGTGTGGAGCGGCTTCCTCGACGTCTCCGCCGCCGCGCTCGCCGAAGGCGCCAAGCCGTACGTCATGTACAAGAACCAGGACGCCGCGACGTGGACGCAGGTGACGCCGACGAAGGTGACGGGCGCTCCCGCGGGGTACCAGCGGTACAAGGTGACGCTGCAGAAGGCGACGATGTCAGACGGCATGTCGGCCACTGGCCTCTCGCGCGCCCGCATCGACGTCGCGCCGTTCATCAAGCTCGCCAACGGCGCTCGCCTCTTCGACAAGCAGCGCGGCCAGACCGACTTCCAGAACTACACGCTCTCGCAGGCCACCAACTGGGTCGTCGCGGAAGACGCCGGCGTGTGCGGCCCGCCCGCGGCTCCGGCGAAGCTCGACTTCTTCGGAGGCTTCACGCAGGCGCAGCAGGGCGCGCTCGTCGCCGGTGGCAAGGGCGTCATCACGTACAACCTCGACCGCCTGCCCACCTGCCGCGGCACGCACAACGGCTACCCCGCGTGGGACGTCACCGGCTTCGTGCGCTTCTCGCCCGGCGGTGAAGTCGTCACCGGCTCGGTGCGTGGCTTCAACAACCCGGGCGGCACGCCGTCGAACGCGTCGGCCGTCTCGCAGCCGTGGTCCTTCGACGTGCCCCGCGGCGCGACCTCGGCCGAGGTGTGGTTCAAGAACTTCACCGGAGCCGGCTCCACCTGCGAGGCGTGGGACTCGAACCTCGGCAACAACTACCGCTTCACCGTCGAGGCCCGGCCCTTCGCGGCGGTGCAGTGGGTCGGCCGCCCCGGCGCGTCGACGTCACGGGCGTGCGCGCGCAGCGAAGGCGCTCCCGACGTCATCACCCTCGACAGCTACCTCAACGAGCGCGCGTGCGTGTGGGTCGAGGCCGATGTCTACGTGCCCGGCCTCACCGATGGCGTCGGCGGCCTCAAGTCGTACGCCGTGTTCGCCGAGGCCGAGCTCTCGCTCGACGGTGTCGCGCAGCCCGCGCAGGCGCTCAGCTTCCTCGGGCGCTTCGGCAACGACTACCGCTACCGCTTCGAGCTGCCCAAGAGCGGCCTGTACTACGGGCCGAAGTGGAAGAAGTTCGAGTACACGCTGCGGTTCTCGACCGACGGCCGCTCGTGGACGCGCGACGTGACGCGCTCGGTGGTGCGTGACGTGACGTTCTGCAACGCCGCGTGGGGCAGCTGCGCGCTCTGAGTCGACGGTGCTCCCAAGACCGAACACGAGTTTGACCACCTGCGCGGTGGTCGAAGTCGTGTTCACCCTGCTCAGAGCCCGACTTGCAGCATCTCGCCGACGACGCGGCGAATGAGCTCGCGGCGAATCAACTTGCGGGCGTGCTCGTACGCCTTCGGCGCGGGCGTGCCGGCTGACTTGCCCAGCTTCGCGGCCGTGCGAATCACGAGGTCGACGCGTGTGGGGTCGAGGCGGAACGGCTGCCGCGCATCCACCTTGAGGAAGTAGTTGATGCCGCGCGTGTCGAGCAGCTTCTCCAGCGTGCGACGGGCGTTTGCGACGAGGGACAGGTCGATGATGTCGGCCATGTGCGGCGAGTTGTCCGTCGGTTCGAACGTGCTCGCAAATTCGGTGGCGATTCGCGCGGAAACTTGCGCGCACACGACGCCTCGGTGATCCGCGCGCGACCGGCTACAGTGCCGCTCCTCGTGGAGTGGCTCGACGACGTGAAGCAGTGGAGGGCTGGAGACGCGAACGCGACCGAGCGGCTGCGCGAGTACGTCACGCCCTTCGTGCACGGCGCGCTGCTCGCCCGCATGCCGCACCACCTCGCGAACGCGCTCATGCCCGAGGCGCTCGACACGCTGCTCGTCAGCCCCGAGCAGGTGACGAAGGACTCGCAGTTCGTCAGCCACGCGGTCTCCATCGCGCGCAGGCTCGCGAAGCGCACGAAGCCCGCCACCCTGCAGGAGCGCCCGAGCTCGGACACCACCATCGCCGAGGGGCGCCAGTGGCTCGAGCGGCTGCGGCTGCTACCCGACGAGGTGCGCGAGCGCGTGCTGTGGCGCCTGTGCGAGGGCATTCCCGGGCCCGAGCTGTGTGAGGTGCTCTCGCTCGACGAGGAGCAGCTGAAGGCCGAGCTCGAGCGGGGCATCGGCGACACGCTCGTGCCCGCGCAGTCGCTCGCCGGCGCCGACTACGTGTGGGACCTGTCGGGTGAGCCGTCGACCACGCTCGCCCGCGCCGAGACCTACGCGATGTCGCTGCGCTTCGACCCGCTCGCCACGCCCGAGCCCGCCGACGTCGTCAATACCGCCGCCACCTTCCAGGACCTCTCGAACGCGAAGGTCGGAGAGGTGCGGCCCGAGGCGAATCCGTTCGGCGACTTCGCGCCCACGCGCGTGCAGGCCTCGGAGGGGAAGGGCGCGAAGCTGCAGCCCGCGAACACGTTCACCGACGAGAAGACGCAGGGCGCGTTCGATCTGCCCGCGGCTGCGCGTGGGCTGGTGCCGAAGACCGAGCCTGCCGCACCCGCGGTGAAGACGAGCGGGCGACAGGGGCTGGTGGCTCCGACGCCGACGCAGCGCTCGGAGCCGAAGGTGGCGAAGGTGTTCGAAGACGATCGCCCGTCGAAGAAGCGGCCGGTGCTCGCCGATGAGCGCCCCAGCCGCAAGACGACGGTGCCGATGAACGAGAACGTCGGGCGGCGCGAGACGATGGAGGCGCCCATCGAGCCGAAGCCGACGCTGACGCGCCTCGATGACGATGAGCGCCCGAGCCGGAGCAAGCTGCAGGTGCGCGGGAAGCTCGACCGCGCCGAGGAGTCGGGCCGGCGGAAGAACCCCGAGCTCGAGCACAAGCGGCGGCCGGTGGTGACCGAGCCCGAGGCGCCCGGCTTGTCGGGCGTGACGCCCGTCGGGCCAGTCAGCGAGCCGTCCATCGAGCCGACCGACCCCGAGTCCATGCGCCCGAGCCGGCCGACCCAGCCGTCACCGATGCCGAACATCACCGAGAAGCTGATGCCGCAGCCGGTGAATGCGAGCGTGCGGTACGTGGCCATCGGCGTCGGCGGAATGCTGCTGCTGCTCGCGATTCTCTGGCGGCTGCGGGTGTTCTGAGCAGCTGTCGCGGCGAGCACACGAACCTCGAGGAGGTGCTGGTCAGCGCGAGTGTGCCCACCTGAGTGGTGTTCTCGTTGTGGTCGCGGTGAGGCTCCGAGCACTCGGCGGAGGTGGTCGCGCGCGAGGCTCAGGCTGCGAGGACGAGCTCAAGGACGGCTGAGGTGGTTCAGGTTGTGGTCGCGGCGACGCGCCGAGCGCAGGTCCATCAACCGCCGAGGTGATCGCGCGGCGACGCTCACGCTGCGGATGGCGAAGGTGCTCGGTTGTGGTCGCGGCGACGCGCCGAGCACGAGTCCATCGACTGCCGAGGTGGTCGCGCGGCGACGCTCACGCCGCGAGGACGAGCTCAAGGAAGGCTGGTTCAGGTTGCGCCGAGCGCAGGTCCATCAACCGCCGAGATGGTCGCGCGGCAACGCTTTGGAGCACGAGTTCAACCACGGCGGAGGTGGTTGACGTTGTGCTCGCGTGGCCTCCCGCACAACTCGCTCACGCGAGTACGCCGCTCAGTCCTTCGGGTCCGAGACGACCGGCATGAGGTCGATGCCGTCTCCAGGGAAAATCGTGAAGTGTGGGTGGTCTTGAAAGAGGTTGGCGGCGGCTCCGAGGTCGGCGGCCTCGACGATGACGAATCCGGCGACCTCGTTGTGCGCATCGCTGATTCCGCTCCTGCTGACCCGCTTCGTCCGCCCCACCATGACGTCGGCGCCCACGAGCGAGGCGGCGTTGCGGGCTCGCCACGCCTCCCACGCCTTCAGGCCTGCCTGGTCGATCGCGTCGCGCTCCGACCTGGGCTTCGCGTGGAAGGCGGCGCGGTCTTCGGCCTTCATCGTGTAGATGGCGACGAATCGAGGCATGTAGGCTCCTGAGGTGAAGCTGCGAGCCTACCGTGGCCACGCACCGATCAGCCCGTTCGCAGGGCAATCCACGAGACGTGGCGGCGGCTTGGGCTACAGTCGGCCCCTGTGACAGTGCTCGAGCCCGGCACCACGTTTGCCGGCAAGTACCTGATCGACGGCGTGCTCGGAAAAGGCGGCATGGGAGCCGTGTATTCGGCGACCAACAAGTCCATCGGCCGCCGCGTCGCCATCAAGGTGCTGGTGGCCGACCTGGCCGACCGCGAGGACGTCAAGGAGCGCTTCGCCCTCGAAGCGAAAGCCGCGGGGCTCATCAACCACCCGGGCATCGTCGACGTGCTCGACATGGGCGAGACGAGCGACGGCGAACCCTTCATCGTCATGGAGTACCTCGAAGGCGCCACGCTCAAGGCCGTGTTCAAGAAGCGTGGTGTCTTCGCGCCCGCCGAGGCCGCGGGCATCATCGCTCCGCTGCTCGACGCGCTCGCCGCCGCGCACACGGCGAACGTGATTCACCGCGACATCAAGCCGGCGAACATCTTTCTCTGCACGAAGCCACAGCGCCTCGTGAAGCTGCTCGACTTCGGCATCTCGCGCTTCGGCCAGTCGACGGGCCTCACGCACTCGGGCACCGCGGTCGGCACGCCGAAGTACATGGCTCCCGAGCAGGTGCTCGGAGAGAAGACGCTCGGGCCTGGCGCCGACATCTACTCGGTCGGCGCGGTGCTCTACGAGCTGCTCGGTGGCCGTGCGCCGTACGACGCCGACAGCGACATCGCCACCCTCGCCAAGCTGCTCAAGGAAGTGCACGACCCGCTGGCGACCGTGCGCCCCGAGCTGCCCGCGAAGCTCTGCGCCTTCGTCGACTCGCTGCTGGTGAAGGAGCCCGAGCGCCGCGCGAAAGACGCCCTCAAGGTGAAGGAGTCGCTGCTCGCCATCGTGAAGGCCGGCGACATGGGCGCGCTCTTCGACATCGCAGCCGAGTCGGCCGCGCGCACGAACACGAGCGGAACGCCGCGCCCTCCCTCCGGGCCCGCACGTCTGCCGAACACGTCTCCGGGGGGCCGCCGCAACTCCGTCACGAAGATGCCGGCGCAAGCCGCGCAAACCGTCGACGAGGAGCCGCCCCAACCGCGCCCTTCGGTGAAGCGGGCCCCGAAGCCATCGAGACCCGCCACGCCTCCTCCCTCGGCGACCTCACTGGAGTCGGTCAACGAGGCACCGCCGCAGCGGAGTCGCGCTGGCCCGTTCATCGGCGTCGCCATCGCGCTCGTCGGGCTCACGATTGGCGCCGGCCTCTTCCTCGCGCTGGGCAAGGGCGGCGAGGAGCCCATCGCCGTCGAGCCGCAGACGAAGCCGACGAAGCCAACCAAGGCCGTCGAGCCGAAGGCGAATGATCCGAAGATTCCTGCGAACGTCGTGGTCACGCTCAAGGCCGAGCCAGCGACGACGCGCTTCGAGGTCGACGGAGAGAAGCTCGACGGTAACCCGTTGTCGCTCACCCGCGAGAAGGACAGCGCGGTGTCGGTCATCGCTACGGCCCAGGGGTACGAGCCGAAGTCGATGCGCCTCACCTTCAAGGAGAGTCACGAAGAGTCGCTGACGTTGACCCGGCTGGTGGCGACTGCGGGAACGGGACCCGTGGTGGACCCCACACCGCCCGTGAAGTCCCCCAAGTCTGGTGGGACGACGAAAACGGGTAGCGGTAAGCCAAAGGGCGGCAAGTTGACCGTCGACGAGACGAATCCGTACGAGTGACGTGGTCGCTCGCGCCGGAGCGGGCGTAGTTCTCGGGCGGCGCGGCATCCAGCACGAGATCAACCACCTGCGTGGTGGTTGGCGTAGTTCTCGGGCGGCGCGGCATCCAGCACGAGTTCAACGACGTTGGTCGTGGTCGCGTTGTTCTCGGGCGGCCCGGCAGCGAGCACGAGTTCAACCACCTGGGTCGTGGTTGGCGTTGTTCCCGCGCATCGTTCGGCTCCGAGCAGACTCAAATCACGCAGCACCCCGGTCGGGAGCCCGCCGAGGTGAATCCCGCTCCGTGACGCGCCCGCTGGCTGGACTACACTCCGCCCCGTGCCCTTGACCCGCTGGCTGCTCGCGCTGACGTTGTGCTCGTCGCCGCTCGCCCTCGCTCAGAACGCCGCTGCCGCGAAGAAGGAGGCGGCGGCAAAGAAGAACGAAGCCGCCGACCACTACAAGAAGGGCGTCGCGCTCTTCAAAGAGGGTGACTTCGGCTCGGCCCTCGCCGAGTTCCGCGCGGCGTACCAGGCGGTGCCGGGCTTCGAGGTGCTCTACAACATCGGCCTCACCGAGCGCCGGCTCTTCAAATACGGCCAGGCCGTCAAGACGCTCAACCGCTACCTCGAAGAAGGCGGCAAGAAGGTGCCGGCCGACCGCCGAGAGAGCGTCGAGACCGAGTTGTCTCAGATTCGTGCGCTCACCTCGAAGGTGACGGTGAAGGTCGAAGGCGCGCCCGCGAAGGTGTTCGTCGACGGTGAAGAGGTGGGCACCACGCCGCTCGCCGAGCCGGTGCTGCTGGGGCCTGGCAAACACACGATTCGCGCCAGCCGTGACGGAGAGCCCGACGGCGAAGAGACGTTCGAGCTGGCGTCAGGCTCGACGAAGGAGGTCTCGCTCGTGCTGAAGCCGAAGGCCGCCGCGGGCCCGGTCGAGATCACCATCGAGACCGACCCACGCGATGCGGTGCTGATGCTCGACGGGAAGCTCGCCGGCGTGTCGCCGACGAAGGTCGAGCTCACGCCGGGCTCGCACGAACTCATCGCCGAGATGGATGGCTTTCAGTCGACGCGAACCGACGTCATGGTCGAAGCCGGCAAGCCGCGGACGGTGAAGCTCAAGCTGGTGGCGGGCGGCGCCACCAGCGGTGGAGGCGGTGGCTCCGGCCGGTTCCCCGTCGTGGGCGTGGTGCTCTTCGGCGTCGGCGTCGTCTCGGCGGGCCTCGCGGTGTTGTTCGCAGTGCAGTCTGGCAACGCCTCGAAGCAGGTCTCCGAGTTCTACCGCATCGGCGGCCCGTGGGACTCGATGCGCACGGGCGTGGAGGCTGGCGGCTTGAGAGACCAGACGCTCGCGGGCGTCTTCATCGGTGTCTCGGCAGCGGCCATCGCGGGCGGTGTCATCGCCACCATCGTGAGCGTCGCGGGTGTGGGCTCCGACCCCGACGCCCACTTCTTCCTCATGCCCTCTGCGAACGGAGCGGTGGCCTCATGGTCGACCCGGTTCTGATGCGCTCCTTCCTCGCCTTCGTGCTCGCGCTGGCGGCCGGCTTCGGCGCGGGCTGCACCTTCTATTCACCCACCATCGTCGACTGCAGCATCACCTGCACCGAGGGCAGCACCTGCCCACGTGGAACGGCGTGCCGCAACGGCTTCTGCCGCCTCGAGTCGGCCATGGGCGATTGCGCCTGCAAGCTGGGCGACACACGGCCGTGTGGTGGTGGCCGGGGTGAGTGCAAACCTGGCACCGAGGTCTGCTCCGCCGAGCGTGTGTGGAGCGGCATCTGTGTCAACGAGGGCAAGCCGGGCATCGAGACCTGCAACAACAAAGACGACAACTGCAACGGCCTCATCGACGACATGGTGACCGACCTGCAGGCGTGCTCGTTGACGCTGGGGGTGTGCGCGGGCGCGAAGAACCGCTGCGAGTCGGGCAGCCAGCTGGTGTGTGAAGCGAGCGACTACGGCTCGAACTACCAGGCCGACGAGCAGCGCTGCGACGGGCTCGACAACGACTGCGACGGCTTCACCGACGTGAAGGGCGCGAGCGTGCTCACGAGCGCGGCCTCACCGACGGCGGCGTTTCAGCTGCTGCCTGTGCCCACTGGCTTCGTGCTCGTCTTCACCAGGCAGCAGGCGTCGATGCCGAGCGAGCTGGTCGTGGCGCGGTTCGACGAGCAGCTCATGTTCCAGCGCAGCTACCTCGTCGCGAGGCCGGCGCCGCTGCAGTACCACGCGCGCACGTCGGGTGACTTCGTCTACGTCGTCACGACGGTCGATGGCGGGGTCGACCTGAGCCGCGTGAACACGCTGAGCACCGTCGCCGATGCCGGGCTCGAGCACTTCGAGAGCGTTCCCGACGCGGGCTTCACGAGCGGGCTGCGGCTTGGCGTCGCGGAGCAGGCGGTCTCGACCTTCCTCGCGGTGGGGGACGAGCGGGCGCGCATGCTGGTCTGGCAGCTCGACGGCGGGCTCTCGCAGGTGCGAGACGTGAACACCGGCGAGGCGCCGCCCACGGTGACGCTCAACTCCGTCAACGTGAGCGACCGTGGGCACTGGGTCATCTTCAGCGCCGACGACTCCGCCGGAGACACGGTGCGCCAGCTGATTCGGCTGGGCGACGGCGGCGTGTCGACGCCTCCGGATTATGGCGGCGTCGACGCCGAGCTCATCGAGTGGGACGCGGGCGTCTCGGCCACGTACCCGTACAGCAGCTCGAGCAGCTCGTTGTCAGGCATCTACTATCTGCCCGAGCTGGCGACCGGCACGTGCATGGGGCTGACGACGACGGGGCTGTGCGAGGTGGCCGCGGCGGCGTCGAACTTCTCGCAGGAGTGGGGCGCGATGGGCGCGGTGCGCACGCGCTCGGGGGAGCTGCGCGTGGCGATGCAGCAGCGCACCATGGGCGGCGTGGAGCAGGTGGTGCTGTCGACGTCGGTTCCAGTCGGCACGAGCTTCAGCTTCCGTTCGCGCAACCTCGATGGCGGAGCGGGCGTGCCGGCGATCGTCTCGAGCTCGGACAACGCGTGGGTGGTCGTGGCGTGGCGTGAGATGACGCAGATTCGCGCGCGGCGGGTGTGCGCTCCCTGAGCGCGTCAGTCTCTCCGACCGCCTCCGTCGAACCGGCCATGATCGCCATGAAGCGCAAGCTCGCCTCCGTCGTGACCGTCGGCCAGGTGTCTCCCATCGCAGGTGCCGACCGCATCGAGGTGGCGCGCGTGGCGGGCTGGCAGTGCGTGGTGAAGAAGGGCGAGGTCACGCCGGGCGAGCTGGCCGTGTACCTCGAGATCGACTCCGTTCCGCCCGACACCGAGACGTTCGCGTGGCTGTGGCAGCCGAAGAGCGCCACTGCGCGTGTGCCGCGCCCCGAGACGTTTCGCATTCGCACGCTGCGGTTGCGGGGCACGCTCTCGCAGGGGCTCGTGCTGCCGCTCGCACAGCTCGGCCTCTCTGACGTGAAGCCGGGTGACGACCTCACCGAGCGCCTGGGCATCACGCGCTACGAGCCGCCTGCCCCGTCGGGCATGGGCGATTACCGCGCTCCCTTCCCCAGCATCGTGCCGAAGACCGACGAGCTGCGGGTGCAGTCGTTTCCCGCGGTGCTCGACGAGCTGCGCGGCAAGCCGTTCGTGGCCACCGTGAAGATGGACGGCACCAGCGTGACCTTCGTGCGCGTCGAGGGCGAGCTCCACGTCTGCGGGCGCAACCACTCCATCGCCGAGGGTGAGAACCTCTACTGGTACGTCGCGAAGAAGCACCGCGTCGCCGAGTGTCTCGAGGCGCACCCGACGCTCGCGCTGCAGGGCGAAGTCGTGGGGCCGGGCATTCAGAAGAACCCGGCAGGGCTGAGGACAAGACGCTGTTCGTCTTCAGCGCGTACGACTGGCAGGCCGGGCGGTTCCTCACCGACGGCGAGCTGCGGGCGCTGTGTGCGCGCCATGGGCTCACGCCAGTGCCGGTGGCCTTCGAGGGCGCGTCGTTCGACGAGACGGTGGAGTCGCTGCTGCTGCGCGCCGAGGGCCTCTACCCGGGCACCTCGAACCAGCGCGAAGGCGTCGTCGTGCGGCCGAAGGAGGAGCTGCGCTCCGACGTGCTGGGCGGGCGGCTCTCGTTCAAGGCCATCTCGAACCGGTACCTGCTCGACGAGCGCGACTGACGTTCAGCCGTCGACGAACTCGGCCACCTCGGTGATGAGCCGGGCGCGGTCGAGGTCGTGCGGCAGAATGTGAAAGCCACGCTGCAGCACGAGCAGCGTGGAGCCGCGCATCGCGTGGTGCAGCGCCTCGATGCTCTCGGGCTGCACGACGTGGTCGTTGACGGCCCTGGCGATGAGCGTCGGAGCGGTGACACGCGGCGCGACCCGCCTCGCCATGCGTTGCAGCTCGAACAAGTCGAACAGCCGCGCGAGCGGGTAGCGGGGCAGCACGGGCGACTTTTGGCGCGCCTCGTCGTCTTCGAGGTCGGTGCCCTTCTTCTCGAGCCACCGTGGCGTCAGCCCGCTCGACACGCCCGGGCCCACCGCGTCGAGCAGCCGGCCGAGGCGTTGCTGCACGCGCATCACCGGCGCCATCAACACCAGCTTCGCGACGCGGGCGCCGTGCCGTTCGGCGAGCAGCAGCCCGAGCAGCGCGCCCATCGAGAGACCGGCGACGCACACGCGAGGGTATCGGGAGAGCGAGTCGAACGACGTCTCGGCGGCAGCGAGCCAGTCGCGCCAGGTCACCCAGAGCATGTCTTCGGGAATGGTGCCGTGACCGGGCAGTCGTGGTGCGCGCACGAAGAAGCCGCGGTCGGCGAGCGACTCGGCGAGCGGGCGCACCTCCCACGGGCTGCCGGTGAAGCCGTGGAGCAGCAGCACCGCAGTGTGCGCGTCGGGTGGCCCGAGGTCGAAGGCAGCGGTGCGGGCAGGGTCGAGCGGGAATGACACGAGCGCCGCCGATGGTGACAGGCCAGCACGCGAGCGCAACCGCTTTGCTCGCTGGTTCACCCTGAAGGGGCGGAGTAGATGAGCGCCATGAGCGACACGCCGAAGCCACCCGAGATTCAGCTGCAGATTCAGCTCGACGACGCCGAAGCCAACGGCCGCTACGTCAACATGGCGCTGGTGAACCACACCGAGACCGAGTTCACGCTCGACTTCATCTACGTGCAGCCGCAGCAGCCGCGCGCGAAGGTGCTCTCGCGCATCATCACCAACCCCAAGCACATGAAGCGCCTGTTGATGGCGATTCAAGAGAACCTCGCGAAGTACGAGCAGAAGTTCGGGCCGGTGGAGATCATCGACCCCGGCACGCCCGTTCACTGAGCCCCGGCCTGTGAATGCCGTCGTCGTCACCGCGTCGCTGAAGCTCATGCGCCTCTGTCTTCACGTCAGCGTGTTGGTCGCCCTGCTGGCCGCTCGGGCCGACGCTGCGTGCGAAGACGGTGTGCGATTGTTTCCCGCGCCCGGCGCGACGGTGCCGACCAACGTGGTCTTCGTGCTCGAGGGCGTGCTGGCCGAGCAGGAGCGCGTGGGCAAGCTGGTGGGTGGCTCCGACCTGGCGCTCTTGAGCAGTGGCGAGCCCGTCACCGTCGTCGTCGAGAAGGGCTGGAGCTCGACGATGAACCGCGTGGCCGTGCGGCTCAAGCCGAAGCAGGCGCTCAAGCCGAACACCGAATACACGCTGACGCTGGGGCGCGCGTTGCCGAAGGTGAAGCTGCTCAACGACACCTGGGGCGACAACACGGCGCGCTGGCGAACCGGCCCCACCTCGGACACGACGGCGCCGAAGTTCACGCAGAAGCCGGCGGTGTCGGAGGGCTTCTACCAGCGCACGCGCGATGGGCTGACGCGCACGCTCAAGCTGCGCTCTCAGGTGAAGGACATCGGCGCGGCGTACCTGCTCGTCTCGATGGAGCGGGCGCGTGGCGTGGCGTCGAAGCAGCAGTACTTCGTGCCCATCGACGGTGAGAACGCGTTGCTCGGCCACGACGTCTGCTCGGGGTCGTTCGGCTTCGACGACGGCCGCGCGTACAAGTTGAACATCGAGTTGTTCGACGACGCGGGCAACGCGGGCAAGGGCTTCAAGCTCGAGCTGTCGGCACCCCGGCCCACCGAGGCCGACGTCGAGCCCGAGAAGAAGTGAGTTTCGTGGCCCTCGTCGCCCGAGAGTGACGCTGTGCAGTGCAGTCATCAGGTGCTCGATCGAGTGCACGGCGGAGCAGGCGTCGCCAGGCTCCAGGAACGCCAAGAGTCGTGACAGTCGCTCGGTGGCGCTCGCACCGAACCGGTGAGAACTGTTCGGCATTCACGCTCGGCCGATCTCGCTGGCAAGGCCCTCGCAGTGAGGCCGCTCCATGCGCGCCTTCACCCTCGCCCTCGGCTGTGTGCTCACGATGGGCTGCCTGGGTGAGGCCTCGGCCACGGCTGACGAGCTCAAGCGGTACGAGTTCATCGCTGACGTGAAGGTGAACCCCGAGACGCCGGTGGCCGGGCGCATGGTGAACCTGAACGTCGAGCTGGTGAGCCACTCGAGCGATCTCGTCACCGTCGACGTGGTGCTGCGCGCGATTCGCACCGACGGCACGCAGCTGCACGAGCAGATCTGGCGCGACGTCACCTTCCACCCCGAAGAGGTGTGGAACCTGACGCAGGGCTTCATCTCGCGAAACGACGAGAAGGGCGCCTTCACGGTCGTCGTCGAGACCCGCCAGGCCGGCACCGAGAAGGTGCTGTGGTTCGGCGGCGGGCCGAGCCTGACGTTCCGCTGATCAGGGCAGCGCGTAGTCCTTGAACTTCTCGCGCAGCTGACGCTTGAGCACCTTGCCGGTCGGCCCGATGGGCAGCGCGTCGACGAACTCGATGGCGTCGGGCAACCACCACTTCACGAGCTTCGTCTCGAGGAACGCGCGCAGGTCTTCCTTCGAGACCTCCTTGTCCTTGTGCTTCACGACGACGAGGAGCGGTCGCTCGACCCAGCGCGGGTGTGGAACGCCGACGGCCGCGGCCTGCGCGATGGCAGGGTGCATCATCGCCGCGTGCTCGACGTCGATGGAGCTGATCCACTCTCCACCGGACTTGATGACGTCTTTGCTGCGGTCGGTGATCTGCATGTAGCCATCGCCGTCGATGGTGGCGATGTCGCCGGTCGCGAACCACTCGCCGTCGTGGTGCGAGTGATCATCGGACTTGAAGTACGCGCTCGCGACCCAGCCGCCCTTCGCCTCGAGGTGACCCGACGTCTTGCCGTCGTGAGGCACCACCTTGCCGTCGTCGTCGACCAGCCGCAGGTCGATGCCGAAGATGGGGCGGCCCTGCTTGAGCTGCACCTGCAGGCGCTCTTCTTTCGAGAGCGACGCGTGTTTGGGCAGCAGCACGTTCGCGGTGCCCAGCGGCGAGAGCTCGGTCATGCCCCACGCGTGCAGCACCCGCGCGCCGTGTTCTTCCTGAAACGCGGTGATCATCGACGGCGGGCACGCCGAGCCGCCAATCGTCACCTTCTGGAGCATCGACATCTTGACCTGCTTCGTCTTCGCAGCGGCGAGCAGGCCGAGCCACACGGTCGGCACGCCCAGCGCGCTCGTGACGTGCTCGGTGGTGATCAGATCGAGCAGGCTCACCCCGTCGAGCGCGGGGCCGGGCAGCACCAGCTTCGAGCCCACCATCGCCGCGGCGTACGGCACGCCCCACGCGTTCACGTGGAACATCGGCACCACGGGCAGCGTGACGTCCTGGCCCGAGATGGCGAGCGCGTCGACCATGCAGATGGCGTAGCTGTGCAGCACGGTGCTGCGGTGCGAGTACAGAACGCCCTTCGGCAGGCCGACGGTGCCCGAGGTGTAACAGAGCGAGCTCGCGGTGTTCTCGTCGAAGGAAGGCCACGTGAACGTCTCGGGCTGCCCGACCAGCAACGACTCGTACGAGCGCAGGCCTTGAAAGTCTTTCGGCAGGTGCGCGTCGTCGGTGAGCGCGACGAAGTGTTTGATGGGCGTCTGCACCGACGCGAGGTGCTTCGCGAGCGGCAGGAACGTGGTGTCGAAGCAGAGCATCACGTCGCCGGCGTCGTTGGCGATGTACGTGAGCTGATCGGGCGGCAGGCGCGGGTTGATGGTGTGCAGCACGGCGCCCAGACCCGAGACCGCGAAGTACAGCTCGAGGTGGCGCTGGGTGTTCCACGCGAGGGTGGCGACGACGTCACCGCGCTTGATGCCCGAGGCCGAGAGGGCATTGGCGAGCTGACGAACACGCTTCGCGAGGCCGCTCCAGGTGGTGCGAACGATGGGGCCTTCGACGGTGCGGGTGACGATCTCGACGCTCTGGTGAAAACGCGCGGCGAACTCGAGCTGAGAAGAGATGAGCAGCGGCTGCTGCATCATGAGGCCGTTCATGCGGGGGCTCCGGACGGGCGAGGGATGTACTACTCCACCACGCATGGCGTTCACCCCGAAGGTCGTCGTGCCGGTTCCGTTGCCTGCTTCGACGCGGTGGTTCATCTGTCGCGAGAACGAGGTGCTGCTGAAGAAGGACGCGGTTGGAGTGGAGCAGCTCCCCAGCGGCCCCTCCTTCGACGCGGTCGAGCCGCAGATGGTGGGAGAGCTCGACGGCGTGCCCTGCGTGTCGGTGCGCTTCCCCGACCAGGAGCCGACGCCCGACGGCTTCGAGTTCATCGGCCTGCGGGCGTTGTGGGCCAGGCTCGACGAGCAGCTCTTCGCCATCGCCGGTCGCGCGAACCAGCTCGCGCACTTCGCGTCGACGCATCGCTTCTGCGGCCGGTGTGGAGCCGCGATGAAGCCCGACGGCGTCGAGCGCGCGTTTCGCTGTGGCGCCTGCGGCCTCGTGAACTACCCGCGCATCGCGCCCGCCATCATCACGCTGGTGCGAAAAGGAGACACCGCGCTGCTCGCCAACTCGGGCCGCTTTCCGATTCCGTTCTTCAGCACGCTCGCCGGGTTCTCCGAGGTCGGCGAGTCGCTCGAAGAGACGTTGGTGCGTGAGGTCTTCGAAGAGACGGGCGTGCACGCCGGCAACGTTCGCTACTTCGGCTCGCAGCCATGGCCTTTTCCGAACTCGTTGATGATCGCCTTCACCGCGCAGTGGGAGCGCGGCGACATCGTGGTCGACGGCAAGGAGATCAAAGAGGCGCGCTTCTTCCGCGCCGACGAGCTGCCGAGGATTCCGCCGAAGCTGAGCATCGCGCGCCGCCTCATCGACGCGTGGGTGCGCGAGGTGACCGGTCAAGACGCGCCG
Source organism: Archangiaceae bacterium (assembly GCA_016879935.1). Lineage (GTDB taxonomy): Bacteria > Myxococcota > Myxococcia > Myxococcales > Myxococcaceae > Xiheimicrobium. The sequence continues at coordinate 31,001 of JAACJQ010000268.1, read as the reverse complement.
GGTCCCTGAGCTGCACAAAGCAGATGCACTCGGCACCTCATCGGTGCATCACTTCGGCCATGCGCTCGTTTCTTCGCCCTGTCGCGCTCACCCTGACAGTGGTTTCAGCCGCTTGCAGTCCTGTGCCGTCGGAGATGGACGCAGGCATCGACCCGCCCCGTGGCGGCGGTTCGGCTGGTGGTCGCGCGACCAGTGGAGGCATGGGAGGTGGCACGGTCGCCGCTCCGAAGCTGAGCATCGACTCGATGGTTGGCGCGTTCGGCGAGCTGGCGGCGGGCAGCGTGTCGACGCCCATCACGTTTCAAATCTCCAACGCCGGCGGCGACTACACGGGCCCGCTCGAGGTCGTGCTGACGGGAGACCGGTTTCGGCTCGCGACGAACTCCTGCACCAACGACACGGTCTTCTCGGGCGCGTTCTGTGAAGTGAGCGTCACCTTCGCGCCGGTGGCGGTGGCTGGCTCGGTTGGGCGGCTCACCATTCGGGGCACGCCGGGTGGAGAGGTCTCGGCCTCGCTGACGGGCACGGGCACGGCGCCGACGACGGCGATGCTCACGGTGTCGAAGTCGGGCACGGGCTCGGGCCTCATCACCGGCATGGGCATCAACTGCGGCACCGACTGCACCGAGCTCGGGCCCATCAATCGGCAGACGACGCTGACGGCGGTGGCGATGGCGGGCTCGCAGTTCGCAGGGTGGACTGGCTGCGACTCGGTGATGGACGCGACGTGCTCGGTGACGATGGCGAGCAGCCGCGCCGTCACGGCCAACTTCACCGGCAGCTCGACGGGCATGGTGACGCTGACCGTGAACAAGGTGGGCACTGGCTCGGGCACCGTGACGGGCATGGGCATCTCGTGTGGCGCCGATTGCACCGAGTCGATCGCCGTCGGCACCAGCGTGATGTTGACGGCGATGCCTGCGACGAACGCGAACTTCGCCGGCTTCGTCGGCTGCGATGCGGTGGCGGGGCGCGTCTGCACCGTGGTGCTCAACGGCAGCCGCACCGTGACGGCGACCTTCGACATCGCCGCGAGCGACTACACGCTCACGGTGGTGAAGGCGGGCAGCGGCACGGGCACGGTGACGGGCACGGGCATTGCGTGCGGCGCCGACTGCAACGAGGTCGTGCCGATGGGCACGATGCGTACGGTGACGGCGACACCGTCGGGCAGCTCGGTGCTCTCGAACTGGGCGGGCTGCGACACGGTGTCGGGCCTCGACTGCATCGTCACCATGAGCAGCAACCGCACGGTGACGGCGACGTTCACCGCGACCGCGGCGCCAGCGACCCCGACGATGCTCACGGCGGTCATCACGGCGAGCGGGGCGGCCGAGCTGCGGTGGATGGACGTGGCCTCGAACGAGGTCGACTACCGCATCGACCGGAGCGTGTTGCCGACGTCGGGCTTCATGGAGATCGCCACGCTCCCGGCTGACAGCACCATGGCGACGATTCCGTCGCTCGGCATCGGCACGCACTACTTCCGCGTACGCGCGACGAACACCGGCGGCTCCTCTGCGCCGTCGAACACCGCGGTGCTCACCATCGCACCGCCGATGTACCCGCTCACCGTGGTGAAGGCCGGCCTCGGCAGCGGTACCGTCACCAGCGCGCCCATGGGCATCTCGTGCGGCATGGACTGCAACGAGACGCTCGCAGGCGGCACCGTCGTGGTGCTCACCGCCGCGCCTTCGTCAGGCTCGACCTTCACGAGCTGGAGCGGCTGCTCGAGCTCGACGGCCACCACCTGCACGGTGTCGATGTCGGCGGCGACGACCGTCACGGCCTTCTTCGGCATCATGGTGGGCTCGCTCACCGTCACCGTTCCGACGGGCAGCACGAACGGCACGTACACGGTCTCGTGGGGCTGCGCGGCCGGCACGTGTGGCATGCCCTACACGCTCGACGAAGACGTGAACTCGTCGTTCTCAAACCCGAACACGACGATGCCCGGCGCGGCGACGTCGCAGGCGTACACGAACAAGGCCGACGGCCGATATTGCTACCGCGTGCGCACGCCGATGATGACGAGCAACGCCGCGTGCGTGACCGTCTCTCGCCCCGCCAGCACCGGCATTCTTCGCGTGGTGAATGGCTCGCACTACGACGTCATCGACCTGCGGCTCAACGGCGTGCAGCACACGAACTTCACGTACCAGCTGCCGGTGAGTCAGAGCTACGACGCGGTCTTCCCGCCTGGCACCGTCGGCTACGAGATTGGCGTCGGGTTCTGGAACGGCTCCAACCGCGAGGTCTGGTTCCTCTACTCGGGCACAGCCACCATCACGGCAGGGCAGACGACGACCATCAGCATCGACAACCCGACGCTCGAGCAGATGCTGACGAACTTCGGCACCGCAGCGAACTGGGACGGGGCCTATCTCTCGAACGGCATGCTGCGCACGCGGCGCATGCGCTTCTTGCCGACGGGCGCGTACACGCTGTTCGACAACGCGATGCAGATTGGCGTCGGCACGGTGCAGCTCGTGTCGTGGCCCGACTACGCGACGAGCATCTCGTTCAGGCTCTGCAACCCGGTGTGCGGAGGAACGGCGATTCAGCTCGCGGCGCCGTTCACCATGTTCACCGCGCACAACGGGCCGACCGAAGCGCCCGACATCGAGTACTACATTCAGTAGTGAGCGCGATTCGGGATTGATGGACGCCGAACGCGTGTGAAGCTCTGGCACATGCACCAGCGTTTGCTTCGTTCGTCGGTTGTCGTCGCGATGGTGACGGTGTTGGTCGTCGTGGCCTGCGGGCCGGCGGCTCCCGGCACGCTCACACTTCGGGCCTCGCCCACCAGCATCGTCGGCGCGGCCAGGAGCACCATCACCGTCGACGCCCGCGAGCCCGGAGACCTCATCGGCGCGGGCACGATCACGTTCTCGGTGGCCAAAGGCGAGCTCGAGGCGACGAGCGTGAGCCTCGACTCCTTCGGCTCCGCACAGACGCGGTTTTCGTGCCCTCGCTGCGGCACCGAGTCGGTCACCGTGACTGCCTCGTGGGTCTCGAAAGGCGGCATCGTCACCGAGACGATTCGTGTTTCGGTGATGGGCGACGGTGGGGCGACCGGTGGTGGCTCGGCGGCTGGTGGCTCCGCGGCTGGTGGCTCCGCGGCAGGTGGTTCGGCGGCTGGTGGTTCCGCGGCAGGTGGTTCCGCGGCTGGTGGTTCGGCGGCTGGTGGTTCGAGCGGCGGCGGTTCGAGCGGCGGCGGTTCGAGCGGCGGCGGTTCGAGCGGCGGCGGTTCGAGCGGCGGCGGTTCGAGCGGCGGTGGTTCGAGTGGCGGCGGTTCGAGCGGCGGCGGTTCGAGTGGCGGCGGTTCGAGCGGTGGCGGTTTCATTCCAGTTGGCGGCGGTTGTGTGGCGACGCTCTCCGGGCCCACGAGCGGCGATGTGCCCTGCGCCTTCACCGCGGCGATCGCTCCACCCGACGCGGGGACGAACCCGTTCACCATGCAGCTGCTTCGTGGAAACGGCGGCCCGCTCTCGCTCAACATCGCGATGAATGCGCTGCCCATCGACGTCGCGGTGCGCACGTACCAATGGCCAGACATCTCGGCGCGCGGCGCGGAGCTGCGGGTCGACGAGCAGCTCTCGCCGGGCGTCTTGCGCTCGTGGAGCGCGAACGTCTATCGCGCCCGGCCGCCTCCGAGCTTCAACCTCGCGTTGACGTCGTTGACCTTCGAGGGCATCGACCCGTTTCCACGCGACGCCGGGTACAGCCGCTACTCGGGGCACGGCACGCTCGACGCGGTGTTGCCATACGAAGGCGGCCCGGCTGACGCGGGCATGGCGAATCTGACCGTGCACATCGTGTTCTGAAACACCCTTGGTCACCGAACTTCGGAACGTGAACGACTCAGCGCGACTCGTCGTCGAGCGGGTGCTCGACCGCTCGGTGGTGACGTCGGCCCGAGGCCAGGGCCCGCTGAAGCTGCTCACGCCGCAGAATCGGGGACAGGGCGCGTGGGTGTACCAGTCGAGCCTCGGCGGAGGCTTCGTCACCGAAGACGCGCTCTCGCTCGAGGTCGAGGTCGGTGAAGGCGCGGTGGCGTTCCTCTCGTCGCAGGCCGCGGGCAAGGTGTACCGCGCGACGACCAGCTCGTTCGCGCTGACGGCCCGCGTGAAGCCGGGCGCGACGCTGGTGAGCTGGCCCGACCCGCTGATGGCGTTCGCGGGTTCGCGGCTCTCGCAGCGGCAACAGTTCCACCTCGACGAAGGCGCGTCGCTGGTGTGCGTCGACTCCTTCACGGCAGGGCGGGTCGCGAGCGGCGAGCGTTGGGCGATGGAGTCACTCGAGCTGCGCCTCTCCATCTCGTCGAAGGGCGTGTCGCGTTTCGTCGACGCACAGACGTTGTCGCCACGGCACGGTTCGCTCGAGGCGCGCCTCTCTGGCGTGGAGGTGATGTCGACGGTGGTGCTGATTGGCCCGCGGTTCGACCCGCTGCTCGACCCGTTGCACGCGCGCATCACCGCGATGCCGCTCGAGCGGTTGCCGACGACGCTGGTGACGTCGAGCCGCTGGCCGTGGGGGCTCGTGCTGCGGCTGGGAGCTCCGACGACGGCCGCGCTGGTGTCGACGATGCGGGAACTCCTCACCGAGGCGCTCGTGCTCGCCCTCGACGAAGACCCGTGGGCTCGGAAGTGGTGACCCAGAGAGCCCCGCCCTCGAAGACGTGCGCGTGTGACGCATTGCGGCACCGGTGCTAATCAGGCGGCGTGAAGCTCACTCCGCAAGAGATCGACAAGCTGGTGCTGCATCAGGCTGGAGTGCTCGCGCAGAAGCGGCTCGCGCGGGGGCTGCGGCTCAACTACCCCGAGACGGTCGCGCTGCTGGCGACGCAGCTGCTCGAGTTCATTCGTGACGGTCGCCGCGTCGTCGAGTTGATGGACCTTGGCAAGAAGCTGCTCGGGCGGCGCAACGTGATGGACGGCGTGGCCGAGCTCGTCACCGAGGTGCAGGTCGAAGGCACGTTCCCCGATGGGTCGAAGCTGGTGACGGTGCACCACCCCGTCGCCGCCGAGTACGGCGACCTCTCGCTCGCGCTCTACGGCTCGTTCCTCCCGATTCCGCCGAACGAGAAGTTTCACGTCGCGCCGACGGTCGACGTGCCGGGCCTCGTGCAGACGGTCGAGGGTTCGGTCGAGCTGAACGCGGGGCGGCGCTCCATCGTGGTGGCGGTGACGAACACGGGCGACCGGCCGATTCAGGTCGGCAGCCACTACCACTTCATCGAGACGAACCGCGCGCTGGCCTTCGACCGAGCAGCGACACTCGGCATGCGCCTCGACATTCCCGCGGGCACGGCGGTGCGCTTCGAGCCTGGAGAGACGCGCTCGGTGTCGCTGGTGGAGATCGCCGGTGCGCGCGTCGTGCGTGGCGGCAACGCGCTCGTCGATGGGCCGGTCAGCACGCAGCACGACGCGGCGATGGAGCGCATCGGCCACCTCGGCTTCTCGAACGGCAAGGTGACGCCATGAGCTTTCTCTTCAAGCGCTCGAGCTACGCCGACATCTTCGGGCCCACGACGGGCGACACGGTGCGGCTGGGAGACACGGGCCTCGTCGCGCGCGTCGAGCGAGACGCCACCGTCTACGGCGACGAGTGCAAGTTCGGCGGCGGCAAGGTGCTGCGCGACGGCATGGGCCAGGCCGCGGGCGTGCCGGCGAAGGACGCGCTCGACGTCGTCATCACCAACGCGCTCGTCATCGACTGGACCGGCATCTTCAAGTGCGACGTCGGCATCAAACACGGCCGCATCGTCGGGCTCGGCAAGGCCGGCAACCCCGACGTGATGGCGGGCGTGACGAAGGGCATGGTCGTCGGTGTGACGACCGAGGTCATCGCGGGCGAAGGCCACGTCGTCACGGCCGGCGGCATCGACTCGCACATTCACTTCATCGCGCCGCAGCAGATCGAGGTCGCGCTCGCGAGCGGCGTCACCACCTTCATTGGCGGTGGCACGGGCCCCGCGACGGGCACCAACGCGACGACGTGCACGCCGTCGCCGGAGCAGTTGCGCCTCATGCTGCAGGCGACCGACGCGTTCCCGATGAACTTCGGCTTCACGGGCAAGGGCAACACCTCGCGTCCCGAAGGGCTCGCCGACATTCTCGAGGCGGGCGCGCTCGGGCTGAAGCTGCACGAAGACTGGGGCACCACGCCTGCGGCCATCGACACGTGCCTCGAGGTGGCCGAGCGCTTCGACGTGCAGGTGACGATTCACACCGACACGCTCAACGAGTCGGGCTTCGTCGACGACTCCATCGCGGCCTTCAAGGGCCGCACGATTCACACGTACCACTCCGAAGGCGCAGGCGGCGGGCACGCGCCCGACATCATCCAGGTGTGTGGTGAGCCGAACGTGCTGCCGTCGTCGACGAACCCGACGCGACCGTTCACGGTGAACACGCTCGATGAGCACCTCGACATGTTGCTGGTGTGTCACCACCTCGACCCATCGCTGCCCGAAGACGTGGCGTTCGCCGAGAGCCGCATTCGGGGAGAGACCATCGCGGCCGAAGACATCCTCCACGACCTCGGCGCCATCTCGATGCTCTCGTCCGACAGTCAGGCGATGGGCCGCGTCGGTGAGGTCATCACGCGCACCTGGCAGACGGCGCACAAGATGAAGCTGCAGCGTGGCCGGCTCGCGGGAGACGTGCACGACGACAACCTGCGCATTCGCCGCTACGTCGCGAAGTACACGATCAACCCGGCCATCGCGCACGGCGTCTCGGAGCACGTGGGCTCGGTCGAAGTGGGAAAGCTCGCCGACCTGGTCCTGTGGCGGCCGGCGTTCTTCGGCGTGAAGCCCGAGCTGGTCATCAAGGGTGGCTTCATCGCGTGGGCGCAGATGGGTGACGCGAACGCCTCCATTCCGACGCCCGAGCCGGTGCGCATGCGGCCGATGTTCGGCGGCTTTGGGAACGCGGGCGCGAAGACGAGCCTCGCGTTCGTGTCGCAGGCCGCGGAGCAGGGCAGGGTGGGCGCGCGGTATGGGCTGCAGAAGAGCGTCGTCGCGGTGCGCGGCTGCCGCGGCCTCGGCAAGAAGGACATGAAGCTGAACGACGCGCTGCCGAAGCTGCAGGTCGACCCCGAGACATACGAGGTGCGGGCTGACGGCGTGCTGCTCACCTGTGCGCCCGCCGACGTGTTGCCGCTCGCGCAGAAGTACTTCCTGTTCTGACGATGGACTCGCGCCTCCTCCAGCTCGCTGACTCCGCGTTCCCTGCGGGCTCGTTCGCGCACTCGGCGGGCTTCGAGGCGTTGCGGCAGCTGGGCCTGCTGAAGGGTGAAGACGCGCTGGTGCTGCGGCTGCGTGAACTCGTGTGGAGCGCGGCGTCGAGTGCGCTCCCGTTTCTGAACGACGCGTTCCTGCGCTCGGCGGTGGAGGCCGATGCAGCGTGCGACGTGTTCCTCTCGAGTCAGGTGGCGAACCGCGCGAGCCGGGCGCAGGGGCAGGCGTTCTTGCTGGCGGCCGAGGCGACGTTCGCGAACGAGGCGCTGCGTGGCGCGTTGCCGTTCGGTCACGTCGCGGTGGCGATGGGGCACACGCTGAAGGCCGAGGGTTTCACGCTGGCCGATGCGCGGCGGTTGTTTCTCTTCGGTGTCACGCGCGCGGCGTTGTCGGCGATCGTCCGGCTGGGTGGAGCGGGACCGCTTCGCGCGCAGCGGGTGTTGCTCGAGCTGCACCCTGTGATGGACGAAGCGTTGAACGAGACGAAGGACTTCACCGCGAACGACGCGACCAGCACTGCGCCGCTGCTCGACCTCGCACAGTCGGCGCACGACCGGCTGTACTCGCGCCTGTTTCAATCTTGAGAGGACCGCACCATGAGCCACGACCACGACGGACTCGGCCCGCACTCGCACGACGGTGAACACGGCCACACGCACGAGCACTGGCTGCACCCCGGCCTCTTTCACGAGCGCGACGCTCCGCTGAACCGCGACTACACGAAACGTGCGTTCACGGTCGGCATCGGCGGGCCCGTCGGGAGCGGAAAGACCGCGCTCATGCTCGCGCTGTGTCGCGCGCTGCGAGACGACGTGTCGCTCGGCGCCGTCACCAACGACATCTTCACGAAGGAGGACGCCGAGTTTCTCATGCGCAACCAGGCGCTGCCGAACGAGCGCATTCGCGCGGTCGAGACGGGTGGCTGCCCGCACGCGGCGATTCGCGAAGACATCACGCCGAACCTGCTCGCGCTCGAAGACCTGATGCGCGCGGTGAAGCCCGAGCTGCTCCTCGTCGAGTCCGGCGGTGACAACCTGGCCGCGCAGTACAGTCGCGAGCTCGTCGACTACACCGTGTACGTCATCGACGTGGCGGGCGGAGACAAGGTGCCGCGCAAGGGCGGCCCCGGCATCACGCAGTCAGACCTGCTCGTCATCAACAAGACCGACCTCGCGCCGCTCGTGGGTGCGAACCTCGAGGTGATGGCGCGCGACGCGAAGAAGATGCGGGGCGATGGGCCGACGGTGTTCGCGCAGGTGACGAAGGGCGTGGGCGTCGACGACATCTGCAGGCAGATCATCGGCGCCTGGCGGGAAGCGGTGACGCGCGCGGCGAAGCAGCTGAACGCGGGCGCGTGACCTTCCGCTCAATGCACGGAGCCGAGCAGCTCGCGCACGGCGGCCGCCATCTCGGGGCCCTTCTCGACGAGACCGGCGTGGCCGGCGTCTTGAATCAACACGAACTTGGCGTTCGGCAACCCACGTCGCATCGCCTCGAGCTGTGCGACCGGCATGAGCATGTCCTGCGCGGCGGCGACGATGAGCGTGGGCACCGACACGCTCGGCAACACGTCGGAGCCCTTCGCACCGAGCAACCCGCGCAGCGTCTTCCAGTACGCGAGTGGATCCATCGCGGCGACGCCGGCCAGAAACTCGTCGATGTCGTGACGTGACGCACCGGCCCGAAGCACCCCGGCCATTCGCGCGAGGGGAAACGGCAACCGTGAGCGGAGAAACGCCTTCACGAACGGCGCAGCGAGCGGCACGACGGGCGTACTGAGCGCCACGGCCGCACGAAGCGCCGCGAGACTCCCCGGAGCGCGGAACAGCCAGGTGCCGGTGCCCGGCGCGTCGGGGGCTCCTGCGATGAGCGCCATCGCGCGAACGAGCTCGGGTTGACTCCGATACAGCTCGAGCAGCACGCGACGCCCATCGAGAACGCGACGTGCACGGGCGGTCTGCCCTCGCGCTTCATCACGTGGCGCGTCACGCGCGCGAGGTCATCAGCGTGCGTGTGGAGCGTGTAGTCACCCGAGGTCGCGACCGGCGTCTGGCCGTGCCCGCGATAGTCCCAGTGAACGACGGTGTAATCGGTCTTCAGGTCGGCGATGAGGAAGCGCCAGAAGTTCGCCGTGGTGCCGATGCCGTTGGTGAGCAGCACCGTCGGGCCGCCGCCGTCGCCGTGGGTGTGAATCGAGATGGGGGTTCCATCGGCTGCCAACACGACGTCGCTGCGCATGGGGCCGCAGTCTGGCCCACCCGCTCCGAAAACGGGTGAGCGGTTCGTGCACCTCTTTGAGCGGCAGCCACACGAACCGCGACGCACACTCACGGCATGACCACGAAACCCAGCGCTGTCGTCGCCAGCGACATTCCTCCGCGCGCGAAGAAGTCCGTTTACCCACCCGTGTTCGCCGCGCGCATGGAAGGCCGTGAGAAGCGCGTGCTCGGCGACCTGTTCGGGCTCACTCACTTCGGCGTGAACCTCACGACGCTCGCGCCCGGAGCGCAGTCGGCGTTGCTCCACGCGCACTCGAGCCAGCAGGAGTTTCTCTACGTGCTCGAGGGCACGCCGACGCTCGTGACGAGTTCAGGAGAACAGGTGCTCTCACCAGGCATGTGCGCGGGCTTCTCTCCAGCGAGCGGCGCGCATCAGGTGGTGAACCGCTCTGCCGCGAAGGTCGTGTACCTCGAGGTCGGTGACCGCTCGCCAGGCGACACGGTCGAATACCCGCAGGACGATCTTGCCGCGACCTTCGTCGACGGCGTCTGGCGCTTCACGCACAAAGACGGCACACCCTGGTGATTCAGAGGGGCCGGCGCTCGAGTTTCTGCGCCGCGAGCAGCACGTGCTTCTCGTCGCGCGTGAACCCGGCAGCGTTGAGCTTCTTCATCGCGAAGGCCTTCGTCGTCATCGTCGAGACGTCCAGCACGATGCAGCCTTTGTCGTGAGCCACCGCGACGAGCCGCCCGCTCCGCGATGGAAAGAGTTCGACGCGCGAGCCCGCACACGATGCCTGGCCGCGGGCCTCACCCGTCGTCACGCTCGAGAGCGTCAGGGTCACCTTGCCGTTGGCTTCGCTGGCCACCAGCACCTGCTCGTTCTGAACCAGACAGGCCGCCGCGCCAGGCAACTCGAGCTTCGGCCGCTTGCCCGCTGGCGCGAGCCCGAACCCGAGCGAGAGCCACGTCGTCGGTGAAACCCCGATGAGGCGCGAGGCGGGTCCCGTCTTCTGGAGCACCTTGCCCGTCTTCAGGTCGTAGCGTTCGGAGCCGGTGCGCGCGAAGTGCCACACCGAGTCCTCCGTCACCTGCATGCCGCGCGAGTCTTCGACCGAGACCTTCGAGCTCCACACCTCGCGAAAGTCAGGCAGCGAGAAGAGCTTCAGCTCACGGGTGAGCACTGCGACGTGTCTTCCGTCGAGCGTCATCGCCGAGGCGCTCACGCCCTTGCAGCCGAAGCTGCTGACCAGTCGGTTGGTCTCGGCGTCGATCAGCTGTGCACCCGAGTAGTCGACGACGAGCACCGCTCCGTCGGCCGTCTCGTCGACGGAGAAGACACGCATGAACGCGCGCGGCTCGGCTGTCGTCTTCTTCGACGTCACGGGAGCGGCGGTGCCGAACTTCTTCGCGGCAGCTTGAAGCGCCTTCGTGACGGCAGCGACGCTCTGAGGCGTCGCGCGTTTGCCCGCGACGACCTCGAACGATTCGAGAAAGCCCGCCGGAAGTCCTGCGGCCAGGTCGAGGTGCTGCTGGGGCGGAATCGCCGCCTCGTATGAGACGACGAGCTTCGAGTAGCGGCCGTCGCTCCCGCGCGTGAAGCGCCACGCCGAGTCTCCTGTGAGGTGACGGACCACGATGGTCAGCGTCTTCACGCCGAGCCCCTGCAGCGCGCTCCAATGTGGCGCCCAATCATCGACGAAGCCGCCCGTTCCAAGCTCGTCGAGCTGGCTCGAGTTCGGCATCGCTGCCAGCCACTCGGGCTTCGCGTTCCAGAACACGAGGCGCTTCAACTTCGGGAAGAGCGTCGGCAGCTTCTCTCCGAGCGTGCGCACGTCGTTCGAATCCCTGACCGAGACGGAGAGTGACTCGAGACCCCACGGCTCCGACGCCTCGAGCAGGCTCGGCAGGTACGGCCCCTCGGCATGACGCAGGTGACGGAACGAGGGCCCGATGAAGCGGCAGAACGGCGTCTGGCCTTTCGGAATCGGCGTCGGTGTTCCCCACTCGAGCTGCTCGAGCGTCGCCCACTCGCTGAGCCCGCCGTACTTCTCGGCGTCGGCCTGATGACGGAACTTCGTCTTGCCCACGGCGGGGAAGCCGCGCCGGAACTCGACGTCGGCTCCGAGCACGGGCGCGAGCGCACCGAGCCACTTCTTCGCGTTCGCCTTCAGCAGTCTGTTCGCCGCCTTCTCGTCTCCCGCGAGCTGGAGCGCGATGAACTCACCGCGCGGGTCGTTCTTCTCCTGCAGCAGATCGGCGAGCACGTGCCTCGGCGCGTCGTCGGCCGGGTTCGCGTAGATGGCAGCGAGCAGCGACTGCTCGTCTTTTCCACCCACGGTCTTCTTCGGCTTCGCGGCCGCGAACGCCTTCACCACCGCGTCGAGGCTCTTCTTCTCTTCGGCCGTCGCGGTCACCTCGACCGGCTCCAGCGTCTCCACGGCCCGCGCGAATGCCCGCTCGAGCCAGCCCTGCATCGACGAGCGCACCTTCCACTTCGAGGGCAGCTCCTTCGCGAGCGTCACGAACCGCGCGTCGTTCTGTTTCACCATCAACGCGAACGCAGCGGTCCACGCGGGCTTCGACGAGTCCGACGACCAGGGAACGCCCGAGAGCAACTGCACGAGCGTGCGCGACGTTCGTGGGTCTCTCGACCAGGTCGTCACCGCTTCGAGCCGGGCCTGCGCGTCGGCGAGCGTGCCTTTGGTGACACTGGCGAGCAGTGCGCCGCGGTCGCTCGCCGTCGCCTTCTTCGCGGCCGCCTTGAACGCCTTCGTGTCGCCTTCGAAGGGCGTCACCGTTGCATCGAGCGCGACGATGGCGTCTTCGAGCTCCCGCGTCGGCCGCACCTGCCAAACGAGCACGAGCTTCTCGAGCGCGTCGGTCACCGAGGCAGCCTTCGAGGCCCGCTTCAACAGCCCAGCGGAGTCGGACATGCCCCGAGCTTGCCGACCCATGCCTTCACCCTGAAGCGGAAACACGTCGCGACTTCCGCTACGAGGGACCCATGCGTTCGTTCTCGCTCGTGGTGGTCCTGACGCTCTGTGCGTGCCCGAAGAAGGAGGAGGCACCCCTCGCGCAGCCTCCACCGCCTGCGCCCGTCGATGACTGCACGTTCGAGACGAAGCTGGTGCCCGGCGTTCCCGGCAGCCCCGGCCACCTCATCGCCTCGGAGCGCAACCCGAACGGCGCCAGCGAGCTCGCGACGCACATGCGCATGATGGTGGACGACGTGCGTGACGCGAAGTCGAAGGTGCTCGCGGGCCAGCCGGTGCCGACGCTGTTCGCGAAGCACCGGAAGATTCGCTGCACCTGGCCGACCGCTGCGAGCGACCGCAACGAGGCGTTCGACGCGATGGCGCAGAACTACCTGGCCCAGGTGAAGGCGCTCGACGCGAAGCCCGCAGACATGAAGGCCGCGTACTCCGACGTCGTTCGTGCCTGCCGCACCTGTCACGAAGCGACCTGTGATGGACCCATCGCGGTCATCGACGGGCTCGCGCTCGACGCGAAGTGAGCCACCGATGATCGCCTGTCTCGTCTCGGTGCTCGTCGCGCAGACCGCTCCCGAGCCAACGCCTGCGACGGAGCCCGTGAACGAACCCGCTCCCGTGCTCGCGCCCGCGCCGCCGGTCGAGTCGGGCATTTCTCTCAACGACGATCAGCGAACCGCGCTGGGCTTCGGCATCGCCGGGTCGGCCATCGGCATCGGCGCCAGCCTCGGCGCGTGGTTCGACCGCGATGGTACGTTCGGGAGAATCAGCGCCATCACGTCAGGCACGCTCGGCACGGCGATGCTCGTCGGCGGCGTCGCGATGCTGCTGGCCGCAGCCATCATGCCGAAAGAGCCTCAGGCCACCTCGCCCAGCGGCGTGGTTGGACAAGTCGTCGGCGACGTTGGGCGCGCCATTGCCATCGGCGTCGTCGGCATCATCGCGGCAGGCGTTGGGCTGATCGGCGGCGCGGTGATGTCGGCCCTCGTGTCTGCGCCTCCCGGTACTCAGCGCGGTGTGCTCGGTGTCGCGGGCGGCGGCGTGATGCTCGCGACGTCGGTCACCGTTCTCGTGCTCGCGCTTCAGTGATCAGCCACAGGTGATCACCTTGCCGCCGTGCAGCCAGGCCCTGACCGCTTCGCCGAAGACCTCCCACGAGTACTCCATCACCTCGACCAGCGAGTGACTCCAGTGGGCGTAGCCGCCGTAGGCGACGAGCGCTCCGCCCGCGAACTCGATGGCGAGCGCCTGCTTGTAGTAGTCGAACGCCGCCTTGAAACACGGCCGCAGGTCGCACTCCTCACCGCCCATGAGCGCCGCGCTGGCTCCCGCGTAGAGACACTTGTCGAGGTCGACGAGCAGCTTCGCCGTCGCGAGCATGCCGGGCACACCGCCGTAGAACGTGCCTTCGAAGCGCAGCTCGCCAAGCCCCTGGCCCGTGCGCTTGTCGAAGCGCCACCACGCGATGATGGGGTCGGCCGCGTCGCTCTTCACCGCGCCCGGCGTCGCGACGACGACCTGCCCTGAATAGACCGAGGCTGCTTCGACGACCGCGTCGGGGAAGAGCGAGTGGTCGAGGTTCTGTGGATCCATCGCGGCCCACTTGCCTGCGAGCGACGGGTCACGAAGCATCGTCGCGGCGCTCACCACGCCATCGAGCCCGTTGATGCGCGCAGCGACGGTCTCGGCCTCGGTCACCAGCGCCGCCATCGCGACCTGCGCTCGCAGACGCGCAGACGGAGCGGTGGTGTTGTCTGCACGAACGACGAGCAGCGGCGCGTCCACCACGTCGACGATGGTCTGGTCGACGATGTCGAGCGCGGCACCGCTGACGCCAAAGCCGCGCCGGCGCACCTGACTCAACAGCCACGGGCGCTCGACGACCAGCGCGAGCCCCGTGCCCAGTTCGGGCGGGGAGAAGTGGGTCACGGCTCCGAGAATCGCGAACGGCAGCGGAGACGGCGGCCCTGGAGGCGGCGTCGCGACGGGCATGCCCGCGAGCTGAGCCAGCTGCGCCTCGAAGTCGGCGCGGCGAACGATGGCCTCTCGAGCAGCGACGTCGCGCAGCGCTGCAGGTGACGGCAGACCCGAGAGCAGCAGAACGTCGGCGCGCATCGGGAGCAGCCGCCGGGCCGTGCCGTCGGAGTACATCGGGCCCGTGGCCTCTGCGGCGGTCTCGCTCGCGGCGTAGCCGTAGCGGTCGACCATCACGCGGTCGATGACGGTCTCTTTGTTCGCGACGTTCGTCGTCAGGCGCAGCGTCACCTTCGACAGGCGCCGGCCCGGCTCGTCAGGCGAGAGCGACATCGAAGGACAGCTCGTCGAGTCCTGTGAGCCGATGTGAAACGGCTCACCGCGAACCTTCGTCGAGCCCACCTCGAGGAACGCGCGCAGACACCCCGTCGTCGAGACCGCCGGCACTGCGAAGCCCAGCGTGCCCACGGTCGCTTCGGCGAGGCCCATCGTGAGGTGTTGGCCGAAGACCTCGTACGGCTTCACCGAGAGCGTGGCAGCGATGAGCTCGGGCCGCTTCCACGCGCCAACACCGCCGACGTACTGGAGCACCACCTCGGCCTTCAGCGTGATGGCCTCGGTCGCTGGGACGAAGGGACCATCGCCGCACGAGCCCATCTCGACCGCCGAGCCGGCCAGCGTCGGGTCGAGGTTGCGGGTGCCCACCTTCACGAAGCCGTAGCGCTCGAGCCCGACGTTCGCGCGCGCGGTGGCCTCGGTGTCGGTCGCGGTGGCGTCGAGGTTGGCGAGCGGCAGCAGCGTCGAGACGTCGCCCGCGATGGCCGTCGAGAAGAACTGTTTCACCGCTTCGTCGCGGCCAGCCGTCGCCGTGTCGAGGCGCGCGACGATGGCCGGGTCACCGAACAGCTGGAGCGCGACTTCACGCTCCTTCGCCGTCGCCGCCGAGAGGTCTGGCAACACGAGCGCCTTCTTCGCTTCGGCCAGCAGCAGCGCGCGCATCGAGGCCGGCGTGTCGTTGCAGACCTGCAGCTCCGAGCTCACGCCCTTCGCGTCGAGGCAGGCCTTCAGCAGCAGCGCCTTGTCGAAGCTGTTGCACCGCCGCGTCGAGAGACAGCCGGCCACGCCGCGTTGAACGCCGACGTACGGCTCGAAGCCGATGCCACGCACGAGCGCCAGACAGCCGTCGGTGTCACTCACCTTCGCGAAGACCTTCTCGGGCACGAGCAGCGGGTCGAAGACGTCGCGACGAACGGCCTCGGCGCCGGCGACCAGCATGGGCACACGCGCGAGCGCCTCGTCACGAACGGCAGCGGGCTCCTTCAGCGTCGTCGCCGGCGTCCCCGCGTCGGTGGTGCACGTCGGCTTCGTCTGCACACAGCCCAGGCCCAGCGCGAAGACCGAGACGAGCAGCCATCGCCTTCTGCGCGCGCTCGCCACGACGAGCACGGCCGTGAGCGCGATGAGGCCAGAGGTCTCGGTCGAGCCGCAGCCACACCCGGTGGGTGCGGTGGGTGTGCAGGTCACGCCAGCGTCAGCCTCGGTCGAGACGATGCCGAGCTTCGAAGGTTCGACGCCCGACGCGAGGCACGCCTCGGGAGCGAGCCGGCCGGTGATGTTGCGCGCAGCAGCGAGGAACTGCGCCGCGTCGGTGAAAGGAACTCCGTCAGCGTTGCCGATCTTCGCGACCGCCTTCGCCGCTTCGGCGTCGGGCGTGTACGTGAGCACCAGCGTGCGAATGTCTTCACGGCTCGCCTTCGTCGCCAGGTCAGCCAGCGTGCCGCGCAGTTCACTGCCTCCGACACAGGTGTCGAGCCCATCGGTGATGACGAGGAGCACCGCGTTCACACAGTGCCGGAGTGGGTCGGCCCTCCGCTTGTTCCGGATGTACTGGACGGCGACTTCCACGCCACGCACCAGCGGCGAGTCACCCATCGGCACCAGCTCGGGGTTGCCCAGGGCCTCGACGCCATCGAGCCAGCGCAGCGCCTCGTTCGCGCCCGCGACGTCCATGCCCGCGAGCAGGTTCGAGCCGTGGTCGCACTGCAGCGGGTCTTCTCCGAGCACCGCGCGTTTGCCTTCACCCCCGGGCAACACCCGCTCGAGCTGGGCGTACCGCGCGAGCCCCACGCGGTGGTCGTTCTGGATGGCGGCGATGACGTCACGCGCGGTTTGCTTCGCGAGCGTGAGTCGCGCATCTCCAGTGCCGAGCGGGCGCGCCATGCTCCCCGAGGTGTCGATGAGAATGAAGACGTCTGCGGGCGTGGCGTGTGCCAGCGCCGAGAGGAGCAGCGTCGAGAGGATCGCGGTCTTCATGGTGGCCCTCAGCGGCGGAAGGTGAACGTGAGGCTCTCGACGTTCGGCTGCGCGCGCCGGTCGTCGGTGAAGAGGAGCGCTTCGACCTGCAGCTTCGCGCCGACGAGGTTCAGCACCGCGGTCGAACCCGAGAGCGTCACCTCGCTCCACGCTGCGGTGGAGAGGTAGCCGTCACTCGCGCGCAGCTTGAGCTTCAACGTCGACGGAGGCGGGACGTTGCCGGCGAACCGCAGCGACTCCCACGTCGCGCCCGCGATGCCCGTGTCGTAGCTGCCAGTGAAGGTGCCGTTGAGCTTGCGGAAGAGCCGGTACGCGGCGCCCGTCATGTCGCTGTACGTGTACGGCGCGTTGCCGACCGGCACCGTCGCGAGCAGCCCGCCGTCGGGAGAGACCTTGGTGGCGTCGTTCGAGTTGGTGTTGACGCTCCAGATGTTGCCTTCGTGGTCGACCGCGACGCCGACCGGCCCATCGCCGACGTGTGCGGCCAGCGTCTCGCCCGTGCGTCGGTTCACGCGCACCAGCTGCGAGCCCGCGGAGTCAGCCACCCAGAGGAAGCCCTGGTCGTCGACGGCCACGCCGCGGGTGATGCCGGCCACGTCCCACGAGGGCCCGAACGCGCCCGTCTCGGCGTCGATGCGGTACACCGCCGCGCCGTAGTCCGCGAACCAGACGCCGCCTTCACCGTCGGCCGCGAGGCCGTACGTCGAGTGGTTCTCGAGCTCGGGGCCCGACAGGTGCAACGTCGCCGTCTTCGTCACGGTGTCGACGCGAATGACGTGGCCCGCGGCGTAGGTCGTCTGGTCGTGCGCCGAGAGCCAGAGGTTGCCGTGCTCGTCGATGGCGATGCCGTACGGGTGGCCGGGCACGGCGATGCGCTCGAGCACCGTACCGAACACGCCGTCGAGTCGAACCACCTCGCTCGTCGCGTACGAGCCAATCCACACGTCGTTGGCCGCGTCGACCGCGACGCCACGCAGCAGATTTCCGACGTCGGCGAGGTCGAGCAGAATGCACTCACGCGTCGGCGTCGGAGGCCGTGTCGATGGCGTGCACGCACCGGCGAGCTTCACGACGTGCTCGAGGGGGCCTCCGCCGCGGTCGCTCGTGTCGCCGCGCATCGCGATCCACGCGTCTCCGTTTCCATCGACTGCCGTGCGCGACGGGTTGTCGCCGACGATGAAGCGGCCGACCTCGACCGCGTCGCTGGTGCGAATCTTCGAGACCGTTCCGTCGCCCGAGTTCGAGATGAAGATGTACGGCTGCGGCAGCGGCACCGGAGGCAGCGCGATGCCACGGTCGTTCCCGATGGTGAGGTTTCGGCGCGCGCCCGACTTGAACCCGCCGCCCGTGAGCTTCGCTTCGATGCACGTGCCACCGCTGCTGCACGGCGCGCAGAGCAGGGTGAAGCCATCGTCGACCTTGCCGTCGCAGTCGTTGTCGACGCCGTCACAGACCTCGACGCCCGTGGGCGAACACGAGACCGACGCATCGGGAGCGCCACCATCGGGGAGCAGCACGGAGCCATCGGGCCGGCCACCGTCGAGCCCGGGCTCGGAGCCGCAGTTGCAACCCTGACCGAGCGCAAGCACGAGAGACCACCAGACGAGCGACCGATGCACGTGTGCCCGAGCCATGTGCTCGCGTCGTGCTCCAGACATGCCATCGAGGCGCACGGCGCACACGAGCAGGAACTGGCGACTTCCCCGGCGCACGCAGCATCTGCAGTGCACTCGCTGCGCGTCGGACGTGATCTGCCGCACGCTGTCGCATCGGCCTCCGCCGACCTGATGGGCGGACATGCGCCATGCCGCTCGACTATGCGCTACGCGGTGGAGAGCTGGAGGTCAGGTTCTTGAGGCACGGTCATCCGTGAACTTGGAGCAAGCCGTGAACGGCACTGAAGGCCCAGACATGCAGGCACGCCGAACGGCGCTCGCTGACAAGCCATGTCCGTGCTGGAGCGGTCGGCTGACTCGCGACTGCCATGTCGCTCTTCTGCGCCCGCCTACTCCGGACGAGTTCTATTCTGCGATCGCACCGGGCCTGTTGTTGGCGCCTTCACTTTGTGCGCTTCTGCCCGGCGGCTACCCACGTAAGGGCCGAGGGAAGGTCGACTACTCAAGGGCGATGCTGTTCGAAGATGAGCGTAACTCTCGTCACGAGCACAACTTCAACCTCCCGCTGGTGCTGAGCTTGGCTGCGAGTGCTGACGCAGTTCCAAACGCGAGGAGCAATGCACTTTCCCTCTTGCGTGTCTTGGAGACGTTTGCTGCTCGATTCGGCACCTTTCCCGGCGCAAGGGAGACCCTGAGTGCGCTCTGGACGCAGCCAATGGACGCAAACGATCCATGCTTCTGGTCTGTTGTCGCGAACTGTCACTTTGCGGTTCGGCATGGAGCGAGCGTGAGAGGTTTCGAGCGACCGACCGGTCTTGGCGCGAAGACGACCGACCTGCTGCTCGAAACAAGGGAGGGCCGGATTCTCCTCGAAGTTGAGATGTGGCACGACCCGACCGGCGCATCGGTCGACACGCTCGCTTCCGAGTTTCGCAGGCGCGTCCTCGCCAAGGCGTCCGCGAAGTTCCCTAAGTTTGAGTCGGACGCGTTGGGCGTTGTTGTCGAACTTGCGTTCATGAACGAGATGCAGCTTGAGATCGTTCGCTCCAACAAGATGCTACTCGAGCCGATCGAGGCATCTGCCGAGTCGCGGTGGATTGGGCAGTTGATCATCGCGGTTCAAGCGACGAACGCATCCCGAGTCGCGCTCGGCTACGAGTTCGTCGACTTCGTGGGACCACTCCGTCCCGCGCCGCCGAACCCCTAGAAGAGCCAAGGCTGCGACGGACGCGTAACGGACTCACCAACCTAGCTGACGGGTCCGGCACCACTGCAGCGCTGGCACGGCGGTGGCACGACGCGCCGTCGCCATGGTCTGGCTCACAGCTGCCTTTCTCCTCGCCAGTACACCCTCTCCACTCGACCTCTCCACGCTGACGCCCGGTGCGTCACTTTCACCCGGGGTGTGGCAATTTGCTCCAGATCTCCAGGAACTCAGGGCACGCGTCGCGGCGGCCCGTTCCGACGCGGAGCGCGCGAAGCTGCTCCCGAACCCCTCTGCTGACCTGGCGGTCGGCACCATTCCCGTCGGTCCCCTCAATCCCCCCGACCTGAAAGACCCGCTGCTCAACGTGCCCAACGTCTCGGCGGGCGTGTCGGTGCTGCTCGAGCTGGGCAAACGGAGCCCGCGGCAGCGCAGCACGAGCGAGAACGCGCGCGCGGTGAGCCTCGACGCCCTCGAGCAGCTGCGGCAGCGGGTGCTGGCGCTGCAGGCGGCCATCGCCGACGTCGCCGTCGCGGAGGTGCGCGTCGCCACCTTGACCGAGCTCGCCTCCGACGCCGAGGGCCTGGCGCAGCTTCAGCGCGCCCGCGCCGACAAAGGTGACTCGTCATCGCTCGACGCCGACCGCGCCCAGCTCGAGCAGGAGGCCACGCGCGCACTGCTCGGTGACGCCATCGAGAGCGTGAACACGGCGCTTCGCAGCTGCACCTCGCTCGCGGGCGTTCAGTGCCTGCCGTTCGCCGACGCGTCGAAGGCCGCCGCGTGGCTCGAGTCCGACGTCGCCAGCGGCCCCGAACTCAAGCGCCGCCCCGACGTGCGCTCGCTCGAAGCCGCTGCGCGTGCAGCCGAAGCCGCGCTCGAGCTCGCCCACAACCGCGCCGTCCCCGACCTCACCGTGCGCGCCGGCTACGTGCACGACCGCTTCGTCATCTCGGGCAACCAGCAGAACAGCCTCTTCGTCGGCGTCTCGGTGCCGATGCCCTTCTTCGACCACGGCCAGGCCGACGCGCGCGCCGCGACCGAAGCGCAGCGCGCCGCCGAGACCGCGAAGGAGCGCCTGCTCGCCACCGCGCCCGTGCTGCTCCAACGGCTCGACGAAGAAGAGGCGCACCTCGAAGCGAGGCATCGCCGCATTCACACCCAGGCGCTGCCACTCGGTGCTTCCGTCGTCGAGCGGTTGAACGCTGCCGTCACGCGCGGCGCCGCTCCGATTCAAGAGCTGCTGCTCGCCCGGCGCTCGTACGCCGAGCTGCGGCTGCTCGCCAACGACCTTGACCGCACGGCCTATGGCCTGCGCCTCGAGAAGGCCCGCCTCACCGGCGCGCCCATCGAGCTTCCCGAGGAACTCTCCGATGCGAACGAGTGAGCTGTTGCTGTTGGTGCTGGCGCTGCCGGCCTGCCCCGAGCCCGTCAAACCCGCGGGCGCGGCCGTCATCGTCTCTGATGGAAACTCGGTGACGCTGCCCGCCGACGCGCCGCAGTGGCGCTACGTCGAGCTCTCGACCGCCGCACAGGAGGCTCCGCTCGCCGCGTTGCCCGTGCCAGGCCGCGTCGACCTCGACGAGAAGCGAACGTCGAGCGTCGGCGCTCCTCTCGCCGGCCGCGTGGAGTCGGTCGAGGTTCGCCTCGGCGCGCGCGTGAAGCAGGGTGACCGGCTCTTCTCGGTGCGCAGCGCTGCCTGGGCCGACCTCGACCGCGAGACCGAAGGTGCCCGCGCGCAGGTCGCCGTTCGCCAGCGCCTGCTCGAGCGCGCGAAGGAACTCTACGAGCTCAAAGCCGCCGCACAGAAAGAGATGCTCGCCGCCGAAGCCGAGCTGCACGAAGCCGAGCTCACGCTGAAGGCCGCCGAGGCCAAGCAGCGCAGCCTTCAGGTGCAGTCGGCGGGCGACAACCTGTTCTGGGTGCGCGCCCAGCGCTCGGGCACCGTCGTCGACCTCGACGTCTACACCGGCCAGGAAGTGACGCCCGACCGCGACAAGCCGCTCATGCGCCTGTCCGACCTCGACGAGGTGCTCGTCATCGCCGACCTGCCCGAAGGCGACGTCGTCGAGCTGTCGGTGGGCGAGCAGGTGAGCGTGCTGCTGCAGGGGGGCACGCTGAAGCGTGACGGCGTCATCGAGTACATCAGCGAGGTCGTCGACCCGCGGCGCCGCACCGTCGAGGTGCGCGTGCGCTCGAAGAACGCCGACCGCGTGCTGCGCCCCAACGCCTTCGTCGAGGTCATCGCCGAGCCCGACTCCACGCTGAAGGTGGTGACGGTGCCAGACGCGGCCATCGTCACGCAGGGCAAGCAGAGCATTCTCTTCGTCGCGCGAGACGGTGGCCGGCTCGAGCCGGTGCCCGTCGTCGTCGGCCGCCGCAACTCGGGGCGCACCGAGATTCGCAGAGGCCTCGAGCCGGGCGCGAAGTACGTGTCGCGTGGCGCGTTGTTGCTGCTCAACCAGGTCGAGCTGTCACGGGAGCGCTGACCCGTGTTCGAGCGCATCGTCGGCTTCAGCATGAAGAACCGCGCCGCGGTGGTGTTCGCCTCGGCCGTCGTCGCCGTCCTCGGGTACGTCTCGTTCAAGGACCTCACCATCGAGGCCTTCCCCGACCCGACCGACACGCAGGTCACCGTCATCACGCTCTTCGATGGGCAACCCGCCGAAGAGGTGGAGCGGCAGATTGGCCTGCCGCTCGAGCGCGCGCTCAACGGCGTGCCCGGCATGACGCGTCTGAGAAACCTGTCGATGTTCGGTCTCTCGCAGGTGACGCTCACCTTCGGCGACGGCGTCGATGGCCTCTGGGCGCGGCAGCAGGTGCTCGAGCGGTTGCGCGGGGCCGAGCTGCCCGAAGGCGTGACGCCCGACCTGGGCCCCTACGCGACGCCCATCGGTGAGGTGTACCGGTACACGCTGACGGGCGCGAAGGGCGACCCGATGCTGCTGCGCACCCTGCAGGACTGGGTGGTGCGCCCGATGATTCTGCGCGTGAACGGCGTCGCCGACGTCGTCAGCTACGGCGGCCTGCAGCGCGTCGTGCAGGTGCAGCCGTCACCGCAGCAGCTCGCCTCGTACGGGCTCACCATCGAAGACCTCGAAGAGGCCGTGAAGCGCGGCTCCCAGAACGCGTCGGGCGGCGTGCTCGAGCGTGGCAGCGAACAGTTCGTGCTGCGCAGCGAGGGCCTCTTCAAGTCGCTCGACGACATTCGCAAGGTGGGCGTGACCGAACGTGATGGCACGCCGGTGACGGTCGGCGACGTCGCCTCGGTCAGCGACGCGTGGGCGCCGCGGCAGGGCGTGGTGAGCGAGGGCAAGAACCTCGACGCCGTCGAAGGCATCGTGCTCATGCGCCGCGGAGAGAACCCCTCGGTGGTGCTCGACCGCCTCAAGACGCAGGTCGACCTCATCAACCAGCGCCTCGCCGACGACGGCGCGCAGGTGACGGCCTTCTACGACCGCAAAGAGCTCGTCGACGCGACGCTCGAGACCGTGGGCCACAACCTCATCGAGGGCGCGGTGCTCGTCACACTGGTGCTCTTCATCTTCCTGCTCGACCTGCGCGCGTCGCTCATCGTCACCACGCTCATTCCGCTCTCGCTGGCGACGGCCTTCATCTACCTGAAGCAGCGCGGCATGTCGGCGAACCTGCTCTCGATGGGCGCGGTCGACTTCGGCGTCATCGTCGACGGCGGCGTCGTCATCATCGAGGCGATTCTGGTGACGCTCGCCGTGAAGGACCACAACCCCGGCCCCATTCAGGACCGCATTCGCAAGTCGGCGGTGCAGGTGGTGCGGCCGACAGTGTTCGCGTTGCTCATCATCATCGCGGCGTACCTGCCCATCTTCCTGCTCCAGCGCGTCGAGGGCCGCATCTTCTCGCCCATGGCCAACACCGTCGCGGCGGCGCTCGTCGGCGCGCTGCTCTTCTCGGTGACGCTGGTGCCCGTGCTGGCCTCGTACCTGTACCCGAAGCCCGTGCACCACCGTGACTCGCCGGTGCTGGTCTTCGCGCAGAAGCTGTACGGCCCGACGTTGCGGTTCGCGCTCAACCGGCCCGTCGCGGTGCTGGTCGCGGCCTCGGCGCTGCTCGGTGGCACCATGGTGCTGGGCAGCCGACTGGGCTCCGAGTTCCTCCCTGAGCTCAACGAAGGCGCGCTCTACATGACGTTCACGCTGCCCTCGAACATCTCGCTCTCTGAGGGGCGCAAGCTGGTGCCCGAGATTACCGAGCTCATCAGCGAGAAGCCGCAGGTCGCCGCGGTGTTGAGTCAGCTCGGCCGCCCTGAAGACGGCACCGACGCGACGCTCACGAACAACCTCGAGTTCTTCGTGAAGCTGAAGCCCGCCTCCGAATGGCCAAAGTCGACGCCCGAGCTCGGTGACGTGATTCGCGATCTGCGCGACGCCATCGACGAGATTCCCGGCCTCGAGGTGAACTTCAGCCAGCCCATTCGCGACAACGTCAACGAGAGCATCAGCGGCCAGTTCGGGCAGATCGCCGTGAAGCTCTACGGAGACGACCTGGTGGCGCTCCAGGCGCAGGCCGAGAAGGTGAAGCAGACCATCTCGCGAGTCAGTGGCGTCGCCGACCTCGGCGTCGTGAAGAGCGGCGAGGTGCCACAGCTCCGCGTGGAGCCCGACCGCCGCGCGCTCGCCCGCTACGGCATGACGCTCGGCGCGTTCCAGGACGTGTTCCAGACGGCCGTCGGTGGCCGGCCCGTCGACGAGTTCTGGGAAGGCGAGCGCCGCTTCGACGTGGTGCTGCGGCTGCCCAAGAGCGAACGCGACGATTTGGAGAAGCTCAAGAAGCTGCGCGTGCCCGTGGAAGGCGGCGTGACGGTGCCGCTCGAGGTGCTGGCGCACGTGTCGACCGGCCAGGGCCGCGCGAGCATCAACCGCGAGAATGGCCGGCGCTACATCGGCATTCGCATGAACGTGCGTGACCGCGACCTCGGTGGCTTCGTCGACGAAGCCCGCGCGAAGGTCGACGCCGAAGCGCCGCTGGGCCCCGGCCAGTCGATGGAGTGGGGCGGCGAGTTCGAGAACAAGGAGCGCGCGATGAAGCGGCTCCAGCAGGTGGTGCCGGTCGCGCTGCTGCTCACCCTGCTGCTGCTCTTCAAGGCGTTCGACTCGTTCCCCCGCGCGGTGCTGACGCTGCTCAACGTGCCGTTCGCGTTGACGGGAGGCGTGTTCGGGTTGTGGCTCGCCGACATGCCGCTCTCGGTCGCCGCTGCCGTCGGCTTCATCGCGCTCATCGGGCAGGCCTCGCTCAACGGCGTGCTGGTGATGTCGGCCATCGCCGAGAAACGGCAGCACGGCATGGGGCTCGAGCACGCCATCGTCGAAGGCGCGAAGGAGCGGCTGCGCCCGGTGTTGATGACGGCCGCGCTCGCTGCCCTCGGCCTCGTGCCCGCCGCCGTCAGCCGCGCCATGGGCAGCGAGACGCAGCGCCCGCTCGCCGTCGTCATCGTCTTCGGAACGTTGTCGGCGTGCGCGCTGACGCTGGTGCTGCTGCCGGTGATGTACCGGCTCTACGCCCAACGCTTCGAGAAGGCGTGACGCTTCAGAGCGGGTGCTCCTGCATGACGTCTGCGTAGGAGCGCACCCGCTCGGGCGCGAAGTTGCCGGCGGGAATGAGCGGCGGCACCCCGAGCCAGCGCTGCAGCCGGCCGATGGCCGCGATGCGGTCACCCAGCTGAAGGTCGCGCGCGCTGATGCCGTGCGACCCTTCGGGCACGATGAACTTCGCCGCGTCGCTCACGCCGGGGCTGTCGACGGCGCCGCCGGTCCACGGGTCCCACCCGCCGTAGAGGAACTGAAACCGCGTGCCGTACCGCGAGAGCCACGACAACACGTCGGGCATCGCGCGCGGCTCGAACAGCGGCTGCTGCGCGAGGGGAATGTTGAACTCGGCGTCGGGCTTCAGCATCGGCACGGGCCCGAGCGACGTCAGGTGCGCGCGCGTGGTGCCCGGCGCGCCGAGCTCGTTGAGCGTCTGAAACGGGTACATCAGGTCGTCGCCCATCACCTGCGGGTCGTACTGGTCGGCATACCGCTGCGCCGTACGCACCTGCCGGCTCACCCAGCGCGGAAGGTCGGCAGCCACCGACGACTCGACGACGGCGCAGCCGTACTGCGGGTCCTCCATCAGCCCGTACTGGAAGGTGCCCCAGTAGCCCGCGCCCGTGGTGGCCCAGAGCGCGTTCTCGGCACCGCCCATGCGCGAGTACGTGCCCGGCAGCGTGCTGGCGCGCGTCGCCACGTCGTGAATCACCGCGCGGTCGACCGAGAAGTACGCCTCGCGGCACGACGCCCACCGCGTGCCGCCGATGCGGGTGAGGTGCGGCCCGTACCGCTCGTCGCTGCGGCCGAGCGAAATCGGCGTCACGTACGGCGCCGTACCCTCGACGTCGCAGGGGAAGAAGCGCCGGTGGAAGAGCGCCGTCATGCCGCCCTTCGAGTGCCCCGTGCTCACCCACGGCCCGGTGAAGAGCGGCGAGAAGGCCTCGACGATGCGATGCGAGTCGGCCGCCGACTGCATGATGGTGAGCGTGTCGAAGTCCATCGGGTCGGGCACCGAGGTGCCGAAGAAGCGGTGCTCCACTTCGATTTCGTTCGTGGGGAACACGCGCGACACGTCGGAGGAGTAGTCGGCGATGGCATAGCCGGGCGTGTGCAGCACCATCGGCGTCTCGAGGGTGCGCACGCTGACGATGAGGTGCTGGCGAAAGGTGCCGCGCTCGGGGCGGGTGTGGTCGGCGGGTTGCTCGAACCACACGTCGTACTGGCCGACGCCGGGGCGGGGGTTCATGCCGCTGTGCGGTGCGGCCATGACGACGCCGGGCACGCAGCGCAGCTGGCCGAGCACGTCGCTCCTGGCCGCGCTGCACTCGAAGGCGGGCCGTTCGCTGCTGCACGCCGGCGGCGCTTCGTCACGCGGCGTCACCGCGCCGATGACGGCGAGCGAGAGGTGCTCCTTGCCGCTGGTGTGCACGCACACGCGGTCGCCCGTGACGAGCCACAGGCCGGGCGTGGACTCGACGGCGGGCGGAGCCGCCTCTCCACACGGCTGAACGGTCGCGGTCGCGCTGCCAGCAGAGAGGCTCAACAGCAGGTGCGTCGCGCCCGCGAGCTTCGGCAGCGGCGCTTCGAGCACCTGGCCGACGCCCGGGGCACCCACCCACGAGACGCCCGCTTTCGTGTCGATGACCGTCGACGGGGTGACGGGGCGGAGCGCGGTGGTGGCGAAGCGGCGCACCCGGCCCACGGTGGTGAGCGTCACCGAGGCGGGCGCAGCAGCGTCGAGACACCACGCGCCCGGCGGCAGCCACACCGTCGACGAGCGGCCTGCTTCGACGAGGAGCGCGTCGGCCGAGAGCTGCGTGCCCACGCAGCGCCCGATGCTCACGCTCGAGCTGCCCGTCACCGACGCCGTCACGAGCTGGAGCATGGTGTCGTCGGCCGTCGCGGTGACGGGAGCCGCGAGGCGCCGCACCGAGCCGCCCGTCAGCTCCACCCGCACCGCCGCCTCGCTTGCGGCCACGAAGCCGCCGCCCATGGTGTCGAGGCGCAGCACCGGCGACAGGCTCAGGCGCACCGGCGTCTGCTGCGCCACCTTCACGAGCACCGCGCCGTCCTTCGCGGGCAGGAAGACGACCGTTCGCTGAAACACCTCGACGCGCGCGCCGTCGACGAGCAGCGTCACCGGAGTCGGGCTCGTCACCGCCGCCAGCACGCCCTGCACCGAGCGCGCGATGGGCAACACGACGGAGTGCTCCTCAGGCCCGGCCTCGACCTCGACCGGCCCCGCGAGCTCGAGCGGCCACCACGACTGCACGGTGCCCAGCGGGTTCAGTGTCGTCTGGGCCGGCGCTCCGGCGGGGAACGCCTGGTTCGCCTTGCGCTCGACGGGGCGCGTGGGCTCCTCGAAGCGTGCACTCACCCCGCACCCGAGCGACAGCACCGGGAGCAACAGCCACCATGTCTTGTTCACGAAACGCCTCCAACTCCGGCCAGGCGCGAAGGTTGTAGCACCGCGCTCGAGGGGCAGCTGGAGGGACGGTGAGTGACTGCGTGTCGACCAGCCTCAGCGTCGAACGGTGACCGACTGCGTGACGGCGACGTGCTCCTTCGCGAGCCGCGCGTCGAAGAGCCGGTCAGCCGCGTCGACGAGCGAGTCGGCATACAGCACCTGACGGCGCAGGCGGGCGGGCAGGCCTTCGGTGCCGACGTGCGAACCGACGATGGCACCGACGAGCCCGGCGGCGATGTCGACCTCTCCACCACTCGAGAGCGCGAGCGTCAGCGCCTGACGAACATCGGTCGGCGCCTTGAGCACGCAGTACAGCGCCGTCAGCAGCACCGGCGTCACGTGCGCCGGCAAACCAGCCTCGAGGTCGTACTCGGTCGACGAGACGCCGACGCGACGCAGGGCCGGCAGCGCACGGTCGGGCGTCCACGCGAGGGCGCGTGGCAGGTAGTACAGCTCTTCGGCGAGCTCCTGGTGCGCGGGCGCGGCCGCCTTCGAGACCTCACCGCAGAACGACGAGGCGTCGTGCGTCTCTCCCGAGAGCCCGAGCTGAACCGCGCGCGCGAAGGCTGCGGCCGCCGCCGTGCACAGCGGGTCTTTGTGCGTCACCACCGTGAGCACCTGCGCGTCGTGTACGAGCCGGGGAGGCGACGACTCGCTCCAGAAACCGAGCACGAGCGCGCGAGACAGACACGACGGGTCGCGCACGCCGATGGCCGCGCCAGAGCTCATCCACGGCGTGCCGGCCAGCAGCGCCTGGGCTGCGTCGGTCGCGCTCGTCGGAGGCTGCAGAATCACGCCCTCCTGCCACAGCCACGACAGGTGCGCGGCGATGCTGCGGCCGTCGATGCGCTTCTCGTTCGCCACGGCCTCGGCGGTCGCCAGCAGCATCTGCGTGTCGTCGCTGAACTGCCCCTTGGCGAACCGGCCACGCGGGCGCGCCGCGAAGTCGTCGGCCACGTGCGAGAGCCGCGTCAGCCCCGGCGGTGGCAGCCCACGCAGCGGGAAGCCCAGAGCGTCACCGATGGCGAAGCCCAGCACTGACGCACGCAACCGGTCCTGGAGCTCGGCGAGTCGCAGCGGCATGGTGGGCGGAGGCCGGGGAGGATACGCGTGACTGCCGGTCGCTGGCCATCGCGATGTCACCAGCAGCTCAGCATTTCGCCGTGCCTCTTCGCTCGTGATGGGTCGTGCCCACGCCGTCATCGCCTCGGAAGACACGCCACGCCGCTCGCGCGTGAAACGAACCTGCCTTGCGCCTCGTGCGCGCTCGTCGTCGCCGGTTGCCATGGAGAAGAGGGCCCGACTGACGCCGCCGGACCTGACGACTCGTACACCGCGCGAACAATTCGCCTCAAGCGCGAAAGTCGAAGCGCTTCGAGTCGAACGCACTCATTCGCGCGCATGCGTGGTTCACGCTTCTTCATGGTCGCCTTCGCGGGCCCCCCGTAGACAGCGGGCGTCATGAACGTCTTCGTCACCGGTGGCAGCGGCTATGTCGGCAGAAACCTCATTCGTGGGCTCGTCTCGCGGGGCCATCAGGTGCGGGCGCTCGCGCGGAGCGATGCCAGCGTGAAGACGGTCGAAGCGCTCGGAGCCACGGCGGTGCGAGGAGACCTGCTCGACGAGAAGGCGCTCGCGGCGGGGCTGGCCGGGTGCCAGTGGTTGGTGCACGCCGCAGCCGACACGGGGCAGACGTCGGGCAACGCTGCGCAGGAGCGCATCAACATCGACGGTACGCGGCTGCTCTTCCGTCTGGCGCGCGACCAGGGCGTGAAGCGTGGCGTGCACGTCAGCACCGAGGCCGTGCTCGCCGACGGTGGCCCGCTGGTGCAGGTCGACGAGACCAGGCACTTCCCCGCGAAGTTCGCCGGTGGCTACTCGCGCTCGAAGGCCCTCGCCGAGCAGGCCGCGCTCGACGGCAACGGCGGCGGCCTCGACGTAATGGTGGTGCGCCCGCGCATGGTCTGGGGCCGTGACGACACGACGCTCATGCCCGCGTTCATCAAGGCCGCGCAGTCGGGGCAGCTGGCGTGGATCGACGGCGGCCGGTTTCTCACCTCGACGACCCACGTCGACAACCTCGTGCACGCGCTGGTGCTCGCGCTCGAGAAGGGCCGTGCCGGGCGGGTCTACTTCGTCTCCGACGGAGACCCGGTGCCGTTCCGCGACTTCGTCACCGAGCTGCTCGAGACGCAGCACGTGAAGGCGCCGACCCGTGAGGTTCCCCGCTGGCTCGCGAAGGGCCTCACCTCGGTGAGCAGCCTCGTCGAGACGGTCTCTGGTGGAAAGAACCCCGGGCCGCTGCCGCTGCAGACGTTCGCGCTGATGGCGCACGAGGTGACGGTGAACGACGCGCGCGCGCGAGAAGAGCTCGGCTACGCGCCAGTGATGGCGCGCGCGACGGGGCTCGACGAGCTGAAGAAGGCGCGAGGCTGAGGCAACGGCTGGTCACGGCGTGCCGGCGTCGGCGGGCGCTGCTTCGGGCGCAGGCGGCGCGGGCGGCAGGAAGCCCTTCACGAACAGCCCCTGCTGCGTGAGCGCCTCGAGGTGGGGCGCGTCGTGCCCGGGAATCAGGTTCAGCTTCGGCTCGGCCTTCGACAGCCGGTTCAGCTCGGCCAGCTCACGCAGCACGTTCGCGCGGTCTTCCTTCAGGAAGAGCTGCGTCACCAGCCGTGCGCGTTCCCGCACGAGCTCGACGTTGCGCAGGTGCCAGGCGACATCGCCGAGGAAGAGGTACTCCGCGCCGTCTGCGCGCTGCACGTAGACGAGCTGGCTGCCCGGCGTGTGGCCCGGAGCCTTGATGAGCACGACGCCCGGCGCGATGGGCATGAGCGCCTTCGCCGCGAGCGGTCGGTAGCCGGCGAGCGCGTCAGGTGGAAAGACGAGCGGGTCCATTCGTTTGGGCTCGGCCAGCTGCGCCTCGGTCAACACCGCCTTCTTCATCAGTGCCTTCACGTCGGGGTGCATGGCGAGGCCGGCGAGGTGGTCGAAGTGCTCGTGGGTGACGACGATGACGCTGGCCTCCGAGAGCCCGGCCAGCACCCGCGCGAACGCCGCGGCGTCGAACCACACGGCGCCGCCCTTCTTGCCCGTCGCTTCGTCCATCGCGGTGTCGACGATGACGCGCTGAGAGGGGAAGACGAGCTGGTACGAGTACACCGTCATGTCCGCCATCGCCCAGCCATCACCGGCGACGACGGCCGTCTTCGGGAACTCGAAGCGGCCGACGGGCTCGAAGTGAATCGCCGTGGCTTTGTCGCCCGGCATCAGGTTGGCGAGCTTTCGTACCTCGGCGAGGTCGATGGAGAACGTGCCTTCGGGCGCGCCCGACTCGAGCAGGAACCACCAGTACGCAGGCACGGCGACGACGACGAGGGCTGCAATGACGAATGGCCAGCGGCGGGT
>JAACJQ010000267.1 GCA_016879935.1 Archangiaceae bacterium | reverse complement strand
CGAGACGGGTTCTCGGTCGTGCAGGCGGCGACCGGACGAGAAGCGGTCGACGTGCTGGGCTCGGCTCCGGTCGACGTGGTGCTGCTCGACTGCGCGATGCCCGATGGGAGCGGCCCCGCGCTCGTTCCGAAGCTGCGTGCTGCGCGCGCCGGCGTGCCGATTCTCTTTCACACCGGCAGTGACGTGACCGCGGAAGAGCGGTTGCTCGTCGAGGGTGTGCTGCCGAAGCCGGCCAGCGCCGAGCAGTTGAGCCGCATGCTGCATGGCATCATGGGCTGATTCAGGCTTCGTGCGCCCTCCACCTCCGTGATGGAGTCGCGCGCGTTCGGGCCGGGCTCGGGGTGTCGGGTGTTTCGCAGCCGCTTGGCAGTGTTCGTCGTGCTCGTCCTCGCGTGCGGCAAGCCGACGCCTGGCCCGCAGGTGCCCGTCGAGATCTGTGACAACGCCGTCGATGATGACGGCAACGGCAAGCTCGACTGCCTCGACCCTGCGTGTTTCCAGTCGCCGGCGTGCGTGGTCGTGAAGAAGGAGGACTGCGCGAACGCGGTCGACGACGACGGCAATGGAGTCGCCGACTGCGAGGACCTTCGGTGCGAAGGCCAGATGTGCGCGGAGGACTGTCTGTGTCTCGCCGGGAAGAGGACCGCCATCAACGCGGGCGGAGGAGCAGCAGCGGGTGGAGCGGCGGCGGGCGGATCAGCGGCGGGCGGATCAGCGGCGGGCGGATCAGCGGCGGGCGGATCAACGGCGGGCGGATCAGCGGCGGGCGGATCAACGGCGGGCGGATCAACGGCGGGCGGAACGACGGCGGGCGGATCCGCGGCGGGCGGATCATCAGCTGGCGGCTCCACGGCGGGCGGATCATCAGCTGGCGGCTCCACGGCGGGCGGAGCTGCGGCCGGAGGTTCCGCGGCCGGTGGCTCGTCAGCGGGTGGTGCTGCGTTCACCACCTACGTGAAATCGACGCTCGCGCAGGCGTGCGACCCGATGGGCTCGGCGAGCACGGTCGCGCCCGCGAGCGGCTTCACAGATGACTCCGCGACCGCGCTCGCGCCCCTCCCGTTTCCGTTCACCTTCTTTGGCAGCCCGGTCAGCACCTGGTCGGCGTCGTCGAACGGAGCCCTCAGCTTCACCTCGCTCATCACCACGCAGCTGGGCACCACGATTCCGCGCACCGCGTTCCCGAACAACTTCATCGCCGTCTTCTGGGACGACCTGAACGTCAACCTCGCCTCGCGCGTGAAGGTGCTCACCCTCGGCGCTGCGCCAACGCGTCGGTTCGTCGTCGAGTGGTCGGGCTTCGGCTTTCTCGCAGGCGGAGGCATCGGCGCCGAGCGCCTCACCTTCCAGGCCAAGCTCTTCGAGAGCACCAACGTGGTCGAGCTGCACTACTGCGCGCTGCAGGACAACGGAGGCTCCATCTCTCGCGTGTCTGGCTCCGACGCGACGGTGGGCCTCGAGAACTCGACGGGCCTCGTGGGCGTTCAGCATTCGGCCGACATGGCGAACGCGGTCAACACCACGACCGCGCTGCGCTTCACACCCGCGCCGTGAACATCACTGGTACGCGCGCGCCTGCAGATTGAACAGGTGTGCGTAGCGCCCGTTGGCCGCGAGCAGGTCTTCGTGCGTGCCGAGCTCGCGCAGCTTTCCGCCTTCGAGCACCGCGATGCGATCGGCCATGCGCACCGTCGAGAACCGATGGCTGATGATGATGGCCGAGCGTGACGCCGCGAGCGCACGAAACCGCTCGAACAACGCGACCTCGGCTTCGGCGTCGATGGCGGCCGTGGGTTCGTCGAGCACCAGCAGCGACGCGTTCTCGCGCATGAAGGCCCGCGACACGGCCAGCTTCTGCCACTGCCCACCTGACAGCTCGTGGCCCTTCTCGAACCAGCCGCCGAGCGTCGTGTCGTACTGCTTCGGCAACGACTCGATGACGGCCTTCGCGCCACCCGCCTCGGCGGCGCGCTCGATGGCCGGCCGGTCTTCGAGGTGCGCTGGCTCGCCGAGCCCCACGTTTTCGGCCGCGGTGAACTGATACCGAACGAAGTCCTGGAACACGGCGCCGATGCGCGCGCGCAGCTCGTCGACGTCGAGGTCGCGCAGGTCGACCCCTCCGAGCCGAATGCTGCCCGAGGTCGGCTCGTACAAACGCAGCAGCAGCTTGATGAGCGTCGACTTGCCGGCGCCGTTCTCTCCCACCAGCGCCAGCTTCTCGCCCGGAGCGATGCGCAGCGTGATGTCGTCGAGCGCGAGCTCGGTCTTGCCCGGGTAGCGGAACGACACGTGGTCGAGCTCGAGCGCCATCGAACCTGCAGGCAGTGGAACCGCGACGCCACGCGGCTTCTCGGCCGTCGTCGGCAACGCGAAGAACGCGTCGAGGTTCGAGAGGAACAGCGCGTCTTCGTACATGCCGGCGATGGCCCCCAGCACGCCTTCGAACGCGCCCTGCCCCTGACGGAACACGGCGATCGACAGCGTCAGGTCACCCACCGAGACGAGCCCCTGCGCTGCACGGCCCGCGACGACGACGAAGCACACGTAGAACGCCGCCAGCGACAACGCGCCGAGCAGCGCGCCGTACAGGAGCCGCTTGTTGGCCAGCCGCCGG
Organism: Archangiaceae bacterium; assembly: GCA_016879935.1. GTDB lineage: Bacteria > Myxococcota > Myxococcia > Myxococcales > Myxococcaceae > Xiheimicrobium. The sequence goes on along the minus strand of JAACJQ010000267.1, from coordinate 16,352 downwards.
TCTTCGCCGAGGAACTTCGCGAACAGCGCGCGATAGCGGCCGAGCACGAGCGGGCCCAGGCCGAACAGCTTCACCTCTTTCACCGTCGAGTCGCGGGTCAGAATCCACTCGAGGTAGTTCAGCTTTCGGCCCTCGGGCGCGCGCCACGAGTACAGCTTGAAGGCCTCTCCCGACAGCTTCGTCTCGGCGAAGAACGCCGGGAGCGCCGCGGCGAGCAGCAGCAGCGTGCTCCACCAGCTGATGTGCCAGAGCAGCACGGCGAAGGTCGACAGGGTGATGAGCTGCCGCACCACCGTGACCGCCGCCATCGCGAGCGACAACGGGCGCGACGCCGACTCGCGCCGCGCGTTCTGCATCACGTCGTAGGTGTTGGAGTCTTCGAAGTGCCGAAGCTCGAGCGTGAGCGCCTTCTCGAGCAGCCGTTCGTTGAGCAGGTTGCCGAGCCGCGCACGGAGCAGCTCACGAGACAACGCCATGAGCCGCGTCGTCAGCAGCACCACGAGCGCGAGGCCCAGCTCCCACGCCACGTAGCGCATCACCAGCTGACGGGTCTCTTCCGAGGGCGACTGCGCCGCCTTCACCACCGCGTCGATGATCAGCTTGCCGACCCACGCCATCGCCGCGGGCAACACCGCCTGCACGAGCGTCAACGCGGCCTGCGCCAGCGCGTTGGTGCGGTCGGCCTGCCAGACCAGCGACAGCGCGCGAGGGAGCTGGCTGAGCAGCTCTCTCGTCGTCAGCTTCTTCTCCCGTGCGGCCATCGCCGTCACCTAGCGCAGCGAGGCCCGACCTGCCCCGCTCGTTCGGCAATGCACTGCTCCGTCAGGGAGGAATCGGGGCGTCGTCTTCGAAGCCATGCGCTCCGCCTCCCACCTCCGTCGTGCTGATGCCGCGGCGGTGGTGCGCGCGGCGTGAGCGCAGCTCTCTCACCTCACCACCCACCGGGCTGACTGCTGGAGCAGCGCTGGGGCTTGCACCTCCGGTCATCGGGTTCGATTCCCGATCGGTCCACTGAACGTCCCTGCCCTGTCCGGCGGATTCCGGCACCGTGGTCGCGAACCACGGCACTGCGGAGGTTCGACTCCTCCACGGGGCACAAGCCGTCACTTCTCGCGGAGCGCCGTCAGCACCTGCTCGGCCACCGCCCTCGACGACGCGGGGTTCTGGCCCGTCACCAGCTTGCCGTCGCGCACCGCGTGCGACTGCCACATCGGCGCGCGCTCGAACGTGCCGCCCAGCTCGACCAGCCGGCTCTCGAGCAGGAACGGCACGATCTTCGTGAGACCCACCGCTGCTTCTTCTTCGTTGGTGAAGGCGGTGAAGCGCCGCCCCTTCACGATGGGCTGGCCCTTTTCGTCCTTCACGTTCACCAGCGCCGCCGGGCCGTGGCACACCGCAGCGACGACCTTGTGCTGCTGCCAGGCCTTCGAGAGCACCGTCGCGACGTCGGCGCTCACGGGCAGGTCCCACATGGTGCCGTGCCCACCGGCGACGAACACCGCGTCGTAGGCGGTGCCCACGTCGGCCAGCTTCTTCGACGCCTTCACCGCGGCCATCGCCTTGGGGTCCGAGAGAAAGGCCTTCACGTCGGCCGACTGCTCCTGCTCGCTCTTCGGGTCGATGGGCACCGCTCCGCCGAGCGGAGACGCGAGCTCGACGGTCGCCCCGGCTCGGGTGAAGGCGAGGTACGGCACGGCGAGCTCTTCGAGCCAGAGACCGGTGCGGGTGCCCGAGTCGCCGAGCATGGCGTGGCTGGTGACGAGAATGAGGATCTTCATGATGGGTGCTCCGTGGTGACGGACCGGAAGTGGCCCGCGACGAGGCACACCATGCGGCATCGCCTTGTTTCGCGCAGACGAACACGCTTCACTCGTTGTTGAGTGGAACTGAACAACCTCGACCGCCTCAACCTCGAGCTGCTGCGCACCTTCGCGGTGGCCGCGCGGGCGCCCACGTTCGCCGCCGCGGCGCGCATTCGTGGCGTGACCGTCTCGGCCATCTCGCAGCAGGTGAAGACCCTCGAGACCCAGCTCTCGCTGGCGCTGTTCGAACGTCGAGGGCGCCGCGTCTCTCTCACCGGCACGGGCCTCGCGCTCTCGAACGAGCTCGAGACCCACCTGGGCCAGCTCGCCCTCGCCCTCGAGCGCGCCACCAACGCCCACTCGAAGGTCGAGGGCCTGGTGACGCTCGGCGGCCCGCGAACGTTCGGTGGCTTCTACGTGCTGCCGCGGCTCACGAAGCTGCTCCGCGAGCGGCCCGGCCTGAGGGTCGACCAGCGCTTCGAGGTGCCCAGCCTGCTCGAGCGTCAGCTCGTCGACGGCGCGCTCGACCTCGCGGTGATGGGCCGGCCTCCCGAAGCGGCGGGCCTCGAGGCGACCGTGCTCACCACCGAGACCTTCGTCGCCGTCGCCGCGCCCGCGCTGCTCAAGCGGCTCCCCGCCGCCCGAACCGAGGCTGCGCTGCGCGAGTGGCCGTGGCTCGCCTTCGATTCAGACCTCGCCATGCATGCGCCCTGGTGGCGGGCCAGCTTCGGGCGCGCCGCGGTGCCACCGAGACGGCTCGTCGCCGCCGTGGCCAGCCTCGAGCAGCTGCAGAGTCTGGCGGAAGCAGCGCTGGGCGCCGTCGTTCTGCCCGACTACCTCGTCGGCCCTGCGCTCGCGGCGAAACGCCTCGTGCTCGTGCACCCATCGACGCCCGGCCGCACGCCTCGCCCCGCCACCAACACCCTCTTCCTCGTCGCGCGCCGCGGAGCGCCCCTCACCGCGCGCCTGCTCGCCGTTCGGCAGGCCCTGCGCTCGCCACCGTGAACCGCGCTCACCTGCGCACATCAGCCCAACTGGCGTTCGTCACTCCTTTCGTCGGAAACTCGTTTTCCGAGCGCCGGAGGGGCGGTACGGAAGCAGCGGACTTTTTCATTCCCACCATATGGGCTCGTTCAAACTCGCCAGACGGCTTCCCTCGACCTCGATTCTCACCGAGCCCTGGCTTGGTACGACCGTCACGGGCCGGCCCGTCGTCGCGCACCTGTGCAAGGAGCCGTGGGCGAAGACGAGCTTCGTCACCCGCTTCGCCGCCTTTCATCGTGGGTGGCAGGGGCTGCGGCAGGTTGGGGTCGCGCCGCTCCTCGAGGTGGGCCAGGCCACGAACGGTGCGCTGTGGGTCGTCGAGGAGTTCGTCGAAGGCGAGACGCTGCGCACCCTGATGAACGCGGCGCTCGCGCAGAAGTCGCCGCTCACGGTGGCCGAAGCGCTGGCCATCGCGCAGCAGGTCGCGCGGGGCCTGGTGACACTCTCGAAGCAGCTCCCGCCGCTCCACCACGGCGACGTGTGCGGCTCGACCATCATCGTCGGCACCGATGGAGACGTTCGACTGGCCGGCATCGGCGTGGCCGAGGCCATCGACGCAGACCCGACGCTGGGGCCCGCGCGCGCCGAGCTGTTCGTCATCGCGCCCGAGACGCTGTCGCAGGGCACCACGCCACAGAGCGACGTCTTCAAGCTGGGCCTCGTGTTGCTCGAGCTGCTCACGGGCCGCACCGTGTTCGCCGGCACCTCGCACGCCGAGGTGAAGGGCCGCGCCGAGAAGTACCCGGGCCTGACGCCGCAGCACTTCCCCAACTTTCCGCCCGCGGTCGCGACGCTGCTCGCGGGCACGCTCGCGAAAGACCCGGCGGCGCGGCCTGGCCCGGTCGAGGTCGAGAGCGCCCTCGGCAAGGCCCTCATCGCGGCTGGAGGCTCCGACAACCCGCACGGGCCCGCCGCGGCCGCGTTCGCCCGGCTCTTCAAGGGCCGAACGCCGATGCTCAAGGGGCTCGAGGGCACCGAGCCGCTCGTGCTGACGCCGCTCGCGTTCGCCACCGTGCCCGCGCCGAACGCCTCGCCGCCCATGTCTGCGCAGGTCGGCGCCACCAACGCCGACGGCTCGGTGACGCTCGCGAAGGTTCGCACCACCCGCATGACGTCGGAGGAGATGGCCGTCGTGCGTGCGAACGAAGCCGCCGACGCCGCACGCGTGGTGGCCGCCGAGTGGAGCGCGCGCCACGCCGCCGACGAGGGCAACCCCAGAGACTTCGCGCTCGGCCAGCTGCTCATCGAGAAGCAGCGCATCGGCGCCGAGCAGGCCGACGCGGCGCTCCAGCAGTCGCAGTCGTTCGGGTCGACGCTCTTCTATTCCCTCTGCTTCCTCGGCCACCTCGACGAAGACGAAGGCCTGCCGTTCGCGGCCGAGCTGCTCAAGCAGCGCTTCGTCACCGGCCCGCAGCTCATCGAGCTTGGCCTGACGCCTTCGAACGCGCCGATGTTGCCGCGAGAGACGGCCGACCAGTGGCAGGTGGTGCCGCTCAAGCTCGAAGCGGGCGCGCTCACCGTCGCCATCGCCGACCCGAGCCGAATGGACGTGCTCGACGAGGTGAAGCGCCGGGCGAAGGTGCGGGCGGTGAACGCCGTGCGCGCCACCGAGCGCACCATCACCGAGGGCCTGCTGCGCGTGTACGACGGGAAGACGCCGCTGCCCGAGTGGGCCCTGCCGAAGAAGGCGCCGCCGGCGCCCCTGCCGCCGCTCGCGCTCGACCCGGGCACGCTGCCGCCACTCGACGAGCTGCCGCCCCTCGAGGATCTGGGTCTTCCGCCGCCACCATCGATGGAGCTGCCGCCGCTGCCGAGCGCCCCCACGCCTGCACGCGCCCCGATGAGCTCACCGCCGATGTCGAGGCCCATGCCCTCGGCGCCGCCGGCCATCTCGCCACCGATGCCCGCGCCGCCGCCCCCGCACTCGGCCAACCTGCTCGACATCGCCTCGCGGCTGTTCGACGCGGTGTTGTCGCTGGTGCCCGAGCGGGGCCCCGAAGGCTCCCGAATGATCGGCCTCGTACGCGCCGTCGCCCGGCAGAGCGGTGCGACCGGCCAGCCGCTCGAGCAGATCAGGCTGTGTGCAAAGGCCGTCGTCATCGCGGCCCTGCTCGAGGGGAAGCGGGCCTTCGAGACCCCCTCGTTGCCCGCGGTCTCGGCGGTGCTGGGGGCGCACTGGCGCGAGTTCGAGCCCGTGCTCAAGCCGCTCCTCGATGGCGACGAGGCGCCGCCAGCCGACCCGCGCACCATCGTGCTGATGCTGTGCTTCACGCTCGCCGGGTCGCTCGGCGCGGTGCCGGCCAGGCTCCCTGAAGCGGCCGGCGCGCTGCCGTCGCTGAGAAGCCGCTACCCCGCCGCCGCCGTCGCCGCCCTCGAAGCGGTGTTGTCACGCTGATCAGCTGGCGCCACGAAGCGTGAAGAAGAAGGTCGCGCCGCTGCCCAGACGCGACTCGACCCAGACCCTGCCGCCGTGGCGCTCGACGATTCGCTTCACGATGGCCAGGCCGATGCCGCTGCCCTCGTACTCTCCGCGGGCGTGCAGGCGCTGGAACATGAGGAAGACACGCTCCGCATATTGCGGGTCGATGCCGATACCCGTGTCCGAGACGGAGAAGCGCCATCGCTCGCCGTCACGCTCCGCCCTGACCGTGATGACGAGGGGGGCCTGCGCGCGGAACTTGAGCGAGTTGCCCAGCAGGTTCTGGAAGACCTGGCTGACCTGCCCCGCGTCGCCCAGCACCTGCGGCAGCGGCCCGATGTCGACCGTCGCGTTGGCCTCCGAGACCGCCGTGTGCAGCACCGTCATCACGCTACGAACCACGTCGTTCGTGTCGACCGTGGTGAGCGGCCCGGCGCGCGAGCCGACGCGCGAGAAGGCGAGCAGATCTTTCACGAGCAGTTGCATGCGCTGTGCGCCATCGACTGCGTAGAAGATGTACTTGTCGGCCTTCTCGTCGAGGCGTCCGCGATACCGCTCCGCCAGCAGCTCGGTGTAGTTGCTCACCATTCGCAGCGGCTCCTGCAGATCGTGAGAAGCGATGTACGCGAACTGCTCGAGGTCGGCGTTGCTGCGCCGCAGCTCGTCCTCGACGGCCTGGCGCGCGGTGAGGTCGACGACGGTCGCCAGCATGAGCGACCCTTCTGCCGTCTCGACGGCTGCCCACCCAATCTCGGCTGGGAACCGGGCGCCATCGGAGCGGCGCGCAAACGAGCCCCCTTCGTCGTCCGGCCGCTCGGGTACGAACTGGTCGGCCGGCTTGCCGATCAACGCCGAGCGGTCCGCGCCGAAGAGCTCCTCGGCTTTTCGATTGGCGAGCACGATGCGCCGGTCAGCGTTGACCACCAGCAGCCCGCTTGGCGCCGCCTCGAGCACCTGCTTGAAGCGAAGCTCCTCCCGCGCCTCGGCCTGTGCCGCGCGCTCGCGTTCGGTGAGGTCACGAATCACCATCGCCATGCCAATCACTGCATCGTCCGCGCCCTTCAGCAGGCCTGCGTTCACCTCGACGCTCGTGCGTGCGCCTGAACGCGAGAGGGCGGTCACCTTGAAGACCTGTGAGGCCTGAACGTTGTCGCGCACCATGACGTCGATGGGGTTGAGCAGCTCGACCTCGGGCGCACGCCCTTCGCGCTTGAAGACTTCCCACACGAGGTGGCCACGAGCCTCTTCCATGCGCCAACCGCAGATGCGCTCGGCCACTTCGTTGAGGCGCGTGACCCGGCCATCGCGGCCAGTGGTGATGAAGCCGGCGCCGGCGCTGTCGAGGGTGACGGCGAGGCTGAGCTGCGTCTCGGTGAGGGCCTCCTCGACCGTGCGACGCCGCACGACCTCGGCCTCGAGTGACTTCACGGCATGTTCGAGGCGGGCCTGCGCCTCTTTGAGCGCCGTCACCTCGGTCACCTGGGCAACGAAGCCCAACACCTTGCCGTCGACGACGTCGGGCAGGTACTGCGCGAGGCTGTGACGGGTCACGCCGTCAGGGCCCGGAATCACCCGCTCGAAGGTCTGAACTTCACCGCGCAGCGCGGCCCGAATGTAGGGCTCGTTCAACGCGAACAGCTTCGGGCCCAGCAGGTCTTGAATCGGCCGGCCTATGAGCGAGTCGGGCGTGACGCCGAACCACGTCTCGTAGGCCCGGTTCGCCAGCCGGCACCGAAGATCGGCGCCCCAATACGCCATCATCGATGGGGTCAGGTCGACCAGGCGCCGCCAGGAAGGAATGTCGTCTTGCATGCGCCCCCCCCACCGTTCGCGGCCTCCATTGTTGCAACGGAGCCTCGGCTCTCCAACCCGAATTCGTCGCCCGCCCGAGCGCGGTCGCGAAGCAGAGCAGTCGCTCGAGCAGCCGCGGCTCAGCGCGAAGGCACTCGCCATCATCGCCGCGTTCGAGACGCCGTCGCTGCCAAAGGACTCGACCATTGCCGCGCTCCAAAGCCGCTATTCCGCCCGCAGCCGCGCCGCCCTCGAAGCGGTGTTGTCCCGCTGATCAACCGGTACGAAGTTTGAACTGGCCCTCCCCCATGCGCTCGATCGTCATCGTTCTGACGCTGTCGCTGGTCCGCTGCTCCACGCCCCAGGCTGGCTCGTCCACGCTGCTCGATGGCGGGCTGCCTGCGGGCACGACAGGAAATGGCGGCGCGCTCCCGCTGGGGAGCGGTGCGACGGCGAGCTCCGAAGGCACTGCGCCAGTCGACGGGGTGACATTCACGGGCGGCTTCTCTGGCCCAGGCTCTGGCGTCTTCACGTTCGGGCTCGGTGGCACCGTGCGCTCCGTGACGCTCGTCGTTCCCGCCAGTCGGCCCGCGAACGCGCCGCTGGTCATCGCCTTCCACGGCACGGGCGGAACGCCGTCGGACTTCTTCGACGAAGCCCAGCTCCGCCCGGCGGCCGAAGCGAACGGCGTCATCATCGCGGCGCCCCAGGCCCTCGAACGAAACGGCGGCCGAGGCGAGGCGGGTGACCCCGATCACTTCGAAGGCTCCGAGGGCTGGTCCACGAGCTGGAACCTGAGCGACAAGAACCCCGAGACGAACGGCGACCTGCTGCTCGTGCGGGCCATCATCCAGTCGGCGCGCAACGTGCTCCACGTCGACTCCGATCGCGTCTTCGTGCTGGGGCACTCCAACGGAGCCTTCTTCTCGTACTTCGTGGCGGCCTCGTTGCCCGACCGCATCGCTGCGTTCGCCGAGAACGCCGGAGGCGCCGTTCGTTGCGCTCACCGCGAGGCGCCAGGAGCCCAGTTCACCGGCACTGCCCCGAGCTGCAGCGCCCTCTCGCAACAGAGTGGCTTTCCTTCGTGTAGCGGCGCGCTCCAGCCCGCCCCCGTTCCCGGTTCACGCATGCCGCTCGGCTTCCTCGCCCACGCCGTCGACGACAACATCGTCTCGGTCGCGTGGACCTGCACGCTCGCGACGGCGCTCGGTTCACGCGCCTACGTCGTGCTCCAGGTACCAGCTGCCGGTGAGCGCTTCGGCCATGCAGTGACTGACGACTTCGCCTCGAGCGCGCTGGCCTTCTTCAAGCGCTACCGCCGCCAGGACTGACCCCGACCCCCGTCGCTTCGGCCTGTCGCGAGTTGACCGCGGCCGCACGCGTCCGTTATAACGGATGCGTATCCGCCACCCATTCCGGGTTGGCCGAAAGGACCCCGCCATGGCCGTCATCGATGAACTCGTCAGCGCCAACCAGAACTACTCGAGGGACTTCCAGCACGGGGCGCTCCCGCTGCCGCCGGCGCGGAAGATCGCGCTCGTGGTCTGCATGGACGCCCGCATCGACCCGGCAAAGGCGCTGGGCTTCAAAGAGGGTGACGCGCACGTCATCCGCAATGCCGGAGGCCGGTTCGCAGACGCCCTGCGCAGCCTCGCAATCAGCCAGACGCTGCTGGGCACGCAGGAGGTGGCGTTCGTGCACCACACCGACTGCGGCATGCTGACGTTCACCGACGCCAGCATTCGCGACAAGCTCAAGGCCGAGCGGCAGGTGAACGCCGACCACGTCGCCTTCCTCGCGTTCCCCGACCTCGACGAGTCGGTGCGCGATGACCTGCGGGCGTACCGGGCCTCCACGCTCGTCCGGCAGGACATTCCCGTACGGGGCTTCGTGTACGACGTGAAGACCGGCGCCGTGCGAGAAGTGAAGCTGTGATCAGCTGATCACCCTGCGTGGGTCCCGTGTGCGCTGCGGTAGTTGTATGTCGGCCAACCAGTGGTGTAGGGCCGCCGGTCCGTGGTGTTCGCCCTCCTGGCCAGCGTGGCGGTGCTGTCGGCTTTGCCCATGCCGGGCGAGGCCGAGTCCAGGCGCTTCGATGAGGCGTTCGAGCGCGGTGAAGGGCTGTACTCGAAGGGCGACTACGGCGCGGCCATCTCGCTTTTCCGTGAAGCCGACCGGCTGAAGGTGACACCCGAGGTCGCGTTCGATCTCGCGCGCAGCTACGAGAAGCTGGGCGACCTCGCGTTCACCACGCTCTACGACCGGCTCTACGTCGCGCGCGCGCCCGACGCGAGCGACGCACCAGACATCTCGATTCGGGTGAGCCGCACGCTCTCGAACGCCGAGGAGGACGGGAAGAGCTACGTCGAGGTCTTCTCTCCCGGCGCCACCAGCCTCACCATCGCGGGCCGCCACTTCCCTGCGCCGCCGGCTGCGCTGTTCCTTCCCCCTGGCGAGTACGTCGTCGAGGGCACGTTCCGCGCGGGCACGACGAAGTCGATGAAGCTGCAGGTGCGCGCGGGCCGCACGACGAGCGCGTGGTTCGAGCCGGTGAAGCCGCCGTTGCTCAAGGCCGACGAGCACGCCCCAGCCGAGTCGGTGCGGGTCGAGAAGCCGGTCACGCCTGCCGCCGGGGCGTCGGGCGCTCGCATCGCCTCGTACGTCGCGATGGGTCTGGGCGCCGCTGCGTTGGGCGCGGGGCTCGTCACCGGAGCCCTGGCCAACGCCGATGCGCAGCGCGCGGCCGACCTCGCGTTGACGGTGCGTGAAGCGCGGGGCGCGGCGGCAGACTCGAACGGCAAGGCCACCGTCGCCAACGTGCTCTTCGTCGCAGGTGGTGTCGCCGCGGTCACGGGCGGTGTGCTGTTCGTCATCTCGATGCCCGAGCCCGGCATGAAGCCGGCGGAGCGTGCCCCGTGAAGCGCGCGCTGCTCGTCACGGCCCTGCTCGCCGGCTGCAACATGAACGTCGAGGTCGACCCCGAGGGGCATCGCTGCAACGAGATCGACCTCTGCCCCACGGGCTACACCTGCGTGAGCTTCACCTGCCGCGCGAACGGCTCCACGGGTGGCGGAGGCGGCTCGGCAGGCGGCTTCGTCACCCCGGGCGGCGGCGATGGGGGCGGCTTCGTCGTCGGCGGTGGTGAGGCGGGCGGAACGGCCGGCGGCATGACTTCAGGTGGCATGGCGGGCGGAGGCGGCGACCTCTGCGCGACCGTCACGTGCACCACGGTGCCACCGCCGACCTGCGTGGGCTCCGTCGCCCGCTCGTTCATGGGCCAGGGGCGCTGCGTGCCTGCCACAGGGCAGTGCGCCTTCGACAGCTTCGACCTCGACTGCGCGCCGGGGGCCTGCGTCTCGGGCATCTGCCCCCTCACCGTGCAGCAGACCGGCCCCCGCCTCCGCTTCGCCATCAACGCCATCGACCTCGCCCCCGGCTCCACTGGCAGCTCGGTGGTCGCAGTGGGAGACCGCAGCAACGTCAGCCAGTGGAACGGTGCCCGCTGGGCGACGGTGCCAGCGCCGGTGGCGAACGTGAAGCTGAACGCGGTGAACTTCACCTCGCAGAATCAGGCGTGGGTCGTCGGCGATGCGCGCACCGTGTGGAGATGGGACCGCGCCTCGGGCACCTTCCTCACCACGCCCGCACCCGCCATGCCGGCCACCTCGAACCTCATCGGCGTCGACGGCACCACCGACATGGCCGTGCTGGTCGCCGACACCAGCGGCAACTGGGCGAAGTGGAACGGCATGGCGTGGACGAACGGCACCCTCTCGGTCGACGGAGGGGTGATGACGAGCGTGTGGGTCGACGAGACGCAGCGCGAGCGCATCGGCGGCTCCTGTCGTGACGGCTCGGGCGTGCGCCGCACCTGCGTCGGCTATCGCAACGCCGCCAGCTCGACGACCTGGTTCGTCGACCTCGCGCCCACCGAGACGCGCGGCTGCGTCAGCCTCGGGCCCTGGGTCGACGTGCCCATGTCGGGCGGGCAGGACGCGCTGTGCGGCTTCGACGACAACAGCTCGATTCGCCACGTCTCGACCGGCAGCTACGCCGCGACGACGGGCCTCAGCCTGCTCACCGGAGACGGCATCGTCGGCATCACCGGGGCTCCGCCGTCGGCCGGCACCCGCGCGGTCTGGGTGCAGACGAGCTCGATTCTCGGAACAGGCCGCCTCTATCGCGTCACCGGCCCCGGCACCGCGCCCTTCCCCATCGCGCAGCTCGACACCGAGCTCGGTGAAGAGCACCTCTCGCCCTCCGAGAGCGCTGGCGTCGTCGTCGCCGAAGTCGACCGCGTGCGAAACGTGAACAACGTCTTCTACCGCCGCACCACGCCCGTCGAGCGCACCGACGCCCTCGACCTCGGCCTCGACTTCGGCGCCGTCACCTCGTTCAACGGCGAGCTCACGCTGCTCGGCAAGAATGGCGAGCTGGCGGTGCAGCACGCTGGCAGTGACGTCTACGAGTTTCGCCGGCCGCCCTCGAGCCCCCAGTACAACGTGGAAGACGCCGAGGGCCGCAACAGCGCGCTCTCGATTCTCGTCGTCGGCCGCGATGGCCTGAACGCCGGGCTCATCGGGCGCGTGAACTTCCAGGGCTACACGCGGCTCACCACGACGGCGCCGAGCACCACGTTCCGCGGCGTCTGTCGCGCGAGCGACACCGAGGCGTGGGCCGTCGGAACCGGTGGCGCCGTCTTCTCCATCGGCCTCACCACCGCCACCCGCGAGGCGTCGGTCACCACGGTCAACGACTTCAACGCCGTCGATTGCCCGGTCGTCGGTCAAGCCGTCGCCTGCGGCGCCAACTCGACGGTGTGGAGACGAGCGGGTGGAACGTGGGTCGCCGCGCCTCCTTTCCCCATGGCCGGCCGCACGTTCACCAGCTGCAAGCTCGTCAACGGCGCCATCTGGGTCGCCGGCGATCAGGTCTTCGCGCGGCTCGATGCCCAGGCCACCAGCTGGACCGTGCTCGCCGCCCGTACAGGCCTGAATCACCTCCTCATCCGCGCTCCGAACGACATCTTCGCCACCGCAGCAGCCAACACCTCGAATTTCGACGTGGTGCGTTACGACGGCACCGCGTGGACCACCGTTCTTCCGGGGACTTCCGGCGTCCCGGGGGGGGTGTGCAGGTAGGAGCGAGGGTGGTATGGGGTGCGTCCGCTGGCGCGTTGGTCGAAGGGCGCTGACGGGCGGACCAAAAGGGGCAGTACGCCTCGGCTACTTCCGGGGGCCGGACATGGGTGAGTTGGATCCAAAGATCAAGATTCGCGCGCCGTTGCGCTGCGATGGCATCGGTCGTCTCGACTGCGCCGAAGACCTCGAGTCGGGCAACCGGCTGGCGGTTCGGTGGCTTCCGCTCGAGGCCAACGGCGACGCCGCGGTGAAGGCCTGCGAGAAGCTGCCTGCGCACCCCACGCTGCCCCGCATTCACCAGACCGGCTCGGTGGGCACCTCGGCCTTCGTGGCCATGGACTTCCCCGAGGGCCAGGTGTTGTCGGCGCTCGTCGAAGATCGCCTCGACATCGACATCGTCATTCGCGTCGCCTCGCAGCTCTCTGACGCGCTCGCCATGGTGCACGACCAGGGCGTGGTGCACGGCGAGCTCTCGACGGAGTCGGTGCTGCTGGTGCCGCCCGACCGCGCCTACCTGTGGGACATGCCGCTCGTCATCGCGAACCGCATGACCGATCGCCGCGGCGAGAACCGTCTGATGCAGAACCTGCCCCGCACGGCCGCGTACCTCTCGCCCGAGCGGGCGAAGGGCTCTGGCTCGTCGATGTCGGGCGACGTCTACTCGCTGGGCGCTGTGCTCTGCGCCATCGCCGGCGCGCCGCTGCCGACCGCGCAGACGACGCTGGGCGTGGTGCACCTGGTGGCCTCGGGCGAGTGGACGCCGCGTGTGCCCACCACGATTCCCGACCCGTGGCGCACGATGATCGTTCGCATGGTCGCGACGAACCCCGAGCTGCGCCCGTCGGCCCGCGAAGTGGCGACGGCGTTCTCGCGCCCGCCCGCGCCCGCGATGTTGCCGACGGTTCCCGAGATGCCGGCCGTTCGCCTTCCGCCCGAGCTGATGGCGGCTGCCGAGGCGATGGCGCGCAAGCCCGTGGTCATCGAGCCGTTGCCCGTCGTCGAGCCCGGCGCTGCGGCAGCTGCCGATGCGGCCGTGGTGGCCGAGGGCGTGAAGGCCGACACCGTCGTCGTCGCCGCGCACGTTCCTGCCGAGACGAAGACCGACACCTCGATTCCCGCCGTGACCGCCGAGGCGGTCTCCGTGCAGGCCGAAGCGAAGCCCCGCACCGACTCGCAGGAAGTGCCCGAGGTCTCGCCGACCGACGTCGTGAAGCTGCCGACCATCGAGATGCCGGCGGTGCAGATCGACGCGCTGCTCTCGCAGACGCAGGTCTCGCAGTCGTCGAGCGCGAGCGCCGATCTCGTGGTGCCCCCCGCGCCGCGCATGACTCCCATCGCGACGTCGTCGGTGCAGCTCACCGACTCCATCATGGTCTCGCCCGAGCTCGCGCAGGCGGGTGCGGTGACGCTGACGCCCGAGCAGCTCGCTCAGCTGCAGAAGCCCGCGAAGTGGATCTACGTCGTCGGCGGCGCGATGGCGGCGGCCATCATCGTGTTGATGGGCGTGGCGGTGCACCTGGCGGCCAAGCAGGGCGCCGCGATGCAGCAGGCCGCCGAGACGCAGCGCATCGTGGTGCCGACGCAGGTGCCCGTGACGCCCACGCCGGTGAACGTCGCCGATGACGACCTCGCGCCCATCAAGCCGGTTCGTGCGGTGAAGAAGTCGGCTCCCAAAGAGGAGCAGGGCTTCGACATGCCCGAGCGCAACAACCTGAGCGGCCGCACCGAGATGTGACGCTGCGGAGCGAGCGCTCCGCACAGCACGCCGCCCTCACCCGCGGGCCCGGTCTTCCACGGAAGGCCGGGCCTTCGTCGTTCAGCGGGCTCCCAGCTCGAGCGCGAGGCGCGGAACCCCGACCAGCAGACGCAAACACACCATCTCGTCGAAGCTCGCGTCCTTCAGGTCGGGGCGCCGCACGCTCTTCAGCGCGGCCTCGAGCCCCGGCGCGAGCCTCAGCTCGACAGCCTCGAGGTCGACCGGCGCGATGGCCTTGAAGTGAGTCCAGTGCAGGCTCCAGGTGCGGGCGAACCAGATGGCCTGCTGGAGCACCCACTCGAGCGGCACCTGCAGTCGCGTCGAGAGCTGCCGTGCCGGCTCGAGAAGGGCCCTGGGCACCTGAACGATCTTCGATGGCCCCGGCGCAATCTCCCGTGCGCGGAGTCGTCGTTTCCACGCTGCGGCGTCGTCGAGGAGCAGCGCCGCACGCGCCTGATTGGCCGCTTCCACCGCGGCCCACCGTTCTTCGCTGATGACGCTGGGCTCGAGGCGCAGCGCGGGAACCTCGCGCTCGATGGGGGCTGCGCGTGTGGCGACAGGGCTCACGACCCGACGGCGGCGACCCGAAGCCACCGGCACGCCGCGGTGAACGAGCTTCCACTTCTGGTGGGCGAGATCGAGCACCTGGCTGTCGCCCATGCCGAAGAGGTCGCGCTTCGGCTTCGATTTCCACTCCGAGACCATTCGCCAGAACGGCAGCTCATCGCTGCTGGGTGTGAGACGAGGCGCACCGAGCTTCGCGCGAACGCTCGAGAGCACCGAAGGCTCGACGTCGCGGCTGAAGTCCATCGTCCAGCGCCGCTTGCCGCGCTGGTCGAACGCCATGGCGGCAGTGCCGATGTCTGCGTTCGAGAAGGTGTCGATCATCCACGTGGGGCGGCCCAGCTCCGCGGCGAGATGGCTGGCGAACTTCTTCAACAGGTCGAACCCGTCGCCTTCTTCTTCGTGCAGCACGACGACGGCGCTGATGCCCTCTCGCTTTCGTTCGAAGAGCTCGACCTGGGGTTCGTCATCGAGCACCTCGAGCGCGAGGGTCTTGCCCAGCACCGCGAAGACCTGCGCTGCGTCGAGGCCAGTCTTCTCGAGGAACACTGCGGAGCCGCTGCTCATGGCCGGGAGATAGCAGCCGCCGCGGTCGCGTCGCGCGGGCCACGTGACAGAACCACGCAGCCGCGCCACCATGCGCGCCCATGGAGACCCGCCTCTTCCTCATCGTCTCGGTGCTGGCGCTGGCCATCGGCTGCTCGAGCTTTCGCGCCGTCGACCGCGGTGACTGGCGCCGCGTGTACACGAAGGACGCTTCGACGGTGAAGAGCCTCGACGCCCCGCAAGAGATCATCACCCGCGAGAAGTACGAAGAAGAGCTCGCCAACGACGTGCGCCGCACCTGGAGCCCGTCTCCCGGCTGGAGCGCGCCGTGGCTGCTCGACACCGAAGAGATCGGCCTCGCACCGAACGAGGTGATGGAGTTCCGCATCGACGAGCTCAAGCCCGTCGAGGTGCAGGTGAAGGGTGACGCGGCCACGCTCTTCTGGGGTCAGCGCATCAAGAAGGACGAATGGAAGGACGGCACCGACGTCACGCGCCGAGAGTCGACGCTGTTCGTTCAGGGCAAGGCGAAAGGCAAGGCCACCATTCGCATCGTGACCGAAGACACCACGAAGGACATTCCCGTCACGGTGAAGTGAGCTCGTTCCTCGAAGACGCGCGCGCTGCGCTCGACGATGCACCAAAGCTGGCCACCGTGCTCGCGCGGCCCGAGGCCACCAGCGAGATCTTCTTCGACTTGTTGCCCGAGCTGAAGTCAGGCGAGCGGTGGCCACGTCTGCTGGCCGTCGCGGGCCCGAACTTGAAGCGTGTGCTCGAGCGGTGGACGCCGCGCACGAGCCTCGGCCGGCCGCGCACCTGTGAGGCCTTCTGTCAGGTGGCCACCGGGTTTCTGCGCGAGCGCTTCCCCGAAGTGCCCACGATCTCGTCGAATGGCCTCGAGCTCGAGACGCTGGGCTTCTGTGCGCAAGGTGGACGGCTGCGCTTCGACGATGCGATGTGGCGCATCGAGCTCTTCGTCGAGATGGCCGAGGTGGGCCCGGCCGAGGTGATTCACGAAGAGACGTGGACCATTCACGCGACCGACGCCACCGCGCGCTTCGTCTTCATCTGTGATGCGAGCGACCCCACCCGGACGGCAGCGTGGGTTCAGTCGCTCCCGCTCGATGCGCATCCGCTGACGTTCAACGACCTGAGGCGGCGATAGGTCGGCCATTACCCGTGAAATGCCCTGAGCCGCGTGCGTTCCGACGGCTGCGTTGCGACGGCTGCGTTGCGACGGCTGCGTTGCGACGGCTGCGTTGCGACGGCTGCGTTGCGACGGCTGCGTT